>JBLNGI010000052.1:0-11394 GCA_050264615.1 Gemmatimonadota bacterium
CTTTGTCGGCCGAGACTTTGGTGAGGGCTGCGGTCAGCGTCGTCTTCCCATGATCGACGTGACCGATGGTCCCGACGTTCACATGGGGCTTATTGCGCTCGAATTTCGCCTTTGCCATTGCTGTCTGATTCCTTGATGAGTGTTCGCTTCAATAACAATTCGTCGTTCCCAGAGCTCGCGACCGGGATTGAACCGGTGACCTCGTCCTTACCAAGGACGCGCTCTACCGACTGAGCTACGCGAGCGTTCTTGGTACAGAGCGGGCGACGGGGCTCGAACCCGCGACCCTCAGCTTGGAAGGCTGATGCTCTACCAACTGAGCTACGCCCGCGGCGCCACACAGTGGTGGGGGAAGGATTCGAACCTTCGTAGCGCTAAGCGCGGCAGATTTACAGTCTGCTCCCTTTGGCCACTCGGGCACCCCACCGCGCCCAACGCGCCTTCCGCCCTCTTTCTGAGATCCTTCGGGCCCTGCGGGCCCTCAGGACCACGCTTCCGCTGACAACAGACCCCGCGTGTCGCCGGGCGCGGGGTTTGTTGGGTCCTCGAACATCTTCATTGCTTCGGCAGTGAGCTGACGAAGGGACTCGAACCCTTAACCTGCTGATTACAAATCAGCTGCTCTACCATTGAGCTACGTCAGCTGGTCAAGGCCTGAATCCTACAGACTCGTATCTTAGAGGGGGTACAGGCCTATGGCAAGGGACGGACTTCGAACGACTTAGGCCCTGTCAGACGATGCGCCACTTGGTCCCGGTCGGCGTGTCTTCGATCTCGATGCCCCGGGCTCGCAGCTCGGCGCGGATCGCGTCCGCAGCCTTGAAATCCTTGGACTTACGGGCTTGGGCCCGAGCCGCGATCCGCTCCTCCACCCAGCTCGCCAGCGCCGGATCGAGGCGCTTGGACGTCGGCAGCACGTCGAGCACCTGCATCACGCTGTCGAGTGCCCGAAGGGCGTACGTCGCCCCGCCGCCATGCTGGTCCAACTCGCGGTTGGCGACGCGCACAAAATCAAACAACGCCGCAATCGCCCTCGGGGCGTTGAGATCGTCGTTCAGCGCCGCATGCACGTCCGTTTCGAACAGCGAGGAAGTCTGCTTCAACGGTTCGTCACGCTGTTGTGTGCGACTCTCGCGGTCGAGCCGCTCACGGAATTCTCCCAGACGCCTCACTCCTTCGCCGGCCCCGGCCAGTGCCTCGTCGTTGAAGTCGACCGGTTGGCGATAATGCGTTTGAAAGAACAACAACCGCACGGCCGCCGCATCGACGCCCTGCTCTCGCAAATCGCGCGCGGTGAGAAAGTTTCCGTGACGCTTCGACATCTTGGTGCCGCGCACGTTCAGGAATTCGCCGTGCACCCAGTGCCGCGCGAATGGCTTTCCCGTCGCGCCTTCGGATTGCGCGATTTCATTTTCGTGATGCGGGAAAATCAGATCGATGCCGCCGGCGTGGATGTCGAGCGTTTGCACGCCGCAGCACTTGGCGATTTCCGAGAGCGACATCGCCGAGCACTCGAGATGCCAACCCGGACGCCCCCGCCCGAACGGCGCGTCCCACGCCGCGCCGACCGCTTCGTCCTCGGCATCGGCTTTTTTCCAGAGCGCGAAGTCGCTCGGATCACCTTTGGCGTATTCGTCGCTCGCCACGCGCGCGCCCACCTTGATCTCGCGCTTGTCGAGCCGTGACAGGCGACCGTAGGTCGGGAACTTCGCGAGGGAGAAGTAGACCGAGCCGTCCTCTCCTTTATAGGCGACGCCCCGCTCGAGCAGCTTGGAGACCAGGGCAATCATCTGCGGCATGTACTGTGTCGCGGACGTGTACACGTGTGCCGGCTTGATCCGCAGGTAGTCGCGGTCTTCGAAGAACGCTTTGGTGAACGGCGCCGTGTGCTCGACCAGCGATTTGTCCGCCTGGCGCGCGGCCTTGATCGTGCGATCGTCGACGTCGGTCAGGTTCATGATGTGAAAGACGTCGTAACCCGCGTGCTCGAGCCAGCGCCGCAGCAGATCCTCGAACAGAAACGTCCGGAAGTTGCCGATGTGCGCGAAGTTCCAGACCGTGGGACCGCAGGTGTAGAGCGTAACGCGCGGCGGCGCGAGCGGCTGGAGCGGCTCGATCCGGCGGGTCAGCGTATTGAAAAGCGAGACCTGGGGAAGCGCCGCCATTAGCGGCGAAACGTACTAGTGGGTGTCGTGGGTTTCCAGCACGATTTCTTCGAGCGATTTCACACGAACCCGTGATGCCCGGACCGCGAGGCGGTGCGCCCGGCACATGGCCAGCGCCGATTCCACGGTCCGGCCTGCCAGCGGTGCCTCAATACCGGAATCCGTGATCGTGAACCCCGGAGGCGGCTCGGGCGGCGGCGCATCCAGGATGACCTCGAGCACCCGTTCGCCGAGCAGGGCCGGCAGCGGACCGGCACGCACCACTCGTCCCTGCCGGAGCACCAGCGCCCGCGCCGCGAGGCGTTCGAGCGCGGCGGGATCGCGCGCGGCGATGAGCACAGCGACGCCTTCCGCGGCGAGCCGCGCAATGCGGCCCCGGAGATCTCGGCGCGCGATGGCATCGAGGTTGGTAAGGAACTCATCCAGCACCAGCACGCGGCGCCCCCCCAGTATGGCCTGGGCCAGGGCGAGCCGCTGCAGGTCGGCATGCCCAAGCGCCCCAACCAGCAGGTTGCGAGCCGCGCCCAGCCCAGCGAATTCGAGCGCCTCTCGAACCAGGCCATGGGGCGCGCGCTCCGGGTCGGCCGCGGCGTGGAGTCGCGCGTAATAGAGCAAGACCTCGCGGACGCGCAGCGCGCGTGGGAACGCCGCATGGTCCGCCGCATACCCGATGAATTTCCGGGCGGTGGCGTCCGTGATGCGGCAGCCCCAAACCCACGCTTCCCCCCTGGTGGGGTGCACACATCCCGCCGCGACCTGCAGTAGCGTGGTTTTTCCCGCGCCAGCCGGACCAACCACCCCCGCGATCTCGCCGGGCAGGAGCGCGAGCGACACGCCCCGGAGCCCACGCACCGCGACGTCGTAGAGGGTAAGGGCGTAATCGGTCATGAGCGGTCAGCCATCAGCGGTCAGCCGTCAGCGAAACGACGACCGGCGGCGAGCAATGAACCCACGGGCCATCAGGACCCCGAGCCCGGTCCAGGCAAGCGCGTGGGCCAGCGCGCCCAGGTCGCCGGTGGCGATATCGCGGTAGTGCCACAGCGCGGGACCGAGCTCAAGGACGCTCGCGGCGGCGACGCGCACGAAACCCGGGTCCGCCATCGCGACCAGGCGCTCGGGCGCGACCGCACCGGCCAGGGCCATAAGAAGGAAGAGGCCGAGCGCAGCGGCATTACCCAGGGGAATGACGAGCGTCAGTGCGCAGCTCCCGACCGCTCCCGCGGCAACGATCCCGGCCGCGACAATGCCGGGTCTCCAAGCGACGGCCGCGGTGCAAACGATGACGAGGAGTGCGGCGGGACCTGTGAGCGCAACCCAGCGACCGGTTGCAATCGCGAGCGCCGTGGTGGGATGGCTGAGCGCGGTAGCCAGTGCGCGACGTTCGTTATCGCTCCCCGCGACTCCGGCCGCGCCGAGAATTGCGCCCAACGAGCCAGCGAGCAGCGCGACGGTCACGGGCTCGAGGCCCCGTGAGCCGAGCCAGACCAGCGTGGCGCCAAGCGCGAGCAGTGAGATGCCGAGTCGCGTGCGGGTGAAACGGGGAGCGACCAGCGCCCACTCGGCGAGCACGCAATGGATGAATCGCATGCGCCACCATACAAATGAATCGGCGGCGATTCGGTATCCAATCGCCGCCGACCAGACCAAATTCTCGCGCGGCTACCGCGCCACCGTCGCCTCGCGAATGATCGCATCGACCAACGGCGCCGGGTCGAACCGCACCGGATCGGTCGCCGCTAGTCCCGTTTCTTCGGCCGCCTGCGCGCACGCGTCCCGGGCCGCCGCTTCATCCATATCGTAGGTGTTCAGACAAATCCCGATCGTCTTCGTCGGATGCACGGGCGCCGCCGCGCGCTCATAGATCTCGATCATCTCGGTGTAGGACGGGATCGGTACCCACGGCTCGCGGCCGTGATAGTCACCGATGTGCGTACGTGTCACCTGATGGCAGAGAATCAGCGCATCGGGGCAGGAGCCGTGCAGCAAGCCGAGCGTCACACCCGAGTATCCGGGATGAATGAGGCTGCCCTGCCCCTCGACCAACACGATGTCGTTGTCTTTCGCGCCCTGCAGCACCAGCTGCTCGGCCGCCCCCGCGATGAAATCGGCGACGACCGCATCGACCGCGATGCCCCAGCCTTCGATGAAGATTCCCGTCTGACCGGTCGCCACGAAACTGGTGCGGTGCCCACGCTTCACGAGCTGGTCGCGCAGCTGCAGCTGCGCCGTCATTTTGCCGACGTTGCAGTCTGACCCCACGGCGAGGATGACGAGCGCATCGACTTCGGCGGCGCGGCCGTCGGCGATCGGCAGGATCGGAGGGGGCCGGCGCGCATCGAGAATGCGCACGCCGCGCGCCTTGGCGAGCGGCCCGAGCTCCGGATCGTCACCGATGAAGGTGTGCAGCCCGCTCCAGATCTCGAGTTTCTTCTCGATCGCCGAGCGCAACCACCCTTTCCATTCGTCGGGGAGCTTGCCGCCGGCCGGCGCGATGCCGATGAGCACCGCCGTCGCACCCTTGCCCTGCGCAATTCCGCGCTCGAAATCGCCCACGACGGGAATCGTTCCGCCAAAGCCGAGCACGTCCTGGACGGTCTGCCCGGCCTGCTTGCGGTCGAGCACGGCGACGATACGCTCGGGAAAGTAGCGAATGCACGAGTTGGCGGTCTTGGAGCTGAGCGGTCCAAACTCGCCGTCCGCGATGATCAGAAACCGATGGTGAGGCGTCGTCATCTAACGGGAGTGGCCACCTTCCGGCGCTCCGGGCCGGTCCAGGCTTCAGCGGTGGGGCGGAGCACGGCCTGCTCGGCCGTGACCTCGCCGTAAACCTCGCGATGCAGAATGTGGCGGACCAGCACCATCACCACACACAGGAACGGCACAGCGACGATCAGTCCGATCGGGCCCAGCAGCGTTCCCATGATGAGCACGCTCGAGATCGTGAGCACGGGAGGGAGATCGACCTTATGCTGCATGATCCGCGGCACGACGACATTCGCTTCGAACACGTGCACCACGACTCCCAGGATGATCACGAGCAGCACTTTGAACCAGTCCCCCGACGCGACGACGAAGAGCGCCGGCAGCAGCGTCGACACCAGCGTGCCGAAGAACGGCACGATCGCCACGAGGCCGGTGAAAATACCAAACGCCAGCCAGTAAGGGACGCCCAGAATCCAAAGCCCGAGGGCGGTCAGCAGCGCCAGGACCGCCATGGCGAGCAGCTGGCCGACGACCCACGCACGCAAGGTCATCCCCGCATCCTGGGCGATACGGGCGGCAATGGAGCGATAGCGCGGCGCAATCAACGAGATCAACCCATCGGTATAGAGCCGGGGCTGGCGCGCGAGGTACAGCGCCATGACCAGCACGCTCGCGCCTTCGATGAAGACCTTGCCGCCGCTGCGGACATACCCAAGGAAGGACCCCCGGATGAAGTCCATCGCTTCCGCGATCAACCCCGCGACCAGACCGGAAGAAGGATTGGCCAGCTCCGTGCGCGCGAGCGCCGGGTACTGTCGAGCCCAGCGCGCCAGCACGTCCTGAATGTTGGTGAGGGTCTGCGGTAAGCCGCCGACCAGCGCCTGGGTCTGATCGACCACCGGGGGAACCAGGAGCAACCCGATGCCGACGACACCGGCGAGCGTGACGACCACCGCGATCGTGAGGCCGAGCCAGCGCCGCAATCCGAAGCGCCGCTCGAGCCAATCGGTGATGGCCGAGAGATAGACGCCGAGCAGACTCGCGAGGAAGACGAGCAGCAGGACTTCGACGACCCGGACGGTGAACCAGACGATCAGGACCGCAACGAAGAGCGCCACAAACGTGGCGCTCGACAACCTGCCGGACGCATTCGGCTGGGAACCGGTCAGCTTTTCTGCTCCGCGTCGTCATCCTCGAGCAGCTCGGCTTCCTTGGCGCCTTTGCCGAGCGCGCGCGCTCCCCCCTGCTCCTGCGTCCCGCCCGGCAAGAGACCCATTTTCTGCTTCAGCGCGATCAGCTGCTGATCGGCGTCGGCCTTCACCTCGAGCCCCTGGAACTGCTTGATGAGTGAATCGCCCGAAAGCTCTTCGTTGACCTCGGCCGCCGCGATGAGCTTGCGCTCTTCGTGCTCGATCTGCTCGGCCATGCGCTCGAACGTCTCGAACGCGCTCTTGTCCGAGATCGCGCCCATCGTCTCCTGAATGCGCTTGTGCGCTTCGGCCCGTTTCTGGCGCGCGATCAGGATGTTTTTCTTGCGCTTGGCTTCCTCGATCTTGTCGTTGAGCGAGCGCAGCGAGTTCTTGAGCTTGTCGGTCTCTTCGCGATGCTTGATCCATGTTTCCTGGAGCTGCACCGCGTTCTGCACGTGCTCGTTGTAGCGCAGCAGCGCCTGCTTGGCGAGATCGTCGCGGCCTTCCTGTACGGCCAGCACGGCCCGCTTCTCCCAGTCCTCGGAGAGCTTCTTTTCCTGCTCGGCCTGCGCCGAGAGGCGCTTCTCATCGGCGATCGCGGACGCCACCTGCTGCTTCGCTTTCGCGAGCTGGCTCCGCATGTCGATGATCAGCTGCTCGAGAACCTTTTGCGGGTTCTCCGCGCGCGAAATCAGGTCGTTGATGTTCGACCGGATCAGCGTGGATAGACGATCGATGAGGCCCATCTATGCTCCTGGCAATGAGCGCTCGCGCTTTTGCGCGAGCAGCCGCTCCGCGAAGTCCAGCCGCTCGGCCATCTCGGCTATTTGTCCCTGCATTTCCACGACGCGCTGCTCCAACTCCGCCACGTGTCCGGCGTCGACCCCTTCAACTTCACTCGACTTCTTGCGACCCCGGATCCGGTCTGCGATCGCGGCCGCCAAGTCGGACTTGAAGAACGCGAACATCACCACGCCCACGACGATCAACGCAGTCACGCCGCCGATAAGCGGGAACAGCGCATTGATGATCGTGTCCACGTCCACGCCGGGCGGCGGCGGCGTCTGGGCAATCACCGGCCCTTGGAGCAGCATGCGTCCTCCTACGCCGGTCGCCGACTGCCCGTTTCAGCGGGTAACATCACGACCGGGGCCGACCTAGCTGTCCGCTCGCCTGCTGCTGACCGAGTAGCCGTTCGGTAAAATCTACTCGCTCCGCCAGTTCCGCCACCTCCCGGCGCAGCGCGTCCACCGCATCGGCCAACTCCAGCGCGTCCTCGCCGGTTCCAGGCTTGGGGACCGGCCCATGCCGGAGCCGGTCGGCGAACGCCTTACCGACGGGCGACATCGAGATCGCCCAGGCGAAAAACCCGCCCACCGCGACAATCGGAATCATCAGCGCCAGGACGCCTTCCATGGCCTCAGCTCCCTGGCCTGGGCAGGGCGTCTTGCTGCTGGCGCGCTAGCAGCCGTTCGGTGAAGTCCACTCGCTCGGCAAGCTCCGTGAGTTCCTGGCGTACGGCCTGGAGCTCGTTCAGGATTTCGTCCCGCTCGGCGGGGTCGATCCCGGCCGGGCGATGCTCGCCGGCGATGCGCTTTGCGACCGCACTCGCGACCGGCCGCAGGACGGTGAACATTCCGCCGAAGAAGACGACCGCGGCAATCATCTCTGGTCCGCTCATCGCTCTGTCTTCTTTGCCAAGAGCCGCTCGGTGAAGTCGACCCGCTCGCCGAGGTCTCCGATCTCGCGGCGCGTTTGCTGGATCTCGTTGAGGAGGTCCTCGCGCAGCAATTGCAACTCCTCTTTCACACCCGCGTCGGTGAGCCGCGGCCGGATGCGTTCGGCCAGCGCCCGCATCACCGGAAACAGCAGCACGGTGGCCCCCGCCATGGCGAACACCGAGAGAAACAGCACGACGACTTCTTCCGGCACTCCCTACCTCGCGGGGGGAAGCCGCTCGGCTTCCCGTTGTTTCGCCACCATGCGTTCCAGAAAGTCGACGCGCTCACCCAGCTCACTCATCTGCTCCGGGAGGTGCTGCATTTCGTCCAGCTCGCCCCGCAGATCCTTGACCAGGGCAGCGATCTCTTCGTCTTCCAGCATGGCCTTCTTGCCGCTGATGCGTGCCGCCAGTGCCTTGCCGACGGGAGACATCGACAAGAGGAACAGTGTGAGACCGCCGAACAACAAGACGACCGCGGTCAGGCCGACGAGATCCACGTTCACTGTCCGCGCTCGACCTTGGGCAGGGCCGGCGCGCGATCCTCCTGCCGCGCCAGCAAGCGCTCGGCGAAGTCGAGCCGCTCCTGCACCTCGGAGAGCTGCTGGCGCAGCTCCTCGACATCTCCTTTGAGGTCCTGGACTTCCCGAACGTCCCCGGTGTGACCCCCGGCGATCCGCTCGCCGATGGCGCGCCCGAGCGGGCCGCGCAGCACAAAGATCGCCGCGAGCGACAGGAACAGAATACTCATGGGGAGTTCCGGACCGTCAAACACCTACCCTCCTTGGCTCGTTTCAACCTAGCCCTTAGTCCCCCGCCTGCAACACCTTCTTGAGATACTGCCCCGTGTGCGACGCTTTGGACTGGGTTACGCGCTCCGGCGGCCCCGCCGCAACCACGCGCCCACCTAACGCTCCGCCTTCGGGGCCAAGATCGATCACCCAGTCGGCCGTTTTCACGACGTCGAGGTTGTGCTCGATGACGACGACCGTATTGCCCTTATCCACCAGCCGGTGCAGCACCTCCAGCAGCAAGCGGACGTCTTCGAAGTGCAGGCCCGTTGTCGGCTCGTCGAGGATATACAGTGTGCGGCCCGTGTCGCGTTTGGCGAGCTCGGTGGCGAGCTTCACACGCTGGGCCTCGCCGCCCGAGAGAGTCGTCGCCGACTGTCCAAGGTGGATGTATCCCAGACCTACGTCATTGAGTAACTCGAGTTTCGTCTTGATACGAGGCTGATGCTCGAAGAAATCGAGCGCGTCGGCCACGGTCAGGTCCAGCACGTCGGCGATCGACGTTCCTTTATATCGGACCTCGAGTGTTTCGCGGTTGTAACGCCGGCCCTTACAGACTTCGCACGGAACGTAGACGTCGGGCAGAAAGTGCATTTCGACTTTGACCAGGCCGTCCCCCTGACAGGCCTCACAGCGCCCACCCTTCACGTTGAACGAGAACCGCCCCGGCCCGTAGCCGCGGAGCTTCGACTCCGGCAGATAGGTGAACAACTCGCGGATCGGCGTGAACAGTCCCGTGTACGTCGCCGGATTGGACCGCGGCGTCCTGCCGATCGGGCTCTGGTCGATGTCGATCACCTTGTCGATGTGGTCGAGACCTTCAATCCGGTCATGGGCGCCGGGGACGACCTTGGCCCGATAGAAGTGGCGCGCGAGCGCCTGGTACAGGATGTCGGTGACCAGCGTGGATTTTCCGGACCCCGACACCCCCGTCACCGCCACGAACGTCCCGAGCGGGATCTCGACGGTGAGGTCCTGCAGATTGTGGTGTCGCGCCCCCACGACGCGCAGCATGCGATCCTCGCTCACCATGCGGCGCCGCGGCGGCAGCGGGATCCGCAGCTCGCCGCGGAGATAGCGCGCGGTGAGTGAATCGCGGTGCTGCAGGACGTCCGACAGCCCGCCGGATGCGACCACTTCCCCGCCGTGCCGACCCGCGCGCGGACCGAGGTCCACGACGTAGTCGGCGCTGCGAATCGTTTCCTCGTCGTGCTCCACCACCAGCACCGTATTGCCCAGGTCCCGCAGCTCCTTCAACGTGGCGAGCAACCGGGCGTTGTCGCGCTGATGCAGCCCGATCGACGGTTCATCGAGGATGTACAACACGCCGACGAGCCGGCTGCCGATCTGCGTCGCGAGCCGGATGCGCTGCGCCTCGCCGCCCGACAGCGTCGCGGCCGAGCGATTGAGCGTGAGATAGTCGAGCCCGACGTCGACCAGAAACCGCAGCCGGTCGGTGACTTCCTTGAGAATCGGTCCGGCGACGTCCGGATTCAGCCCGCGCACATTCGTGAAGAATGTGAGCGCCTCGCGCACCGGCAGCGCCACCACGTCGCCGATGCTCTTCCCCGCCACCAGGACCGAGAGACTTTCGGGCTTGAGCCGGCGCCCGCCGCAGGTGGGACACGGCTGCTCGACCATGTACTGCTCGAGCTGCTCACGCACCGCGTCCGAGGATGTCTCGCGATAGCGCCTCTCGACGTGATCGAGCACGCCTTTCCAGCCCGATTCGTACGAGCCGTGCCAGCGCTCGCTGTCGTATTGGTACGTGATCGTTTTCCCCGGTGCGCCGCTGAGCAGAGTCTTCTGGACGGCCGGCCCGAGATCCTTCCAGGGCGCGTTCAGATCGAACTTGTACGTCTTCGCGAGCGCCGGCAGCACCACCTTCTTCAAATAGCCGCTTGGTTCGCCCCAGGGCAGCACGACGCCTTCGAGAATCGACAGGCTGTGATCGCCGAGCACGAGATCGGCATTGACCTCGCGCCGGGTACCAAGCCCGGAGCAATCGGCGCAGGCGCCGTAGGGTGAGTTGAACGAGAATTGCCGCGGCTCGAGCTCCGGCATGGAGAGCCCGCACTTGGGGCAGGCGTAGCGCTCCGAGAACAGCCGTGACCTGGGGCTGCCGGTCTGACGCACGACCTCGACCACACCATCGGCGGCCTTGAGCGCGGTTTCGATCGAGTCGGCGAGCCGGCCGCGATCGGCCGCGCGCACCACGAGCCGGTCGACGACGACCGCGATGTCGTGATTCTGGCGCCGGTTGAGCTTGGGGACGTGCGCGAGGTCGTAGGTCTCGCCGTTCACGCGCACCCGTACGAATCCCTGCTTCTGCATCGCCTCGAATACGTCGCGGAACTCCCCTTTACGCCCGCGCACCAGCGGGGCGAGGACCTCGATCTTGGTCCCGTCAGGCCAGGCGAGCACGAGATCGGTGATCTGCGACGCGGACTGGCGTTCGACCGGCGTCCCATCGTTCGGACAATGCGGCGTACCGGTACGGGCCCACAGCAGGCGGAGGTAGTCGTAGACCTCGGTGATCGTACCAACGGTCGAGCGCGGGTTGGCGCCGGCGGTCTTCTGCTCGATCGAGATCGCGGGGGACAACCCCTCGATCGCATCGACGTCGGGCTTGTCCATGAGCCCGAGAAATTGCCGGGCATAGGCGGAGAGCGACTCGACGTAGCGGCGCTGGCCCTCGGCGTAGATCGTGTCGAACGCGAGCGACGACTTCCCGGAGCCGGACAGCCCCGTAATCACCACCAGGGCGTTCCGGGGGAGCTCGACGTCGATGTTTTTGAGGTTGTGTTCGCGTGCTCCGCGGACGA
>JBLNGI010000053.1:0-9923 GCA_050264615.1 Gemmatimonadota bacterium
GCCGTTGGACCCGTCCCACGCGAACAACGCCACCGGGATGGCACGGCCGGTCCGGAACGGAAGCTGTGTTGCGGTGTCGGGCGAAGCAAGAGCGCGCGTGAAGACGACCCGCCACTGGCCGTGGTCGTACACGGCCTGCGCGCCCACCCCCCCGTTCGATACCGGATCGAAACGGTCCAGCCCGCGCGCCAGACCGGCGACCGCGGTCGTGCGGGCCGTGCTGGTCCAGCGCCACTGGTAGACCGGGGCGCTCGCGTTGCCCATCAGGAAGTAGGGACGTTCCATTCCGGTGGGAAGCGTCACGGGGAACTGAACGGCTATTTGATCGGGCCACAGACTGGACGTCTCGACGTCCAGACGTCCAGGATCATCTGCCTCGTCACTCTGTAGCGCGGCGCGCACCCGACCCACGTGATCGAGCCATGCGGTGTCGGGACTCTCGGAGCGGTCATCCCAAGTGACCTGTAGCGCGAGCGAGTCGGCGGTATGGACCGCTTTGACCCACACGCCCGTCACCGCAGGAGCGAACCAGCGCGTCTTCCGGACCACCTGCCCGACCAGCGGGAACCAGTAAGCGTCGACGGACGTCCAGGCCGAATCGTCCGGCGAGTGGGGCAACCCGCGCTGGATCAGCGGCGCGCGGATCACGTCCCGCACGACCGGGGGCTGCTCGGGCGAGAGGCTGCGCACATACTGCGCGAGGCGCCACAGCTCGGTCTCGGTGAGGAATTTCTGCTCGAGCAGGTCGCTGAACGACGGCATCGGGGTCCCGTCGAGCCCGGTGCGCAGGCGGTGATAGATGTCGGCCGCGCTGCCGCCGCCGTTGAACACCCAGTTCTGATGCAGATCGGCCGCAAAGATCGGGTGACCGGCGTCGTCCTTCAATGTCGGCGAGGAGGGACCATCACCGCGCCCCAGGTCCCCGTGACATTTGCGGCAGCCGATCGAGTCATAGAACTGGCGTCCCACTTTCAGGGCCTCGTCACCCGTGCCGCCGCTCGGCTCCCCGCCGAACTCGAGTGCCTGCGGCCGCAGCGTCGTGTCGGCAAAGAAGGCCGAAAACGTCTTGATGTACGCCAGGACATCGCGCCGTTCGCGCTCCGACAGCGCGTTGCGCCATCCCGGCATGGCGGTGCCGTGCAGCCCTTCATCGAGCGAGCGCATCAAGTCGGCGTCGGTCGGCAGGTTGCCGCTTGCGGTCGAGCGGATCTGGTAGATCGCGCCCGTGAAATCGCGCGGCGGTGGAATCATGTGCCGGGCGGCGGCGCCGTCGCCCGCGCCCTGATCGCCATGACAGCCGGCGCACCATTTCACATAGACGGTCTTGCCGGCGGTGGTGTCTTGTGCGGTCAGGCGGTTCGCCGGATAGGCGGCTAGTAACACCGCCGCGCTGACCGCCCAACCGCCTAACCGCCTGACCGCCCTAGTCATGACCACCGCCTTCTGCGCTCACTTCCCACGTCCGCGGATGCCAGCCGGTCTGCTCGTAGAGAAACAGCACGACCGACCAGATTTCCTGCTCGGTGAGGAAATCCTCCCATGCCGGCATCGCCGAGTTCCACGGCGTGCCTTCGCGCGGCAGACCGGGCCCACCCTTCGCGACCCGCCAGAACACGAAGCTCTCGGTGAGCTGGGCAATCGTGCCGTTGTCCTGGAAATTCGCGGGGAGCGGATTCAAGCCGTGGGCGTACGGCCCCTGCCCATCGAGATGATCACCGTGGCACGGCACGCAGTTCTGGTAATAGACCCGGCGACCCTCGGCGACGTGCGTGGCGAGGTCCCCCTGGCGGCGCAGCGGATTGTCGAGCCCGACCAAGTTGATCGTCTTGCCGCGGAACGTGATCTGCGACGGGGGCGCCGGATGGATCGAGCGCAAATTCGGGGGCGCGGCGACGTTGGCGCGCACCTGGCCGTAGGTGAGGCAGCCGACGACCAGCGTCACGGCCCCGAGCAGCACCGTGCGCACGACCTTGAGCCGCGGCTGCACGAGCACCTCGTGCATCGGCGCTTTGAACGTCGTCCAGCGGGCTTCGTCGTCGCTCACCCAGATCAGCACGCCGACCAGCACCGTGGCCATGTATTGGAGCACGACGCTCTTGGGCACGATGGCGCTGCCGGGGAGCAGGGGGATCACGAACGCGATGACGAGATAGGCGAGCCCGAGCAGCCCAACGGCCTGCCAGAACGGATGGCGCAGGTAGGCCCTCATTTGTGACTCGCCAGGAACTGGACGAGCGACTCGAGCTGGGCGGCGCTGAGCTGATCCCCGAACGTCTTCGGCATGATGCCTTTGAACTTCTCGTAGCCGCGGGCGATCTTCGCGTCGGGCGCGAGGATCGACTCGCGAATCAGCGCGGACGACAGCCGGCCGCCGACGTGGCTCAGGTCCGGGCCGATCGCGCCGCCTTCCGTCCCCACCTTGTGACATCCCAGACACCCGGCGCCGCGAATGATCTCCATGGGGTCGGTGCTACCGTTGGCAATCTTTGCCGCCCCTGGCGACCCTGCCTCCCCGGAACCGGCGCCAGAGGCGGCACTGGCGGCGGGGATGTCCGAGCCGCTCACGTCCACGGTACCGCCCTGGGACTCGAGAAACGCGATCAGCGCCCAGATCTGCTGCGGCGACAGCGTGCGGCTCAGATCGGGCATGATCGGCTCGTAACCCGTCACCACGAACGCGCCCGGCCGCGTGAGCGACTCGTAGAGGTACGCCTTGCAATCCTTCCCGCTTTCGCGCGTGCCGCAGCGAGCGCCGATCGGACCCGCGCCCTTCTCATCGGTCAGCAGGTTCGGGGCGCGCGTGCCGAGCCCGTGGCAGGCGGTGCAGCCGCCCGCGCCGTGATAGAGCTGGTCGCCGGCGCTGACCAGCTGCTCCGGTGTCACGTTCGCGCCCAGCGCCAGCGCGCGCGGGACCTCCGATTGCATCTGGGGGATCTTGTTCGCGATCAGGGTATAGAGCGCGAGCGTGCCGAGCACGACGCCGAAGATGCGCAGGTTAATGGCCCACATGCGGCGCCTCCACGGTGCTGGCGGCGGGCACGAACGTCGACTTTTCGGCGAGACCGCCGAGCCAGAAGATGAACCCCACGAGGCCGAGGAAGATCAGCACGCACGTGCTGATCATGATCGAGGCATACCCGAGGGCCGGCGTCGCCGCGTAGGGGGACGTGTCCTGCATGACCTGCCACACGTGCCAATGCTGGCGAATGCCGCTGCGCGCGAAACCCATCAATCCCATGAGCCACGTGAACGTGACGGCCAGGATGAACAGCGCGTACTGCGAGCGCGGCGGCATCCTGCCCCACTGAATCGCGCCGAGCGACTGCGCGCCGCGCGCCATCAACACGTCGATCACGGTGACGAACACGATGCACGACAGCACCGCACCCACCTGATACACCGAGTACCCGATGCGCACGATCGCCTCGACGAAGTAGCCGCGAATGCCGTAGAACAGCACGATCGCGGCGGCGATGATGAACATCGCGCCCTGGATTCTGGTCCCGCTCTGTGCCCAGGGTACGACCGGGCGGATGTTGGCCCGCCGATACATCAGGAAGGAAAGGAACGTCGCGAGAATCATGAGGTTGACGGCGGTGTTCTTGGCGCTCATGACGCCGAGCACCCCGAGGAACGGATGGTGCGATCCGCCCATGGCCGCGAGCTCGCGCGAATCGGCGATCATGGTGTGCGGCGTCCCCCACACGATGGCGCCGATCACGAGCACCACCAGCAGCCACTTGGTGTACGGCCGGAACCGCTCCGCGCCGGGAATGCGGCCCATCCCGACCCAGAGATAGTAGTTGCCGGCCAGGAACAGCACGGCGATGAGGAAGGCCTGGATCACCCACAGCCAGCTCATGAAGCCGCCCATCATCGTGATGCCCATCGACTGGTCGTACTGGTAGATCTCGCGCCCCAGCCAGTAGCCGGCGAACGGCAGCACGATCAGCGCCGAGATCGCGATGAAGTTGCCGACGTAGCCCATCCAGTCGTAGTGTGCGCGCTCCTCGTCGGTCTTCGCGGCGAGGAAGCGATAGCTGGCGTACGCGCCGACGATCGCGCCACCGAACACGATGTTCCCGATCAGCCGGTGAATATTGATCGGCATCCAGGTGTGGTTCAGGATCGCGTGCCACAGCCTGATGCTCGTGGGGGACGTCTCGGGCGTGATGTCGCGTGGTGGCGTCATCATGTAGGTGAGCCACGAGTCGGCGATGAACATCACCAGCGTGCCCCACACGTTGAGCAGAATCCCCAGGCCCCAGTGCACCAGCTTGGCCCGCCCGTACTTCCAGCGGTCCCAGCCG
This sequence comes from Gemmatimonadota bacterium, assembly GCA_050264615.1. Taxonomy (GTDB): domain Bacteria; phylum Gemmatimonadota; class Gemmatimonadetes; order Gemmatimonadales; family GWC2-71-9; genus 20CM-2-65-7. The sequence goes on from JBLNGI010000053.1 coordinate 4,311, forward strand.
TAATAGTAGAGGTAGAGCGTGAACGACTCGAAGAAAAAGATCGAGACGTACACCCACATCGAAACGCCGAAGATCGCGGTCAGGTACGCCCAGAACCGCGGATAGAGCGTCGAGAGCAGGAAGACGAAGACGGCGCCCCAGATCGCGGTCGCGCTGTAGGCGATCAGCAGCAGGCGCGTGAATTCCTTCGACAGCCGGTCGTAGCGCTGGTCCTTCCCGAAGATGCCGATGGCCTCGGCAACGACCGCGAACATCGGCACGCCCAGCACGAACGCCGCGAACATCAGATGGATTTCGGCGGCGATCCAGATCGCGGCCCGGCTGCCGATCACGGGGAAGTCGCGGTAGGCGCCCGCGGTATCGGCGACTGCTTGAATGAGCACGAGGCCGTCAGCCATCAGCTGTCGGCTCCCGGGACGAAGAAGGGCTTGCGCTTCGAAAAATCGATCGGCATGGCGTTGCGGATTTCGCCGAGCAGCTCGGGCGTGATCACGCGCAGCCCGCGCGCGCGCGCCCAATCTTCGACCCGCTGCGCCACGACGCCGCGCACGAACGACGGGATGCGGTCCAGCCGCGTCCGCGCCGCGGCCGACCACGCCAGCGCGGGTGTGAACTCGCTGCCGTAACTCACGCTCCGGGGCTCGATGACCTCGAGCGCTTGCGGTTCATAGCTGCATGACGGATCCGCGGCGAGCACGTCGCCTTCCAGCGCGAACGCCCGGGCGCGACAGCCGCCGCACAGTTTCCGGTATTCGCAGCGGCCGCACTTGCCGCCCAGCGTGCCTTCGCGGATCTGCCGGAACAACGCCGAGGATCGCCAGATCTCGCCGAAGCTCTGCACGCGCAGATCCCCCGCGACTTCGGGGAGATAGGGACACGGGGTGAGCTTGCCGTCGGGCGTGATGCGGCAGTACTGCGTGCCGCAGGGGCAGCGCGTCTGGTAATTCAGGATCTGGGAGTCAGGATCCAGGATATGGACGTGCCGCATGAAGTGCGGGGCGCACTTGGCACGCACCATCATCGTGCCACGATACTCGCGCTGCCATTTGGCCAACTCAGCGAGCACCGCTTCGTACTCGACGGGCGATAGATCCGACATGCCGGCGCCGCGCCCCGTCGCGACCAGGAAGTAGCAGTTGAACGCCACCGCGCCCTGCTCCGCCGACCATTGCGCGATGCGCTCGAGCTCGGCGCGATTGCCCTTGGTGGCCGTCGTCTGAATGATGAAATCGAGCTGCTGCTCACGCATGCGGCCCAGCGCCAGCACCGTGTCGGCGAGCGAGCCTGTGCCGTGGCGGAAGTTGTCGTGGTAGCTGGGACGCAAGGAGTCGATGGAGACGGCGACGCCGGTCACGCCGGCCGATTTGAGCGCGGCGATGCGTTCGTCGGTGAGCAGCGTGCCGTTGGTCCCCACCACCACGGTCGCCCCGCGCTGCGACGCGTACGCGGCGATCTGGGTGAGGTCGTGCCGCAGCAGCGGCTCGCCCCCCGACAGGATCAGCATCGGCGCTGGATTCACCGCCAGGAGCTCGTCGACGATCCGCAAGCACTCGCCCGTCTCGAGCTCCGAGGTCGCGCTCTCGCGGGGCCCCGCCGAGATGTAGCAGTGGGCGCACTCGAGGTTGCAGCGCCGCGTGAGGTTCCAGGCGACGACGTGGGGAACGTAGCTCACTGCAGCAGTTTCTCGATGGCTTTCTTTGCGTCGGCCGGTGTGACGGCTTTCATGTCCACGGGACACTTGTCCATCTGCTCTTCGATGTCCCGGATCGGGCAGCGCGTGATGCCCTGCGCTTTGGCTTCTTCGATGAAGGCCCGCATCTCGGGGGAGAGCGCGTCCTTCCCCTCGGCCTCCGCGCGGATCTGCTTGGCCCGCAGCTCGGTGAACATCACCATCATCGTGTCGATGTCGAACTCGTCGGCCTCGATCATCGCCTGCTTGTTGTCGTCCATCACGTGCGTCGTGATGCGCCAGATGTCGTGGTTGCGGGCGAAGCGCTCGACCGTGTTGCGCGCGAGCGGACGAGCGATCAAGGGCACGAGCTGGAGCCGCTCCCAGCCTTCTTCGGTCCAGACGATCGGGTCGGTCGCGACGCGCGGTCGCCGCCCGACCCTGCCCGTAACCGGGCATTTCGTCTCGACTTCCGGCACGGCGGGCTCGGGATCGGCATCGTGCCCCTGCACCTTCGTCGCCTTCATCTGCTCCGTGGCCTTCACCTCGGCGAGCGCGATCTCCTCGGCGCTGCCGATCCCCATGATGAGCTGCATGTGGGTCGGCAGGAGCTTCTGAATCGCTTCATCGAGCCACTTGTTCGTCACCGTCGGCGGCGGTCCGGCGTTGCCGACCTTCTCGAGCACGTACTCCTCGACGGCGCGCCGCGCGATCCCCTGGGCAAACGGCGGCACGCGCAGGATCCGGACTTCCGCCTCGGGGGCCCACGGGAGCCCGGCCTGGCCGTCTTCCTCGATCCAGGGAATGTCTTCGGGCCGCACACCGACGACACCGGTAAGGAGCACGGAGCACGGAGCAAGACGGACGAGATTCTCGGATTGCGAGCCGAGCTCGGTGTCTTCGATCCGATGCGCACCGTGCCGGCCGATTACGAGCAACGTGGGCTTGATCTCCTCCGCCCACTGCATGATGACCTGGAACGGCTTGCCGATGAGGATTTGCGTCTTGATCGGAACGTCCGGGAATTGCTGCGCCATGACTTCGGCGCGCTTCACGTTGGCCTGGCACAGCTTCAGCAGGCCCTTGTCGATGATGTTGTTGTGGAGCTCTTCCTGCTCTTCGAACTTGAATACCTTCGAGGCCTGATACGAGAGCACGTCCTTGATGTTGTGAAAGACGACGTGGTGGTATTCGACGTCGAACGCGCTGCACACGAACAGCGATGCCCCGAACTCTTGCGCGAGCTCGAGCGCCGCCTTCATCGCCTGGTAGCTGTAGGACGAGCCGTCCACGCACACCAGGAAGCGCCCGCCGGTGAGCGGCTGCTGATCGCGAACGATCAGCACGTCTTTCTCGACGCCGCGTAACACGCGAGCCGCTACACCGCCGAGCTGCGAGAACTGCTGCCGTCCCAGACCGTGCGCGCCGAGGGCGAGCAGGTCGTACTGCCGTCCCGATGAGCCCACGAGGCGCGCGGCCGCATCTTCTTCTTCCGCGATCAGGCGTCCGTTTTCGGCCATCTGCACATCGCTTCGGACCTTGTCGCCCCCGTCATAACCAGCGGCTCGGTTTGGATCGAACCCGATCAAACCGGGAAGACGCCCGGCACCGCGGTTTACCTCGTTAACGATCTCTTCGTAGTTGATCCCCTCGAGCAGCTGACGCGTTAGCGCCACGCCGGCTGCTTCACAGCGCTTACCAAGCTGATCCAGAAAGCTGTCGGCTATTAGCTGAAGGCCCTTTTCGATCAGCTTGTCGTGGATCTTGCGCTGCTTCTTGATCTCTTCAGGGGTTTGGAACTGGGCAGGAAGGCCGGTCTCGAGCTGGCGGAAACGGACATCGTGGAGGCGGGCGGCGTAGACGTGGTTTCCGGTAATCCGCCCGCCCGACTTCCGGCACATCTCAATTGCACGATCGACGGCCCAGTCGGAGTGCTGCGAGTTGTCGACGGGAACGAAAATCTCGCGGTACACCGCTACCTCCCCGAGTGACGCCGCTCGAGCGGGTCAAAAACGCTTGATGTCGGTGTGGATGCCGTCCGGGTTAAGGGATATGCAGGCGGGGTAGAGGGCTGTCAAGGAACTTGTTCACAAGCTCGCGGGACGATTTGGCTCCCGTGTTCGTTCCAAACCGTAATCGCGTCCACCGGACAAGCGTCGCACGCGCGCAACAGCCGTTCCCGCTCCACCGCGTCCGGCTTCACGAATATGGCCGTGCCGCCGTCGTCCAGGACGAAGGCCTCGGGAGCCTCGGTAACACAGTCGCCAAATCCCACGCAGAGAGTCCGATCGATGCGCACCCGCAGATCCCCGACCGTTCGCTCTTCGAAATCGCTCACATGCCTTCCAAGCCCAGCTCCGCGCGGGCAGTGTCCATTACTGCCGGCGTGATCTCGGTGATGCCGCGCTCTTTCGCGTAATCGCCATAGATCTTCTTCACCATACCGCGCACGAAGCTGGGCACGCGGGCGAGTCGTTCCTGGGCGCCGCTGGACCAGGCGGGTCCGCCGGCCATCGCGATCTTGCCGACCGTCTCGAACGCCTCAGCCGGCACCGTGCGACCGCCGATCTCCACGCCCAGCGAGGAGACGAGTTGAGTCTCCATCGGATTCGTCAGCATCGCGACCACGCGGCCGCATTTGGGACACTTGAAGGTGGCGGCCAGCGTCCCGTCCCCGGGCACTTGGCGCTCGGCAAACGCCATTTGCTGATCGCATTCGACGCAGAGGAACTTCATCGGGCCTCGGGCCTCGGGTCTCGGGGCTCGGGAACTCGCGAGGCAAGGGCCGACCACTCGTCTGCGGAGGGGTGCCAGGGCACACGTGACAGCACCGGGATGCCGAACTCTTGCCCCAAGTCAGCAGCCGCCGATCCCCTGAGTTCGCCGCCCACCATGTTCTCCACGATGCCGAGCAGCTGGGAGCCGCGCTCCACAGCGGCGCGCATCGCGCGGCGGACGGCATCGCGCGATTCCGGTGTCGGAATCGTGACGGTGAGTACGGCGGGGGGACCCCCCAGGATATCGCACAGCTCGACATAGCGCTGCATCCCGGGGGGCAGATCGACGAGCAGAACGTCGAGGCTACCCCAGGCGACGTCGCCCAGCAGCTCCCGCAGCGCCGAGGCTTCCATGGCGCCACGCCAGACAAAGCTCTCGGAGGTGGGCCCCTGGAAACCCAAAGGAGCACCCTCCTCCAGGAACTGGCCCATGGAGACAAATCGGACGCCATCGTAGCCGACCAGAGGCCGTGCGTCGTGCGTCGAGCGTGGTGGGTGAGAGCCCCCCAACAGACCCGGAATCGTGGGCCCATTCAGGTCGGCATCGAGGACGCCAACCCCCTGCCCGGCGCGGGCGAGCGCTCGGGCAAGATGAGCCGTCACATAGCTCTTGCCCACCCCTCCCTTGCCGCTCATGACCGCCACGATCCGGCGGACCCCCGCCAGCTGTTCCGCCACGCGTCGGCGCTGGGCACCGATCTGGTCGGCCAGGCCGGAGCGGTCGGGGTCGGTCAGCTGGCGGTAGGTGCGCATGGGCAAAAGCTAGCCGGTTAGGCGGTTAGTCGGTTAGTATCCGGTATCGCCGTTGTCTCGACTAACCGCCTAACCGCCTAACAGCCCAATGATCGAAGCGCTAAAACAGAAGCTGCAGTCGGAAGTGGAACGCCTGAATCACGAGATCTCTTTCGTGTTGCCCAAAGAGATCGAGAAGGCGCGCGCGCACGGCGACCTGCGCGAGAACTCCGAATTCAAGGCCGCGCTCGAGCGGCAGCAGTTCGCCCAGGCGCGCGTCCATCACCTGCGCCTGCGGCTTTCAAAGCTGTCCGACGTGCGCGAGCAGGATATTCCGCGCGACCGCGTCGGGTTCGGGTCGCGGGTGACCGTCGAGGACGTGGATACCAAGAAGAAAGAGATTTACGCGCTCACGCTGGGCGAGTTCATCGAAGG
>JBLNGI010000054.1:0-17387 GCA_050264615.1 Gemmatimonadota bacterium
ATCACCGGTCCAGCGTCTCCTTCGTAAAAGCGTCAGGCAACAGCGCCGCGAGCGTCCAGCGTCGTTCGCTGGACGGACCCACGGCCACGACTTCGAGACTCAGCCCGAACTCCGCCAGCAGCTGCCGGCACGCGCCACACGGCGCCGCGGGCGGATCCACCTCCGTCGTCACCACGACACGCTTGAGCTTGCGCGCGCCGGCGACCACGGCCGCGCCGAGCGCCATGCGCTCGGCGCAGATGGTCAAGCCGTAGGACGCGCTCTCCACGTTACAGCCGACGTACACGCTGCCGTCGACGGCTTCGATCGCGGCGCCCACGTGGAAGTTGCTGTAGGGCGCCCAGGCATTGCGCATCGCCGCGCGCGCGCGCTGCACCAGATCGGTCACGCGAGCACTCCACGCAGGAACGACGTTCCCGCGCCCAGTGCCGGCAAGCCGAAGTACTCGGCCACGGTCTGCCCCATGTCGGCGAAGGTCCGGCGCACGCCGAGTGCCACGGGTTGGACTTTGGGACCCAGCACGAGGATCGGCACCACCTCACGCGAATGATCCGTCGACGGCGTCGTCGGGTCGTTTCCGTGATCAGCCGTCAGGATCACCAGATCATCCGGGCGGAGCCGCGATGCCAGCCGCGGGATCCAGGCATCCAGCTCCTGGAGGCCGCGGTGAAATCCCGGCACGTCGTTGCGATGTCCCCACGTCTGGTCGAACTCGATCACGTTCACGAATACGAATCCCGTTTCCAGCGTGTCCAGCGCGCGCTCGATCAGCCGGAACGCGTCCGCGTTGGTCGGCGTGTGCTCGCTCGAGATGTTCCGGCCGGCGAACAAGTCGTCGACCTTGCCGATCCCGATGCGCTCCAAGCCGGCGTCCGCCATCAGATCGAGCAGCGTTGTCCCGATCGGCGCGATCGACAAATCCTTGCGATGCGCGGTCCGGCGGTAGGCCCCGGGCGTGCCTTCGAACGGGCGGGCGATCACGCGGCTCACCGCATGTTCACCGCGCAGCATTCCGCGCGCCACTCCACATGCCTCGTACAGCTCCGTCAGGGGCACGGTCGACTCATGCGCCGCGACCTGGAAGACGGAATCGGCGGACGTGTACACGATCCACTTCCCCGTCCGCTGATGCTCGGCGCCGAGCTCGTCGATGATCGCGGTTCCCGACGCAGCTTTGTTACCCAGCCAGCCGCGCCCCGTGCGCTTGCCGAATTCATCCAGCAACGCGACGGGGAATCCGTCGGGGTACGTCCGGAACGCCTCCTCCAGCAGCACCCCGCAGATCTCCCAGTGACCGGTCGTGCTGTCCTTCCCCGCCGACGCCGGTTGCGCGATGCCGTGCGCCGCCGTCGGCGTCACGCTGGGAGCAAACCCGCTGAGCCCTGCCGCGCGACAGCGACCGAGACCGAGCGTCTCCAGATTCGGTAAGCGCAAGCCGCCGACTGCGCGCGCCACGTTGCCGAGCGTGTCCGACCCAGCGTCGCCGTACGCGGCGGCGTCGGGCGCGGCCCCGATCCCCAGCCCATCCAGCACGATGATCGCGGCGCGCCCGGTCCCGTAGTTCACTTCACGATCCTCGGCAGACGTGGTCCCAGCCCCGTGAGGAATTCATGAGGGAGCTCCCCGCTCCATGCGGAGAACTCCTTCAGGGTGATGCGCTGCGTCGAGTCCTCGCCCACGATCGTCGCGATATCCCCCACCTGTACTTCGAGCGTTCCCGTTTCGACCAGCATCATGTCCATCTGCACGAACCCGACGATCGGCCGACGCTGGCCGCGCACCAGGACGCAGGCACCGCCACCCGTCGTTCCCAATGTCCGCCGCAAGCCATCGGCATACCCGCAGCGGAGCGTGGCAATCACCGTGTCTCGCGGCGCGACCCAGCTCGCGTTGTAGCTGATGCTCTCGCCGCTGCGCAGGCGCCGCAGGCTGACGACACGCGCCCGCACACTCACGACCGGCCTGGGCTGCGGCAGATCGTCCGCGGGCGAGCCGCCGTACAGAAAAATCCCGGGCCGCACCAGATCGAACGCGAATTGCGTTCCCCGCAGGGCCGCCGCGCTATTGGACGCGTGCAGCAGCCTGGGCCTGCGCGGCAACCGGCTGACCGCCTCGCGAAACCGCTCCAGCTGCCGTTCCGCCGAGCCGTCCCGCAGCTCGGCGGAATGGAAATGGGTGTAACAGCCCTCGCACGACGGCGTGTCGACGGCTTCGCCCAGCTCGTCGACCTCGTCCCAGCGCACCCCGCACCGACCCATCCCGGTATCGATCTCGATATGGAAGGGCCGGTCACCCCGGGCGGTCCATTCGAGGATGCTGCCCGCGTCGCCCAGCGCCGGGGTCAGCTGATGGCGGTCGTAATCGTCGAATCGGCGCGCGTGCGCGGGCACAAAGACGAGAATCGGCCGTGCGATGCCGGCCGCCCGCAGCTCGGCACCTTCTTCGATCGTCGCGACGCCATAGCCCCAGGGATCGACCGACTCGAGGGCCTTACAAACTAGGGCGGCTCCGACCCCGTACGCATTGGCTTTGACGACAGGGAGGAGCCGTGTGCCTGCTATCTTTGCTATCGTCCGGGCGTTGTCCACGAGGGCGTCCACGTCCACTTCGACCCAGGCCTCGCCGCTCGTTGACACGCTCACTGGCGCGGGAATTCTACCCGGCCCGGAGGCTAAATGCAAGGCGATTCAGCGCTTGGACGCGCTCTGGTCCTCGTGCGCGAACTGCGGCAACGCTGTCCCTGGGATCGCGCGCAGACACCGCAAACACTTCGGCCCTACCTGGTCGAGGAAGCCCTCGAGCTCGACCATGCGATTCAAACCGATGACCCCAACGCGATGCGCGACGAGTTGGGCGACGTCTTGCTGCATCTCGCGTTTCAAATCGTGATCGCCGAGGAGCGGTCGCAGTTCAACGCCGAGGTCGTCACCAAGACGCTGGAAGAGAAGATGTGGCGGCGGCACCCGAATCTCTTCGGCCAGGGGGGCGGGCGCGTGAGCCGCGCCGATCATGAGGGGTGGGAGCTGGTGAAGCGCCGCGAGCCGCGCGCCGGCGGGAAACGCGGCACGCTCGCCGGGTTGCCGCAGACGCTGCCGCCGCTGCTGATGGCGTACCGGCTCCAGGAACGCGCGGCCGGGATCGGATTCGATTGGCCGGACGTGAAGGGGCCGCTCGCGAAAGTGAAGGAAGAGACGACGGAGCTGGAAAAGGAACTGGGGGCCGGGCGCCGCGAGCAGGTCGAGGAGGAGATTGGCGACCTGCTGTTTGCGGCAGTGAATCTGTCACGCAAACTCGGCGTGGAGCCTGGTCAAGCGCTCGAGCGAGCGAACGCGAAATTTCAGAATCGATTCGAGGCGGTCGAGAGGCTCGCCGAGAAGCGCGGCCTGGAAATGGGCCGCGCCTCTCTGGAGGAGCTCGACACGCTGTGGGACGAGGTGAAGCAGAAGTCCTAGTCCTTATACGGATCAAACTCGTCGGCCCCCGCCATCACCACGATCAGCGGCCGGAGTGTATGTAGCACCTCAACCGTCGACCCCTGAGCCTTGAGTACGTCCGGCAGTCGACGATAGACGTGCGGGCTCTCGTCCGTCCCGCCACCGCGCAGCAGGACGCCCTTCTCCTTGATCCACGCGTTCATCATCTCGCGCGAGATCGCGCCCGGCTTGAGTACCTTGCCCTTGCGGGTGCGCTTGCCCGCGGCCGCGGTGCGGCTCATGACGCGCCCGGCCCCATGCACCGTCGAGTACAGCGCGCGCGCCTGCAGATCCCGCGTCTCCGAATCCGCCGGAGTCGCGCCCTGCAGGATGACGGCGTTGTCACCCATCGAGCCCCCGACGAATCCCTTCTGCCCCGGGAACGCCGGCGTCGCGCCCTTCCGCACGACATACAGCTGCTCCCCGCCGTGCTCCTCGATCCAGGCGAAGTTGTGATGGTTGTGCACCAGCTCCAGCTCACGTCCCCCCAGGATGGCGACGACCTTGCGCGCGACCCATTCGCGGCCGGCATACGCGTAGCGACCGGCGAGGTTCATGAGCTGCCAGTACGCGTCGCCGACCGGGGCGTGCACGTCGAGCAGCGTCTCGCGCTCGGGCGCGCGCTCACCCCACTGCTTGTTCTGCGACAGTGCGAGAAAGCCGTGCGCCACGCCGAAGCCGAAGCCACGCGACCCGAAATGCACGCCGACCCAGATGTGATCGCCTTCGTCCGCGAAGACGTCCACATAGTGGTTGCCCGAGCCGACGGTGCCGAGCTGCTCGCGCGCCTTGGCGCGCAGCCGGTCGCGCTCGTGACGATCGGGCACCGCCTCCCACGCCGGATCATCGAACAGGGGATCGCTCTTGGGCGCATCGTCGGCGCGGTTCTTCAACCCCACACCGAACGAGAGCGAAGCCTGAATTTCGTCCGCGAGCTCGCGGATCTTACCCTGGATCTGCGGCAGTTTCAGATCGGTGCGGATCGCAGCGTTGCCGCAGGCGATGTCGAACCCCACGCCCACGACGGACACCTGGTCGCGGTACGCAGCCACGCCCCCGATGGGCATCACATACCCCAGATGCCCGTCGGCCATGAGCGCGGCGCGTGCGGCGCGGCTGGCCACGTCGCGCAGCTGCTCGAGTGTGTTGGGCTCGTGCGATCCAAAGATCTGGACTTTTTCCATATTCTCGCTCTCTGATCGAATGATCAATGATCATTGATCAATGATCAATGATCATTGATCATTCGTTAACTCTGCCGGGATGAGAGGGACAGCCAGCCCGCGCGCCCACCCCGGCGCCGCTCACCGATCAATCGAAGTCCACCGGCACTTCCTTGTCGCGCTGTTTGCGCCACAGCCGCCAGAGCTCCCGGGTCTCGGTCGAGGACTGTTCCAAGCACTCGATGAGCTCCGGGCGCACCCTGACCCTGCCGCCCGCGACGTCCACGAACGTGATCCAGCGTGCCCGCGGCCAGCGATCGAGCTCGCGCTCGATGTGCCGTGCCATGACCGTGCTGACGACGTAGCTGAACTGCCGCGTCACCACGACGTGGTAGCCGGGATGCAGCAAGACCTCTTCGTGCTCCGACTGCGTCGCTTTTTCGCGCCTTTCCATCTCGCTCATATGATCCTGCCTGGCCCGGGCCGAACGTTCCGTCCCGTTCGGGAGTCGCGGTCCTTCGGGGACTTCCCGCCCGGACCGGGCCAAAAACAATTCGCCCCACCACGTGACCGGCACGGGGTGGGGCGAAGAGCGCGTAAACGCGAGGAATCGCGTGCTTTAGCGCTGTGCTCCCGTGCCGAAGTGACCTCTCGCAGAGGCGGGGCAGACCTCACCCGCCCGTCGGAAGGTGATCCTCCCGACGTCTCGATTGCTCTTCAATGTGAGCGGCACGGAGCCAAGCATTATGGATTCTCCCTGAAAACAAAAAATCGCGTCACCGTGGCCACACCTGCGGCAGCCAAGAAACGGGACGCGACTCCCTTGAAGCGACGAGAACTCTAAAAACGAGGGCTCAGGCTGTCAAGGCCACAACCGGTACAAAGTCCGCGGGAACGCGATGGCTTCCCGGATGTGCGGGATGCCGCAGATCCAGGCGACCGTTCGCTCGACCCCGAGGCCGAACCCCGCGTGCACGAAGGTGCCGTACTTCCGCAGGTCGAGGTACCACGAGTACACCTCTTCGGGCAGCCCCTCGGCGCGGATCCGCGCGAGCAGCTTCTCGTAATCATCCTCGCGCTGGCTGCCGCCGATGATCTCGCCGTAGCCCTCGGGCGCCAGGCAGTCGTTGTTCAAGACGGTGCGCGGATCGTCCGGGTTCTCCTTCATGTAAAACGCCTTCACCGCCCGCGGATAGTTGTAGACGAACACCGGCCGGTCGTACTGCTTGGCGAGCAGCGTCTCATCGTCGCCGCCGAGGTCCCGGCCCCATTCCATGTCGGCGCCCAGCTCTTTCAGCTTCGCGACGGCGTCGGTGTACGAGATCCGATGAAACGGCGGGACCACACGCTCGAGCGGCGTGAGATCGCGGCCCAGCTCGACGAGGTCGGACTTGCGGCGTTCGAGGCAGCGCTGCACGACGTAGGAGACGAAGTCTTCCTGCAGCCGCATGTTGGCGGCGGAATCGTTCCACGCCACCTCGGGCTCCACCATCCAGAATTCCGTCAGATGGCGGCGCGTCTTCGATTTTTCGGCGCGGAACGTGGGCCCGAAGCAGTACACCTTGCCGAGGGCCGCAGCCGCAGCCTCGACGTACAGCTGCCCCGTCTGCGCGAGGTATGCTTTTCCCAGATCGAAGTACTCGGTGGCGAACAGCGTGCCCGCGTGTTCCCCAATGGAGCCCGTCAGGATGGGCGTATCCACGAGCGTGAAATGTCGCTCGTAGAAGAAGTCGCGGATCGCCTGGATCACCTCATGCCGGACGCGCGCGATCCCGACCTGCTGTTTGGAGCGCAGCCACAGGTGGCGATGCTCGAACAGGAACGCGGTCCCGTGCTCCTTGGGGGTGATCGGAAAGTCAGAACTTGGTCCGATGATCCGGAGCCCGCTCGCCTGAAGCTCGACACCCCCGGGCGCGCGCGCATCGGCGCGCACGACGCCGCTCACCTCGAGGGATGTCTCGTGAGTAAGTTTCCCGAGGGAGTCCCAGAGGTCCGCCGACACGTCCTTTTTGGAGAGCACCGCTTGCAGCATGCCGGTCCCGTCGCGCACCACGACAAACGCAATCTTCCCGCTCGAGCGGGTCGTGACGACCCAGCCGCGCACGGCGACGGTCGCGCCCGCGTGCTGCGGAAGTTCTTCGATCCAATGACGTTCCGGCATAGGCGCGGCATACTAGTGGTGGGGCTTTTCAGTGTCAACGCGATCGCGGGCGCGTGCGTCCCGACGACACGCACCGGGCCGGCCCGCCAGGAGTGGCCCTGGAACGCCTATCTGGGGACGCAGCGCCACGACGCGGCCTCGCTGGAGACGCTAAACCCCGATCCGCGCCCGTTGTGGCACGTCGCGGTCGGTCGAGCGGTCCGGGGCAGCCCGGCGGTCGCGGAAGCGATCGTGGCCGTGGGCACCGCGGACCGCAACGTCGCGCTCGTGGACCGGTCGACCGGTGACCTGCTGTGGCGCTCCCGGGTGGATGGGACGATCCGGGCGGGCCCATTGCTCGACGGGGACCGGCTGTACGTCGCCTCAGAAGGGCAGGCCGATGGTCGCGTGTACGCGCTGCGGCTCCGCGACGGCAAGGTGCTGTGGCGGGCGCGCGCCGGCAGCGTCGTGGCTCCCCTCGCGTTCGACGGCGCAGCGCTGTTCGCCGGCACCGAAGAGGGGCTGGCACTGCGGATCGAGCCGGAGCGCGGGCAGATCCAGTGGCGCACGCAGCTGGAAGGCGCGGTGCGCGCCGCTCCCGTCGTCACGCCCCAGGGCGTCGTCGTGGCCACGACGGCCGACATCCTGTACCTGCTCGATCAGAACACCGGCACGATCCGATCGCACCTGGAGCTGCCCGGAACGGTGATCGGCACGCCGGCCACCGACGGCCGGCGCCTGTACATGGGCACGATGAACGGGCTCGTCGTCGCGATCGACCTGGCGTCCTGGATGACCGTGTGGGATCGCTCGGCGGGTGACGCGGTGTATGGGGCGCCGGCGATCGTCGGCGACACGCTGTTCGTGCTGGCGCGCGATGGTCGGCTGTGGCTGATTCCCGTGGACGCACCGGACTCCGCGATCAGCCAGCCGCTCGGAATCGTCGCGACGGCGGGACCGACGCCGCTCGCGTCGGGTGTGCTGGTGGGGAGCGTCAGCGGCGAGATCGTGCTGGTCGATCCGCGCAGCGGCGAGATTCGCTGGCGCGCGCAGATCGCGGGACCCATCGAGGAACCGCCGCTCGTCTACGAGCGACAGGTCGTCGTGGTGGGAGGCCGCGGCAATATTCATACGTATCGATGATGCGCACGAGGCTGTTCATGGGATTGTTGGCATGCGCGAGTGTTTCGGCGCTCGACGCGCAGGCCATCTGCGGTCAGCCATCGGCCTTCTGTGCTGACGGTAAACCGCTGACGGCAGAAGACCGACGGCCGATGGCGGCCGGCGCCTTTCAAGCGCAACGCGCGTCGTTGCTGCGAGGCATCGTTCACACCGGCAAATGGTTGACCGCGGCGGCCGCGATCGGCTTTACGGTGATGGCGTCCAACCAGCACCAGCACTCTCGTCGTGAGTGGGACGCGCTGCTGGAGGTCTGCCGCTCCGCGTCCGACGCATGCCTGGTGGGTCCGGACGGGCGGTACCTGCGCGCCGACGCCGAGGCCCTGTATGAGCGCTCGCGCCACTACGACTTGCTCGCGAACCGGTGGCTGGTGGCGGCCCAACTCAGTCTCGTGACCACGACGGCGCTGTTCATCATCGACCTGAACGCGGGAAACGGGCCGGAGAACATCCCCTACCCGTCGCAAATTCGGGTGGGCTCGGTTGGAAGCGGGGCGGGCGTGGAGATGCGGTTTGCCTTCTGAACGCGGACGTGGGAACGCGGAACGCAGAACAGGCACCCTGTCCACGTTCCGACTTCCGCGTTCCACGTTCATCCGACTCGAAACAGCTCAAACCCCCGCTCATATCTCGTCACAATCCGCTCGCGGTACGCCGTATGCTCGCGCCGCTCCAGCGCGGGATCGGTGGCGATCATCGCGGCAGCGGCGGTGCGCGCCGCCTCGAGCAGCGCCAGATCCGTTTCCAGGTTGGCGTAGCGGAGCGCGAGTCCACCTGATTGCCGGGCCCCGGTGAGCTCGCCCATGCCGCGCTCCCGCAGGTCGAGCTCGGCGATCGTGAACCCGTCCGTCGTTTCGCAGAACGCCTGCAGGCGCGGGGCCGCTTCGGGTGAATCGGAAACCAAAATGCAGTGCCCCGCCGATTCGCCGCGTCCAATCCGGCCCCGCAGCTGGTGCAGCTGCGCCAGGCCGAACCGCTCCGCATGCTCGATCAACATCACCGTCGCGTTGGCGACGTCGATGCCGACTTCGATGACGGTGGTCGCGACCAGGATCTGGACCTGATTATCGCGAAACGCGCGCATCGTGGCGTCGCGTTCGTCAGCTTTCAGGCGGCCGTGCACCAGGCCTACCCGGAACTCGGCAAAGGTCTTCGCCAGCTTCTCGGCCATCGTGGTGGCGGCTTTGAGATCGGCGCGCTCCGACTCGTCGATCACCGGATAGATCACGTACGCCTGCCGGCCCGCCGCGCATTCACTGCGAATGAATTCATAGATCTTCGCGCGCGCGGCGTCGGTCCGCAGCGCGGTCTTCACGACTCCGCGGCCGGGCGGGCGCTCGCGGATCTGCGTGACGTCGAGATCGCCGTACAGCGTCAGGGCCAGGGACCGGGGAATCGGGGTCGCCGTCAGCAGGAGCACGTCCGGTGCGTCACCCTTCTCGACCAAGGCCGCGCGCTGCTCCACCCCAAAGCGGTGCTGTTCATCGATCACCGCTAGCCCCAACCGGCGGAATGTCACCGACTCCTGGATCAGCGCGTGCGTCCCCACGACGATACGCGGGCCACCCGTCGCGATACGCTCGCGCGCGGCCGATTTCTCCCCGGCGCTCATCCGGCCGAGCAGCAGCTCCGGCCGGATCGCGAGCGGCAGGAGCAAGCGCGTCAGCGTCGCGGCATGCTGCTCGGCGAGCAGCTCGGTCGGCGCCATGATCGCCGCCTGAAAGTCGTTCTCGGCGGCGAGCAGCATGGCGAACAGGGCGACGACGGTCTTGCCGGTTCCCACATCGCCCATCAACAGCCGGTGCATGCGCATCGGCGCCGTCATATCGCCGCAGATCTCGCGGATCGCCTGCTTTTGATCTCCGGTGAGCTCGAATGGAAGGTGCTCGCTGAGTTTTGTCGTAAGTTGTCGTTTCAGCTCGAACGTGATGCCCGCTCGAGCACGCTTTGCCAGATGGCGCGCCCGCGCCTGCACCAGCTGCTGATCGAACAACTCGTCGAACGCGAGCCTGCGGCGGCCGAGCTCGGCCTCGTCGACACGCTTGGGGCGATGCATCAGCTCGAGCGCCCGCCGCAGCTCGATCAAATCGTGGCGCTGCCGGAACTCCGTCGGATGCGGATCGTGGACCAGCGGGAGCAGGACGTCGAGGTGCTGCTGCACCAGGGCGCGGATCTGGCGATGGGTCAACCCTTCGGTAGCCGGATAGACGGGCAGGACGAGCCCCGAATCCCCAGCCCCTTCGCCCTCCTCCGCGAGCACGATGAACTCGCGCGGCACGATCTGTTTTCCGTGGTAATAGCGCACCGGCCCGGTGACGAGCAGCAGCTGGCCTTTCCTGATTTGCCGCTCGAGAAACGGGCGGCCCGGCCAGGCGCACTCGAGCAACCCGCTCGCGTCTCTCAGGACCGCGCGAAAGACCCGAAGCCCGCGGCGGGTCGGCAGGATTCCCGTACTCACGACACGGCCCACGCAGGTCACGTCCTGGCCGACCATCGCGCGGGCCAGCGGCGTCACGGTGGTCGCGTCGAGATAGCGGTGGGGGACGTGGTACAGCAGGTCGCCGACGGTGCGGATGTTTAATCGTTGAAGCGCTTCAGCCCGTTTTGGACCCACCCCTTTGAGAAACTTGACGGGACTCGTCGGGCTGAGAATGGCCATCAGCGGTCTGCTGTCAGCTTTCCGCGGTCAGCATGGCGATGGCAGACGGCTGACGGCGCATAGCTCATTCACTCACCAGGCGATGCGCAAACCGTACCGGATCGAACGGTTCCAGATCCTCCAGAGTCTCTCCGGTGGCCAGAAAGCGGATCGGCGCGGGGACAGCGCGGCGCAGCGCGACCACGCTGCCGCCTTTCGCGGTGCCATCGAGCTTGGTGATGACGAGGCCGGTCAACGGCACGGCCGCGGAAAACTCGCGCGCCTGATGCACCGCGTTCTGGCCTACGCCCGCATCGAGCACGAGCAGTGATTCATGCGGCGCGCCGGGCTGCCGCTTCCCGACCACCCGCACCACTTTTTTCAGCTCTTCACGCAGGCGCTCGTCGGTATGCAGACGGCCGGCGGTGTCGACGAGCACCGTGTCGATCCCGCGCGCCAGCCCGGCGTCGACGGCATCGAACGCGACGGCCGCGGCATCAGCGCCCTTCCCCGAGCTCGCGCCGACGAACGGCACGCTGAGCCGCTGTGCCCAGGTCTCGAGCTGCTCGGTCGCGCCGGCGCGAAACGTGTCGGCGGCGGCAAGCAAGACGCTGCGGCCTTCGGTCTTGAGGCGGTGCGCCAGCTTGGCCACCGTGGTGGTCTTGCCGGTCCCATTCACGCCGAACACGAGCACGACGGTGGGCGCCCGCTCCGCGCGCGCCAGGGGTGCACCCGCGGGGCCGAGCTGCTCGACTACGATCTGCTCGAGCGTGGCCTGATCGACTCGCTTGGCCTTGCCGAGCCGCTCGACAGTTTCGTTGGTTGCCGCAACGCCGAAATCTGCCTCGACCAGCAGCTGCTGGACTTTTTCGAGTGTCGCATGGTCGGAGGCGCCGCCGGTGAAGAAGCGCGACAGCTGCTTCCACAAGCCACTCCCCATCAGGGCAGCCCCTGACGGCGGCGCAGCGCCCATTCGGTGGCGAGCGCCGCGATCGCAATGACGAACAACCACCACCGGTCGCGCAAACCGGTCGATGCGATGCGCGCGGTCGCCTCACCCGGCTGCGCCTGCAACGACGGAGCACGCGGCAACCACTCATCGGAATACGTCTCGACGGCGATCACGCCCTGCTCCGGGCCACCACCCACCGCATAGCGGTACACGCCCGGCGGCAACAGGAGCTCGGCGCGGCCGGCTGGATCGAAATGGAGCGTGTCGATGCGCGTTGCGGCGCCGGATCGCAGCGTAACCGCGAGCGCCCGCGGGTCCTCCACGCTCGACCAGCGCCAGACCACCGGCAGTCCATTCGGGACTTCAGGCGATTCGAGGACCACCCGCTCCCTGCCCGCTGCTCCTCGCTCCCCGAGGAGCCAATCGACCAGCGCTGCGATCAGACTGCGGTACGCCTCCTCGGCCGCGCCCCCACGGAAGGCCCAGCGCCACAGTCCCGCCGCAGTGACGGTGGCTTCGCGTCCGCCGTCGCGCTGATCGAGACGCACGATCGGCCGCGCTGGTCCCCGCCGCGCGAGCCGCGCGGTGAGTGCGACGGTGCCGCCGGAATCGGAGGGGGGCGAGGCGGCCGGAACGACCGCCGTCGCGGGCGGCAGCGAATCCCAGAGCACGCCGGACAACGCCGCGCTGAACGGGGATGCCTGCGGCCGTTCGACGTACCAGTCGCCACCCTGTCCGTTCGTGGGCCACGAGAGTCGCGCGCTGCGACTCGCGCCAATGAACGGCCGCGCCCGTTGGGGGTCGCCGACCGCGGCGAGGAGTCGTGCGTTCGCCGCCGCGCGCGACAGCTCACCCGTGGCGACAGGCGCGAGCGTCGCCGCGTCACGCCAGCGTCCGGGCTCCGTCTCGACGAACACTTTGACGGGCATGCGCGCGACGTCCGCCAACGTGCGCGCCAGGAATCGCGCTTCCCAGTCGGGCGGAGACGCGAAGACGACCGCCGCCGGCTCGAGGCTCACCTCGATGGCGAACAGGCGGGCGTCGTCTCGGGGCTCGGCGTCGTTGACGCCATTGAGGCGAACCTCGACCACCTGCCAACCGGGAAGGGGGAAGCGGGACGCGGGAAGGGTAATACTCGTTTCCAGGATCCCACTGTCAGGCAGGGCCACGCGCTGGCTCGCCAGGGCCCGATCACCGACGCGCACGTCGAGAGTCGCTGTACCCTTCCCCCTTCCCCCTTCCCGCTTCCCGCCCGTTCCGTAACTCACCCTTAGCCGAATCGTGTCAGTGCGCGTCACGTGCCTCGTGCCGTCGACGAGCGCGACATACGCATCGAATGTGGCGGCGCCCGGTTGGAGAATCACGCGCGGGCGCCGCAGCAGATCGGCGGGAATGGTCGCCGCATCGTCGATTTCCCCGTCCGTCACGACGATCACTTCACCGGCGCGTCCGGCCGCGGCTTCGAGCGCCGGGCCGAGACGGCTCGCTCCGTCACGCGGCGGCGTGGTGTCGAATGCGTCGACGCGCGTGCCGAACCGCCAGATCAAGGCGCCCCTCCCCCCGGTGCTCCCCACCCCGCGTGCGCCATCGAGGGCGGCCCTCCACGGCGCACCGCTCATGCTCAGAGACGCATCGAGCAGCACGATGGGCTGATCGCCCGAGGGCAGGATGCGCGAGCTCGCCGGATTCCACAGCAGCAGAATCAGCGCCAGCACGGCGATGACCCGCAGGATCACGAGAGGCATGCGAGGGCCTCCGCGACGGTAAAGCGCCCATCGTACAGCGCCCGTCCCACGCAGGCGCCCGCGAGCCCCGCCTCCCGCGCGGCGCGCAGATCGTCGAGCGAGCCGACACCACCCGAGACGATCACATCGAGTCCGAGCGCGGCGATCGCGGCGGCGCCATCGATGTCGGGGCCGCCCAGCATGCCGTCACGCGTGACCTCATTGTAGATGACGGTCCGAATGCCCTGGCGCGCGACCCGAGTGGCGAGCTCGAGCGCGCTGAGATCGAGAATCTCCTTGGTGCCGCGGGGTGCCACGCGGCCCTGTTTGGCGTCGATGCCGACCGCGAGGCGTGTGGCGCCATGGCGCGCCAGCAATCGCTCGACGGTGCCGCTGACGACGGCGCCGCGCGGGCCGATGATGACCCGGGCCGCGCCGAGTGTGAACATCTGATCGATGTCGATTTCGCGAAACAGGCCGCCTCCCACCTGCACCCGGACCGTGGCGGCGCCGATCACCGCCTGCATCAGCGCCTGATTGTCGCCGCGAGCGTAGGCGCGATCCATGTCAACGAGATGGATCCAGCGGGCGCCCGCGCGCGTGAGCTCCGCGAGTGCGCGCAGCGGCTCCGCCATGTCGCCGTGGGCACGGACCACGCGCCCGCCTTCCAGATCGACGGCGGGGTAGAGCTCCACGCGTGGATCGGCTGAGGGAGAGAGTTTAGTCGTCGCGAGCCGCAGCGCCGAAGACCGGCGTCGCGGGGGACACGTCCGTGGGCTCGAGCTCCGCGAGCAGCTGGACGCGCACGCTGTCGAATGCCGCCTTCGAGCGCCCCGCCACGGGCGCGCCGGCGCCGAAGTCTTTGCGCTGCGGATTGGTCGGCCGCCCGTTCACGAGAAACTCGTAGTGCAGATGCGGGCCGGTGGACAGCCCGGTCGAGCCCACGAACCCGATGGTCTGCTCCTGACGCACTCTGTGGCCGACGCGCACCCCTTGGGCGAAGGCCGACAGATGGCCGTAGCGCGTGCGAATCCCGTTGGCGTGGCGGAGCTCGACCAGGTTGCCGTACCCGCCCTCCCGGCCCGCCTTGGTGACGACGCCATCGGCGGTGGCGCGCACCGGCGTCCCGTACCCGGCGGCGTAGTCGGTGCCCTGGTGCGAGCGCCAGCGCCGGAGAATCGGATGGTAGCGCCCGCCGAAGCGGCTCGAGATGTGGCGGTATTGCAGCGGGGCTCGCAGGAAGGCGCGGCGCAACGAGCGTCCGCGGTCGTCGTAGAAGCCGCGATCGAACGCAAAGGCGAAACTCGGCGAACCCGCGACGTCCACCCGCGCGGCGAGGATGCGTCCAAACCGCCGTTCACCTTGCGGCGACTGCCGCCGCTCGATCACCACTTCGACGCGATCGCCGGGACGCATATCACGCGTGAAATCCACTTCCCAGTCGTACACGTCGGCGATCGCCCACGCGAGCGCGACGCGCTGGCCGCGCGGAAGGAATGAGTCGGGGATCGCGGCGTCGAGTGCGTCGTACAGGTTCGATTGAATGACGGCGGTCGTGCGGAGACGCTCGGTTGTCCAGGCAATATTCTCGACGATTTCCTGCCACCCTGAGTCGCCGCTCAGGCGCGTCATCACCACCCGCGTGTCGGGATCGACGCGGACCGCAAGTCGGTTGGCGACGGGTGCGCCTTTCAGCCGCCGGACCTCGAACACGAGACCGGGCTGCATGCGGCGCGGATTCAGGACGTGCTTGGCCTTCATGAAGGCCATGTACTCGCGGCCGGTGATTCCCGCCCGCTCGAGCACGTCGGCCAACATCTCCCGGCGGCCGAGCGTGTCGCTCCATTCGTCGTAGGCGCTGGTGACGACGAGCGGCAGCGCCACCAGCTCGCGCGACGGCCATGCTTCGCGTGCAGCCCACACCAGCATCCCGGCGGCGAGCGCGCCGGCCGCCACGGAGTGACTCGCTCGCCACGCCATCAGTCCATCTGTCTCCGGATGAAGGTCGGGATTTCCATTTCGTTCAGCTCGGGATTCAGCGGCATTTGCGCTGGTCCCTTCTTGGGCACGATTTCGGACGGCTTCCCAAATCCGGGCGGCGGCACCGGCGTCGGCTTGGTCGCGCGATCGCGGAACGGCAGCACCCCGGCGGCCGACCGCGGCGTCACGCCGGCCAGCGCGTCCGCCACGGCGCCGGTCTTGTCGAACCCCGTCGCGATGACCGTAATGCGCACCTCCCCGTGCATCGCGGGATCGTTCACCGCGCCGAAGATGATCTCGGCCTCGTCGCCCGCGGCATCGTGAATCGCTTCGCTGATCTGGGTCACTTCACCGAGCGTGAGATCCTCGCCGCCCGTGATGTTGATGAGCACGCCCGTCGCGCCGCCGATCGAAATGTTGTCGAGCAGCGGACTCGAAATCGCCTGCTGCGCGGCCTCCATCGCGCGGTTTTCGCCGCGTCCCGTGCCGGTGCCCATCAGCGCCGCGCCGCCGTTCTGCATGACGGTGCGCACGTCCGCGAAATCTACGTTGACCAGGCCCGTGACACAGATCAGGGCCGAGATCCCCTGCGTCGCGTGCAACAGGACCTCATCCGCCTTCTTGAGTGCATCCTGGAACGGAATGCCCTTCCCCACCACGGCGAGCAGGCGCTCGTTCGGGACCACGATCATCGTGTCCACGTGCTTGCGCATCTCGGCGATGCCCATTTCTGCCTGACGCATGCGCTTGCGCCCTTCGAACAGGAACGGCTTGGTCACGATGCCGATCGTGAGCGCACCGAGATCGCGGGCCACCTGCGAAATGATCGGTGCCGCGCCGGTGCCGGTTCCGCCCCCCATGCCGCAGGTGACGAACACCAGGTCCGCCCCCTGCAGCGTGTGGAGCACTTCATCGCGATTCTCTTCGATCGCCTGGCGGCCGATCTCGGGCCGCGCGCCGGCGCCGAGCCCCCGCGTCAGCTTCTTGCCGATCTGCACCTTCACGTCGGCTTTGTTGTTGAGGAGCGCCTGAGCATCGGTGTTCACCGAAATGAACTCGACCCCGCTGACGTGCTCGTCGATCATGCGGTTCAGGGCGTTGCCGCCGCCGCCGCCGACGCCGACGACCTTCATCCGCGCGTTCTGTGTGACGGTTTCTTCGAGTTCGAAGATCATGGGTCTCCCCTAGGGCTCAGAAGAAGTCCTGCAACCATCTCTTGAGAGGTCCTAACAGCTTCTCGGGAGCGCCACCGAACAATACACCCGGAGCGGAGCCCCCCCCCGCGCTCTTACGCGCCGCATATAACACCAGTCCGACCGGCACCGCGTAGCGCGGCGCCTGGACGCTATCGATGAGTCCTGAAATGCCCTGCTCGGGCTGGCCCGCGCGCACCGGCGTCGCAAACACTTCGCGCGCGAGCTCCACCATCCCCGGCAAATGCGCCGTCCCGCCGGACAGCACCACGCCCGCCGGCAGGCGGCCTCCGGCGTAGTTCGCCCGCTCGAATTCGCGGCCCACGAGCTGGAAGATCTCGTCGACCCGCTGATGGATGATGTGGGCGACCAGCTCACGCGACGCCGTGCGCGCGCCCTGACCCGCGGTGGACGGCAGCGTCACCATCTCGCCGGCATCCACGATCGGCGTGTATGCCGCCCCGTGCCGCTCTTTGAGACGCTCGGCGTCCGACTGCGTCACCCCGAGCCCCTGCACCAGATCGCTCGTCACGTGCGACCCCGCGTACTTGAGCGACGCGAGGTGGCGGATCTTGCCCTCATGAAAGATCGCGACGCCCGTCGAGCTGCCGCCCACTTCGACCAGCGCGACCCCGAGCTCCTTCTCGTCGTCGGTCAGCACGGCGTACGACGCGGCGAGCGGCTCGAGCACGAGATCGGCGACTCGATACCCGGCCCGCTGCACGCTCTTGCGCAGATTCTGCGCGGCGGTCGACTGCGCCGTCACGAGATACATGTCGACCTCGAGGCGCGTCCCGGTCATGCCCACGGGATCGGAGATGCCACCCTGCTGGTCGACCTTGTACTCCTGCGGGATATCGTGCAGCAGCTCGTGATCGCGCCCCAGCGACACCGCGCGCGCGACTTCATTGACCCGTGCGACGTCCTGAGCCGTGATCTCCTCAC
>JBLNGI010000055.1:0-35659 GCA_050264615.1 Gemmatimonadota bacterium
GGCGGGGGGGGGGTTCCGATTCTTCGGGGCCGCGCGGAGATCAGCGACGTGAATCGCCAGCTCAAGCTGCATCTCGACGATACGGACTACACCACGATCGGGGGGCTGCTGTTCGGGAAACTCGGCCGGCTGCCCAAGGTGGGCGACCGCGTCAACCTGGAGGGGGCAACCTTCGAGATTCTCGAGATGGAGGGGCGGCGGGTGGGCCGCGTCCGCGTGTGGCCCGCCACCGGTGAGCACGTCGCCGAACCGTCGACCTAGACCGTCGCCTCCCGCCGCGCCGCGGTGAGCTGCACCGCCAGCTCCAGCGCCGCGCGCATCGAGCCTGCGTCCGCGATCCCCTTCCCCGCGATGTCGAATGCGGTGCCGTGATCGGGTGAGGTCCGGATGAACGGCAGGCCCAGCGTGACGTTCACGCCCGCACCAAATCCAGAGACCTTGACCGCCGTCATCCCCACGTCGTGGTAGGGCGCCAGCACCGCGTCGAACTCCCCGCGCAGCGCGCGGACGAACACGGTGTCGGCGGGCAGCGGACCGGCCGCGCCCAGCTCGTCGGCGGCAGGCTGTAGAATCCGGTCGTCCTCGTCGCCGAACAGTCCGCCCTCGCCCGCGTGCGGATTGATCGCGCACACCGCGAGCCGTGGGTCTGCGATGCCCCACCACTGCTTCAGCGCCTCGCCCGCGATACGGCCCGCTTGCACCACGCGCTCGGTCGTGACCATGCCGATCGCGTCGCGCAATGAGAGATGCGTCGTGACGAGCACGACGCGCAGCCGGCCCGTTGCCAGCATCATCGCGACGGGAACGTCGCCCGCGACGTGGGCGAGGAATTCGGTGACGCCGGGATAGCGATATCCCGCGGCATGCAGCGCGAGCTTGTGGACGGGGCCCGTGACGATCGCATCGACTTCGCCGCGCAGCGCCATGCCGGCGGCGGTCTCGATGCCTGACGCGGCTTGCTTACCGGCCTGGGCGTCCGTGAGCGAGTTGCCGCCCCACTCACCACTCCCCACGATCTTGATGTCGGCGGCAATGGGCTGGCGCAGCGCTTTCTGGACGACTTCCGGTCCGATGCCCCGCGGATCTCCCACGGCGACCGCCAGGCGTGGACGCGGCGCCGTCATGTTAGAGCCGGACGTCGATGTAGGTCTGGCGTCTCAGCTGATCGACGAAATGGCGGATCGCAAGCTGGTCGCTGAGCGACTGGCGAATCCGCAGCTTCACCTCGTCGTAGGTGAGTTCGCCCGCCCCGTGACGGGCCGTCACTTCCAGCACCACGAACTTGGGCCGCTGGGTGATGGCCCCCTCGGCGATGACCGGCTTCAGGCCGAGCGTCGTATCGGTCGCTAGCACCTCCCGGTATTCGGGCGGGAGGTCGGTCAGGGGCGCGTCCTCGGCCAGCTTCGGCTCGAGCGGATCGGCGTACGTCTTCGCGAGCTGGTCGAACTTCGAGCCGAGCGTCACGCCCGAGCCGATGGAGTCCCGCACGAGATTGTCGTGCAACGAATCGGCAAGATGGCGCGCGCGCACGACCTGCTCGGAGCTGATCTCCGGCATGATCAGAATGTGGCGCGCCAGGATCTCCGCGGGCTGCGTGCGTTCGACCTTGATGATGTGGAAGCCGAACGCCGTCTCGACCACGGGAGAGATCTCCCCGGGCCGGAGCCGGAACGCCATGTCTTCGAATTCTTTTACCATGACGCCGCGGCGGAACCAGCCCAGCTCTCCACCCTGTACCGCCGAGGAGCTGTCGCTCGAAAAGCGCTTGGCGGCGGTCGCGAAATCGGCCCCGCGGCGCAGCTCGACCATGATCGATTCGGCCCGCTGATTTGCGATCCGCTTCGCGGTCGAGTCGGGGAGCGACTTGATCACGATCTGTCGGAACGAGACCGTCTCGGGACGCTTCGGTTGCTGCGTGCGGTTCTGCTCCCAGAACTCGCGCATCTGGGCGTCCGTGGGCGGGATCGGGCGCAGCTTCCCTTGCTGCCGCTGCGCTTCGATCAGCCGCTGCGCGTACAGCTCGCGGCGTTGCTGATCAGCGAGCCAGCGGCGCCACTCCTCGACCGACCCGAACCGTGCCTGGCGAATCTGATCGCGGAATTCGTTTTCCGAGCGGAACTGCTTGCGCACGTTCTGGTATGTCTGCTCCACCTGATCGAGCACTTCCTGATCCGTGATCTTGATCGAGGTGTCGCGCTGGGCCTGCTGAACGAGGACTTCGAGCTCGATCATCCGCTCGAGGATCTGGCGCCGCACCACCATGCGGCCCGCGGAGTCCGGCGGCAGCTGCTGGCCCTGCGCCTGAGCCTGGATCATTTCCTCTTCGACTTCCGACGCGAGGATCGGC
This sequence comes from Gemmatimonadota bacterium, assembly GCA_050264615.1. GTDB lineage: Bacteria > Gemmatimonadota > Gemmatimonadetes > Gemmatimonadales > GWC2-71-9 > 20CM-2-65-7. The sequence goes on from JBLNGI010000055.1 coordinate 2,348, forward strand.
CGGGTACCCACGACGGCCACGATGCGGTCGACCGGCTGCGGTTCCTGCGCTTGGACCGCAGGCGCAATGCCGAGGCAGATGGCGACCAGCGCAGCACGGGGTCTCATTAGTTCCTTCGCGCTCCCGGAGTGGCCCGCCGGCTCGTATCGATGGGCGCCGGGCCCGGGGCGGGCTGGATCCGGGGTTCGTTCGTGCGATTCGAGTCGCTGGCGGTGCGGATTTCCTGCGCCCGTTCCACGGCGCGGCGCACCCCCGCTTCATCCACGCTCCAGCGCGCCTGCTGCCGCAGCGTTTCGCCCAGGAACGGCGGCACCGGGAAGAATCGGGCGCGCCCCTGGAGCACGCGATCGACGTAGTCGTTGACGCGCGCCATCGCGATGTTCGTGCGCTCTTCGGGCGTCGACGCGGAATCGCGCAGCATCTGCGGGGACAGATTCAGAATCGATCCGAGCATCGTGATCGCGGAGTCATGCTCGGCCCGGATCTGCTGCCAGTCCTCGGGGGTCAGCATGACCTTGGCCGAGTCGGCGAGCTGAATGAGCAGGTCGCGCTGGGTGATCGCCTTCAGGAACTGGTTGATCTGCTCGTCGGTCGCCTGCGGCAGTGCCTGCATGACCTGCGGATCCAGCGCCGAGAGCCAGCGGACGAGATTGCGCACCCGCAGCGATCCGCCGCGATAGTCCACGAGCTTCCGATTGCTGGAGCGCGAGGCCTCCATGTCCTGGACCGCGGTCCGCACATACTCGGGCGCGCGGCTCACCGGCTCGATGTGCTTCTTGATCGCCAGGCTGTCGAGATAGAGGGAGTCCGTCTGTGCGGCGATACGCTCCTGGACCCCCGCGCGGAACGACTCGCGCACTTCCCCGAGCGGCGGGCGGCGGATGATGTGAAAGCCGAAGGGGCTCTTCACCACCGGACTCACTTCGCCCGGCTGGAGCTGCCACGCGGCATCTTCGAACGCCGGCACGAACTGACCGCGCGCCGTCAACCCGAGCGCCCCGCCCTGAGTTTTCGAGCCGGGATCGTCCGAATTGGTCGACGCGAGCTGGGCGAAGCGCGTGCCCGCCGTGCGCGCCTGTGGCAGCAGCAGCTCCGCCTTGCGGCGCTTCTGCGCCTCGACGCCGGGTGCCGAGTTGGGCGGCACCTGGACCAGGATGTGCTGAAAGATCCGGAGCTGTCCGGCGGCATACACCGAATCGACCTGCTGGGGCGAGAGGTCGCCCTGCGTCACCAGCCGGTCGTGAAGACGCTCCCACTTGAGCTGCGACACGATCGGCCACATCGCGGCCGTCATCGTCGCGGAGTCGCGCAGATCCTTGCCGGCGGCGAGCGCCTGGGCGAACAAGGCGTAGTCGACCCACACGTGCGACAGGCGGCTGAAGGCGAGCGGCTCGAGCGGCACCTGCTTGCTGCTGCCGGTCCAATCGGCGACGCGTTCGACGCTCAGCGCCTGGTCGTTGGCTCGGGCGACGACGTCGGCCCGCGGCGAGAACGCATCGCGCAGCGCGCTGCATCCCATCACGCCCAACCACACCAGCAGCAGACTTGAACGTCGCATCCGTCTCCTCTTTCTCCGTTTACCGTTGATGGTCGCGCAGAACCGCGGTGAGCGCCCGGACCAGACCGGGGCCGATCGACTCTCCGCCGAGCCGGCGGAGCCTGAGGGAGAGTGGCACGGCGCGCCGCACATCCGCCTCGAACTGCACCGCTTCCAGCGCCACCTGCAGCCCCGCGAGTCGCGGCGCCGCGTCGCGCCGGAACGTCAGGCGCGCCTCGTCCCCTTTGATGAGAATCGTCTCCAGCCCCACGCGCGCGCCCAGCGCGCGCAGCTCGGCAACGAGAAGCAGGCGCTCGGCCTCCGCCGGCACCGGCCCAAAGCGGTCACGCAACTCGTCACGAACGGCATGAATCTCACCTGGTTGCTCGGCCCGCGCCAGCCGTCGGTACAGATCGAGCTTGGTGTCGTCTTCCGAGACGTACTCGTCCGGGAGGTGGGCCGGCGCGTCCAGCGTGACATCGGGAGGCGCAAACTCTTCCCGCTTCCCCCGTCCGCCGTCCGCCGCCTTCAGACCCCGCACGGTTTCTTCCAGCCAGCGGAGATACATGTCGAACCCGACCGCCTGGACATGCCCCGACTGCTCGCCGCCCAGAAGATTGCCCGCCCCGCGCAGCTCCAGATCGCGCAGCGCGATCCGGTACCCCGATCCCAGATCAGTATGATGCTCGAGCACCTGCAAACGTTCCTCGGCGTGCGCGTCCACCTGATCGGGCACGAGCAGGTAGCAGAACGCGCGCCGGTGGCTGCGGCCCACGCGGCCTCGCAATTGGTAGAGTTGCGCGAGACCGAGCCGATCCGCGCGATCGACGATCATCGTGTTGGCGTTGGGGACGTCGAGCCCCGATTCGACGATCATCGTCGACACGAGGACGTCGACCTCGGCGCGCACAAACCGGCCCATCACCGCCTCGAGATCCTGCTCTCGCATCTCGCCGTGCGCGACGGCCAGCCGCGCGCGTGGCGCGAGCGCCTGGACCCGCGCGGCAATCGTGTCGATCGTTTCGATTCGGTTGTGTACGAAGTAGACCTGTCCACCGCGATCCAGCTCGCGCGCCAACGCTTCCTCAAGCAGCGCATCGTCCCATGGCTCGACGAAGGTGAGCACGGGCGAGCGATCCTTGGGCGCGGTCTCGAGCAGCGCGAGGTCGCGCAGGCCGGCGAGCGACAGGTGCAACGTGCGCGGAATCGGCGTGGCAGTCAGCGTCAGGACGTCGACGGACAGCTTGAGCGTCTTCAGGCGCTCCTTGTGCCGAACGCCGAACCGGTGCTCCTCGTCGACGATCAACAGTCCGAGATCCTTGAACATCACGTCGGGCGACAGGAGACGGTGGGTGCCGATGACGACGTCGACCTCACCCGCGGCGATGCGCTGCACGAGCGCGGCCGTCTCCTTTGGACTGCGAAACCGCGAGAGCACTTCGATCCGCACGGGATAATCCGCCAGCCGCTCGCGGAACGTGCGGCCGTGCTGCTCGGCGAGAATGGTCGTGGGCACCAGCACGACGACCTGTTTGCCCGCCTGCACCGCTTTGAACGCGGCGCGCACGGCGACTTCCGTCTTACCGTAGCCGACATCTCCCACCAGCAGCCGGTCCATCGGACGCGCGCGCTCCATGTCGCGCTTCACCTCCTCGGACGCGCGGCGTTGGTCGGGAGTGTCTTCATAGAGGAAAGCAGACTCCAGCTCGCGCTGCCACGGCGTATCGGTCGGGAACGCGTAGCCGCTCGCAAGCTGCCGCCGCGCGTACAAGTCGAGCAGCTCCGCCGCCATCGCGCGGATCGCCGCGCGCGTCTTGTCGCGTTGGCGCTGCCAGGTCGTCGCGCCGAGTCGATGCAGACGGGGCGGCGGCGCGTCGCCGTCGCCCGCGGTCCGGTAGGGTTCGAGCTGATCGATCCGGTACAGCGGCACGTTCAACCGGTCGCCCCCTTCGTATTCGACGACGGCGACTTCGAGGGTCATGCCTTCGGCGCCCACCGCAATGGTCTGAAGGCCGCGGTAGATCCCGATCCCGTGTTCGAGGTGCACGACGTATCCGCCGGGGGTGAGCGGGCGCGAGGCGGCGGTGCTGACGGCACTGCGGTATCGCCGCGGGCGCCGCAGCCGCCGCGCGCGCCGGAAGATCTCGTGATCGGTCAGGACGCGCTGCGTCGGCATGATGAATCCGCCGTCGAGCGCCCCGACGGCGAGGGTAGCGCCCTCGGCGCCGAGCAGCTCCTCCAGGCGCTCGAGCTGCCCTTCGTTGTCGCAGAGAATCACCGTGGGCGGCGGCTGCGCGACGATCTGACGCAACCGCTTGAGATCCCGATCCACGTGCTCGGGCGGCGCGAGCGGAAAGCGCTGCTCGGTCTCCGCATCGGAAACCGCCAGCCGGCCGAGCAGATCCAGTCGCGTGCGCCAGGAGGCGGGCTCGATCAGCAGCTCAGCGCGGGTGGGCGGCTCCTCCCCCATTCGCCGGGCGACCTCGAGGTGGTGCGCCGCATCCGCCCACGCCCGGTCCACCTCACGCTGCACGGCCGATTCCTGATCGATCACCACCACCGTGTCCGTGGGCAGCAGCTCGAGCAGGTTGCTGCGCCGCACCCCGCCGCCGCCATTGCCGGTTTGATTCACCCGTTCGGACGTGACCGGCAGGACGGTCACACGCTCGAGTGCGTCGCCGGAGCGCTGCGTGTCGAGATCGAAGCTCCGCACCGAGGCGATTTCATCACCCCACCACTCGATGCGCGCCGGCGCGGCCATTCCGAACCCGTAAACGTCGAGAATGCCGCCGCGCACGCTGTACTGCGCCACTTCGGTCACACTGGGGACGCGCTCGTATCCCATCGCATCCAGGCGCTGCGCGGTTTCGGTGAGACTGCGCTCTTGTTTGCTCGCTTCGAGCACGAGCCGGGCCTGCTCCAGCGCGGTGGGAACGGCCGTCCGCTCCGCGCTCGCGCGCGCGGTCGTGATCAGGACGCGAACCGCTCCACGCAGCAGTGCTTCGAGCGTCTCGATCCGTTCACCCGCCAGCTCGTAATGCGGTTCTTCGGCGCCCAGCGCTTCACGCTGCGGGTACAGTGCGGGAGGCTCAGGACCGAGCAGGGTCTGCAGATCGGCCAGCCAGCGCTCCGCGTCGGCCGGCGTCGGCGCCACGACGGCAAACAGGCGCTGGGGAAGCCGGCGCGCGAGCGTCGCCACCAACACCGCTGGGCTCGACCCGGGCAGTCCCCCGGTGCCGATGCGGCTGCCGGGCGCCGGCAGCCGCTCGATCAGGGATCGTGTCGCGGGAAGTTCGTGAAATCGTTCGAGAAGAAAGTCGAGCGGCATTAGCGGGTCCGGGTCGCCACCCCCAGCTCGGCGGCGGCCAGCACCAACGCCAGGACGAGGAGCAGACCACTGACGTCGGCCCGTCGCGTCCCGGAGAAACGCTCAGCGGCGAACCGCTCACCGTCCAGGACCTCGACGTGATCCCCTCCGCCCAGCGCCGCGGTCGCGTTCGCCGGCGTGGCGGGAGTGAGATCGGATTCGCGCGCATCGGGCCCATACGCCGTTGCCGCAATCGTATCCGCCCCGCGCGTGCGGAATTCCACGCGCGGCTCGCCTTCCGCCTGGTCGACTTCTGCTTCTCCCGCCACGATGCGATTGACCAGCGCGTCCACGAACGGCACGAAGCCGGGCGAGGCCGGTAACGCCGTCCAGGCGGTGTCGAGCCGGCTCGCCAGGATCACGACATTACCGGAGCGCACGAGCCAGGGCTCACCGTTCACGGTGGCCAGCACATCGCCTGCTCCCTGCTCCCCGCTCCCAGCTCCCTCGAGTCCGTACCGCCTCCCGACCTGTACTCCATTGATCACCGACAACGCGGGCGCGGCAACCGGTCCCGGCGTGCCAGGACGGCCCCAGGTCCACTGCACACCGCGCGCGGCGAGCGCACGGTTCGCCTGGCCCACGAGTGCCGGATCCGCCGGCGGCTGCACGATGACGCGAGCACCCGTGAACGATTCGCCGCCGCTGATCACGACGTCCGGGCTGCCCCCGGAAACGATGCGGCGGCCATCCTGCAGCACGGCGAGCGCGGCGCCTACGAACGAGCCTGCTCCCGGCGTGGCCGTGACTCGCGCTGGTGATGCAACCCGCCAGGCAAAGGGTCGCCGATCGTCGGCGCGTAATTCATCGGGCTCGAGCTGCGCCTCCCCGACCCACCATCCGGGCAGGAGCGATTGTGCCGGCAGCGAAATTGTCACTGCGGAACCAGTGACGGCGCCCGTCCCGAGTCCCCGGGCGGAGATTTCTCCGCGCCCCCCCCGTCCCCCTCCGATTCGAATGGTGACCGGGACCGGCGCGGGAGCGTCGGAGCCCGCGGGGGGGGCGCTCGATCCGCTGAGCGCGACGACCGCGGCGCCTTCACTCACCGTGACCGTCGCGATCCCGCGATTCGCGGCAGAGCGGCCGGGTGCCGTTGCGAGCACCCGCACACCGCGCGCCACTGCTGCGTGCCCGGTCGCAACTGCCGTCCGCTGAAGATCACTCAGAACGTGGACCTCACGACCCGGCAGCGGCTGCGCCTCGACCAGGCGAGCCGCGCGGTCGACCGCCTGCACGAGGTCGAGACGCTGCCACGCACTGCGTGTACTGTCGATCGTCGCGAGCAGCGCCTCGCGGGTGCCGCGGCGCAGCACACCGTCCGATAACATCAGCCAGACGCGATCAGCTGATGTGGTGCGAGCGATCGAGGAGTGGGCTGCCGCCCGTAACCGATCGAGCACGAGCCGCCCGTCGACCACCGCGCCGGAGGACGGTGAGTTGTCGAGAATGACGACCAGCGCGGTGGGCTCGTGGGCCCCCCCGCCGCCCACTCCCTTCAGGCGCACGAGGGGGCGAGCGGCCGCGATGACGATGACCACGATCAATGCCGTGCGGAGCATCAGGAGCAGGAGGTGCCGCAGGCGCAGCCGGCGCGCACTCTCCCGCTCGGCCGCGCTGAGGTAGCGGACGGCCGGAAAATCCAGCTCGGGAGGGACACGTCTCTGGAGCAGGTGCAAGAGTGCCGGGATCGCCGCCGCCACGAGTCCCAGCAATGCCAACGGATGGATAAAGCTCACGTCAACAGCCGCAGAGCCATACCAAAAGGCAAATCGGTTTGCACGTGATGGTACGCGATTCCGTGCCGGCGGCATGCCGTGCGCCACGCGGCGATTTCGCGACGTACCGTATCGGCGTACGCGCGAGCCAGCTCGCGCGGGCGCACCACTACGCTCACCGACGATTCGGGATCCCGGAAGCGAACCTCTGGAGGTCCCTCCAGCTCCACTTCGGCCGGATCCATGATGTGAAAGACGATCACCTGGTGGCCCCGATGACGCAGATACCGCAGCGCCGCGAGCGCCAGCTCGCGATCGAACAGGAGGTCCGATAGCAGGATCACCATGCCACGTCGCGCGAGCAGCGCCGTCAAGCGTTGCAGCGCGGCGTGCGCCGCGGTCCCGGCGCCGTCCGGCGTGTCGACCAGTCCGCGCACGATGCGCGTCCACTGGCCGGCCTTGACCCGCGGGGGGAGGACTTGGCGGACTTGCTCATCGAAGGTCACAAGCCCCGTTGCGTCGCGCTGTCGCAACAGGATCAGCGCCAGCGCTGCCGCGAGCCGGTCAGCATACGCGCGCTTGGTCAGTCGCTCCGGAACACCACGCCACGCCATCGAACGACTCGCATCGACCAGAATCATCGAGCGAAGGTTGGTTTCTTCCTCGAACTGTTTGACGAACAGGCGATCGGAGCGTCCCAGGATCCGCCAATCGAGATATCGCAACTCGTCGCCGGGCTGGTAGGCGCGATGCTCCGTGAATTCGACCGAGAACCCCCGGAAGGGGGACCGGTGCAGCCCTGTCAAGAAGCCCTCGACCACACCTTCGGCAACGATTTCGATGCCGCCCAGGCGGGCGACTTCAGCAGGGTCGAGCAGGTCTAGGCGCTGCGGTCCTGGGGGCACTAACTGTCCTTATGAGTGGACAACCCTGGGGCTGGCAGATGAACTCCAAGTCATTACGCGCATATAATTTACGTGCTTTTTGTGGCTGGCACAGTCCCTGCCTACCCCGCAGGCAGGAGGTTCTATGCTTACTTCGATCGCCCTGCTCAGCCTCGCCGTTAGCTCCACGCCCGTTCCTGTGGTGCGGCAGCCGCATTTCTACCGCCCACGCATCGAGCTGTGGACCAATCGCGGTGACGGCGCCGTTTATACCCGCGGCGAGAGCGTCCAATTGTACTTCCGTCTCGATCAAGACGCCTACGTCACGATCTTCCGCGTTGACACCGACGGCCGCGTGCGCGTGTTGTTTCCCCGTGAACCGTGGGAAGACAACTTCGCGCGTGGTGGACGCGAGTTCCAAGTCGACGGCAACCAGCTTGGCCGGGACGCGTTCGCCATCGATGACTATGCTGGCGTGGGCTATCTGTTTGCGGTAGCAGCGCCCGATCCTTTCACCTATGACCAAATTGAGAGCGGCGATCACTGGGACTATCGCGTCATTGCAGACGGCCGGGTGCGCGGTGATCCTTACGTGGCTCTCACCGAGCTCGCACAGCGGATCGTTCCGGAAGGCTACGCCGACTGGGACTACGACATCGTGTCGTACAACGTGGAGCAGCATTACGACTATCCGCGGTTCCTTTGCTACGACTGCCACAGCTACGTCAGCTATCCCTATTGGGACCCGTACTATTACTCGTGCGTCCGGTTCCGGATGTACGTGTACGACGATCCCTGGTATTACCCGTACCGCTATTACGGTGGTGGCCGCGTCGTCTTCGTTCGGCCCTATCGTCCGCAGCCTCGCTTCATCTTCAAGGATTGGGGCGCGGACCGGCCGACCCGTGAAGGGTTCGTTACGCGCGAGCGCGAGCGTCCCGTCAGTGATCGTCCCGTCAATGACAATACGCGCCGCGGTGTAACTGGTCGGGATCTTGGCGGACTCGGCATCATTCCGCCACCCAACGTGCGGGATCGCCGCGGACAAACCGGCACTGACGGGGGCAACATCCGGGTTGACACCCGTGGTGGCCGCGGGCGCACCGACGACGCCGGCACCACCAACGATCGTCCCACCGACGATCGCGGCGGCCGCAGGGGCAACGAGGGTACCGGCAACGTCACCGATCGTCCGACCAACGACGGTGGCGGCCGCAGGGGCAGCGAAGGCGCCACCGAGCGTCCTATGGTGCTCCCACCGCGCGAGCGGCAACAGGAGCAGCAGGCGAAGGAGCCTCGTCGCGTCGAGCCGCGGAACGAGCCCCGGCGGGAAGAGCCCCGTCGCGTCGAGCCGCGGAACGAGCCCCGGCGAGAAGAACCCCGTCGCGTCGAGCCGCGGAACGAACCGCGCAGCCAACCCCGCGCCGAGCCACGCAACGAGCCGCGGCACGAGCCACGGAGCCAGCCGCGAGCGGAGCCGCGGAATGAGCCGCGGAGTCAGCCGCGTGCGGAACCGGCCCGGGAGAAACCGCGCAACGAGCCTGAGGTGCGGCGCCGCAAGCCCTGACGTTCAGACTAGAACCTGACGCGCCCAATCGTGGTCACACCCGGTTGGGCGCGTTAGCTTTCGGTCCCCATTTTTACGGTCGAGGTCTCTCGTGGTCGGGTTGCTGCTGCTGCTGACGCTCCAATCGCCTGGTTCGGTTCAACAGGCTGCCCAGTCGATTACCGAAGGCGACATTCGCCGCCGCATCGGCATCATCGCGGACGATTCGATGCGCGGTCGCGATACGCCGAGTCCCGAGCTCGATGAGGTCGCGGCATACCTCGCGGGCGAGTACCGGCGCCTCGGCTTGCAACCCGCGGGTGATCGCAATAGCTACCTCCAGCGCTACTCCCTCGATCGGGTCCAGGTCGTCGCGGAAAGCTCCGTGGCGATGGTGCACGGCGGTGGTGACGCCACGTTGATCTACGGCACTGATTTCGTCTTCGCCGACAACAACTTCGAGAACGGCGACTATGCGGGCGAGCTCGTGCTGCTGTCGGGACGTTTGAGCGAGCCATTCGCCGGCGACAGCGCAAGCCTGGCAGGCAAGATGGTGATCGCCACCCGGATCGCGAATCGCGGCGAGCTCCAACGGTTGCGCGACTGGAAGCCAGCCGGGATCGTGGTGGTTGGAACAGCGCCGGACTCCATCTGGAGACAGAACGTCGAGCGCGCCGGCCGCGCGCAGCAGCGCGATCCCACCCGGCCCGTCGGGCCTCCGTTGTTCATGGCCGTCCGAGCCGTCGCGCTGCAACCGGTGCTGGCTCGGCTTGGCCAGGACCTCGCAGCCGCACAGGGCGCGTCCGCCCTGGAGGCGAAATCCATGTCCGGCGCGCAGCTACATGTCCATGCCCGCATCAGGGCGATCCAGCGCAGTTCCGCGCCGAACGTCGTGGCGATTCTCCCCGGCGCGGATCCCAAGCTCAAAGACGAATACGTCGTGTTCAGCGCCCACATGGATCACGTGGGTGTCGCGGGCCCACGCGGCTCCGGCGGGTGCCGGGCGCAGGGGGGCGACTCGATCTGCAATGGCGCGGATGATGACGGCTCAGGAACCGTGGCGGTAGTAGAGCTCGCCGAAGCGTTCGCACGCTTGAAGCCGCGGCCCAAGCGCTCGCTGCTGTTCCTGAATGTCAGTGGTGAGGAGAAGGGGCTCTGGGGCAGCGCGTATTTCGCGGACAATCCGACGGTGCCGCTGAACAACGTCGTCGCCGACCTCAACATCGACATGGTCGGTCGCAACTGGCGCGACACGATTGTCGCGATCGGCAAAGAGCACTCGGATCTGGGGGCGACTCTGAATCGCGTCGCCGCCGATCATCCGGAGCTGAACATGCGACCGATCGACGACATCTGGCCGCAGGAAAACTTCTACTTCCGCTCCGACCACTACAATTTTGCGAAGAAGGGCGTGCCGATCCTGTTCTTCTTCAACGGCACGCATGAGGATTACCACCGCCCGGGCGACTCACCCGATAAGCTCGATGCCGAGAAAGAAGCGCGGGTCGCGCGGCTCATCTTCTACCTGGGCCTGGAGCTCGCCAACACTCCCGCACGGCCCAAGTGGAATCCGGACAGCTACAAGCGGATCGTCAGCGGGAACTGAGCAGCTCGGCGTTCGTCTTCGAGCGCTTCATTAGTTGTAGGAGCGATTGCATGGCCTGCTCCGGCGAGAGATCGACGAGCTCGCGCCGGAGCTTTTGTTTGGCCTCGATCGTTTTCGCGTCCGCGAGCAGCTCCTCGCGCCTGGTGCCGCTGGCCGCGATGTCCACCGCGGGGTAGATGCGCCGGTCGGCGAGCGCGCGCGTGAGCCGCAGCTCCGCGTTGCCGGTGCCTTTGAACTCCTCGAAGATGATGTCATCCATCTTGCTCTCGGTCTCGACCAGGGCCGTGGCGATCACGGTCAGAGACCCGCCGCCGTCCTTGGGGGGCACGGCCCGCGCCGCGCCGAACAGCCCCTTGGGCTTCGCCAGGGCATTGGCATCGAGCCCGCCCGACATCGTGCGTCCAGTGCCGCGCCCGGTGGTGTTGTGCGAGCGCGCGAGGCGTGTCAACGAGTCCAGTACGATCACGACGTCGCGGCCCAGCTCGACCTGACGGCGCGCGTGATCGAACACCATCTCGGCCACGGCGACGTGCCGTTCGTGCGGCAAGTCGAAGCTCGAGGCGACCACCTCGCCCCGACCCCAATCGACCATCTCGGTGACTTCTTCGGGCCGTTCGTCAACCAGCAGAATCAGGAGTGACGCCTGTGGATGGTTCTCCGCGACCGCTTCGGCGATCGCCTGCAGCATCATCGTCTTTCCCGCCTTGGGCGGTGAAACGATGAGCGCGCGTTGTCCAAACCCGAAAGGACAGATGAGGTCCACGACCCGCTGAGTCTCGGCCGTGCGCGGGCTCGATGCGCGGGGTGTCTCCAGCGTGAGCGGCCGGCTGGGATGAACCGCGCCGAGCGTTGTGAAGTCGGGCCGGCCATCGAGCTGGGCGGCGGGCAGACCGTTGACCATGGTCACGCGCCCGTTGTCGAGAACGATCAGGTCGCCGCGACGAAGGCCAGGAAGGCGAACCGCTGCGTCGCCCTTCGCGGGCAGATAGCTGTTGGCCGCCAGGCGGAGGGCGCCGCCTTTAGCTGAGGGATCATACCAACCGGTTATTGATGGCATGCAGGATGGGTTGCGAGGAAAGATAGAGCCGTCAGCCGTCTGCCGTCAGCCATCAAAAGGGTGATGTCTGATGGCTGATGGCAGATGGCGGCTGGCTATATTTACCGCCGCATGCGTCAAGATCATATCAGGAATTTCTGCATTGTTGCGCACATTGACCACGGCAAATCTACGCTTGCCGACCGGCTGATCGAGTTGACGGGCACGCTCGACAAACGGCTGATGCGCGAGCAGGTCCTCGATACGATGGACCTGGAGCGCGAGCGTGGCATCACGATCAAGCTGAACGCCGTGCGGATGAGCTACCACGCCAAGAACGGCCAGTTGTATGAGCTGAACCTCATCGACACGCCGGGGCACGTTGACTTCACCTACGAGGTGTCGCGGTCGTTGGTTGCCTGCGAAGGCGCGATTCTCGTCGTGGATGCTTCGCAGGGAATTCAAGCCCAAACGCTGTCCAATCTACTGCTGGCGATGGATGCGGGGCTCGAAATCATACCCGTCTTGAACAAGATCGATCTGCCCGGCGCCGAGCCGGATAAGCGCGCCCAGGAAATCCACGACCTGATCGGCACCAAGCCCGAAGAGATCTTGCGGATCTCGGCCAAGGAAGGCCGGGGCGTGCCCGAGCTGCTCGAGGCCGTGGTCCGGCGGGTCCCGCCGCCGCGCGGCAACCCCGACGCGCCGCTCCGGGCGCTCATCTTCGACTCTTACTACGATCGCTATCGCGGCGCGATCCCCTCGATCCGGGTCGTGGACGGCCTCGTCCAGCCCGGGATGAAGGTCGCGTTCGGGGCCCACCGCGACGACGTCTACGAAGTAGACGAAGTTGGCTATCTCCAGCTGGGGCACAAGCCCGCCGAGCAGCTCGAGGCCGGGGAGGTGGGCTACGTCGTCGCGAACGTGCGGGGTGTGCGTGAGATCCGGCCGGGCGATACCGTGCTCGATGCCGAGCATCGCGATATCGAGCTGCTGCCCGGGTATCGCGATATCCAGTCGATGGTCTTTGCCGGCCTCTACCCCACCAACGCCGAGCAATACGAGGAGCTGCGCGACGCACTCGCGAAGCTGCAGCTCAACGACGCGTCGCTCCACTACGAACCGGAGACGTCCGTCGCCCTGGGGTTCGGGTTCCGCTGCGGCTTCCTGGGGCTCTTGCACATGGAGATCGTCCGGGAACGCCTGGAGCGCGAATTCGACCTGGATCTGATCAGCACGGTCCCGAACGTCGAATACCACGTCTACCGGACCGACGGCAAGATGCAGCTGGTCGAGAACCCGAGCCTGCTGCCGCATGGTTCAGAGGTCGATCGGGTTGAAGAGCCGTATGTCAAAGCACGCATCTTCGCGCCGTCCGACTATATCGGCGGCATCATGAAACTCGGGCAGGAGCGCCGCGGGGTGTACCGCGGGATGCAGTATCTCGATCCCACGCGCGTCGAATTCGACTGGGAGTTTCCCCTCGCGGAGATCATTCTCGATTTCTACGACAAGCTGAAAACGATTTCACGGGGATACGCGTCGCTCGATTACGAGTTTCTGGCGTACCGGCCGGGCGAGCTGGTGAAGCTGGACATGTTGCTCAACGGCGAGGCGGTGGACGCATTCAGCGTTATCATTCACAAGGACAAGGCCTACGAATGGGGCCGCAAGATCGCCGAAAAGCTGAAAGATTTGATCCCGCGGCAGCTGTTCGAAGTCGTGATTCAGGCGGCGATCGCCACCAAAGTCATCGCGCGCGAATCGATCCGGCCGCTGCGCAAGAACGTGACGGCGAAATGCTACGGCGGCGACGTCACGCGCAAACGCAAGCTGCTGGAGAAGCAGAAGGAAGGAAAGAAACGGATGAAGCAGGTGGGGACGGTCGAGATTCCACAGGAGGCGTTTCTGGCGGTACTGCAGGTTGAATAAGACTCGAGCAGTGCTCGCGATCGCCCTGGCCGCGACCATGGGCGGCTGCCGCGCGGTCGTCAACTATCAGGATCCGATCTGGCCACGGTACGCAGGGCTACCACCGGTTCGTGCGGACGCCACACCGTCGGTCACCAGGACGAACCGTACGCTGCGGGTCGTGACGTACAACGTGCAATGGGCCCGTCACATCGATCGGGCGATCCACGTGCTCCAGCACCGGGAGCCCCTGATCGATGCCGACATCGTCGTGCTGCAGGAGATGGACCCGGACGGCACGCGCCGCATTGCCGACGCGCTCGGCATGGCGTGGGTTTACTATCCGTCGGCCATTCACCCGAAGCGCGGCCTCGACTTCGGGAATGCGGTGCTTTCGCGCTGGCCCATCGTCGCTGACCGAAAGTTGATCCTGCCACACATCGCTGGATTGCGGCATGCCCAACGCATCGCGACCGCGGTGACGGTCCTAGTCGACTCGATTCCGGTGCGCGTATATAGCGCGCACCTGGGCACTCCCAGCGATATCCGACCGTCCAAACGTCGTGATCAGGCCCGGGCCATTGTCGCCGATGCCGCCGCGTATCCACTCGTGATCGTGGCCGGGGACATGAACAGTCACGGGATCGGCAAGGAATTCGTCGCGCAGGGGTTCGTCTGGCCCACCGAGCATAACGGGTTCACGACCGCTTTTTTCAATTGGGACCATGTCTTCCTGAAGGGATTCGCACCGCCGCTCGCACAGCAGAAGGCCGCCGGCATCGTACGCGACACGCTCCGTACGAGTGACCACGACCCAGTCTGGGCCGTGGCCGTGTTTCCTAACTAGGAGTCCGTATGCGAACCAGAATCGTGGCCATGCTGGTCATTCTGGCGACGATAGTGACCGCGCCGGCAACGGTGGCCGCGCAGCGCGCCAGCCGGCCGGCGAGCTTCACGCTGCCGCAGGTGCGCTCCTATCCCTATCCCACCGAGCTGACAGCCGCCGCCAGCGGCGCGCGCATCGCCTGGGCGTTCAACGAGCAGGGGCGGCGCAATATCTTCGTGGCCGAAGGGCCGGATTTCGCAGCGCGACAACTCACGCGCCACGAGATCGACGACGGCCAGGAGCTCACGAGCGTCTTGCTCTCGCCGGATGGGCGCTGGGTGGTGTACGTGCGCGGCGGCGATCACGGGTCCAACTGGGACGATCACGCACCGGTCAACGTCGGCTCGAATCCCAACGCGCCGAAGGTCCAGATCTGGACGGTGCCGTTCGCCGGCGGCGATCCGAAGGTGCTGGGCACCGGCGAGGAGCCGGTGATCTCGCCGCGGGGCGACCGCGTCGCATTCGTGCAAGGCGGACGCGTCTGGACGGCGCCGATCGATGCGTCGACACCCGCGGCGGCGCTGTTCGAGGCCCGCGGCGAGAATGGTGAGCCTCGCTGGTCACCAGATGGAACCCGTCTCGCGTTCGTATCGAATCGCGGCGATCACTCGTTTGTCGGCGTGTACACGAACGACAGCACGCCGATCGTCTGGATCGCGCCTGCCTTCGCTCGCGATCGCTCGCCGCGCTGGTCCCCCGACGGCAAGCGCATCGCGTTCGTGCGTGTCCCGGGCACGGGGGGCGAGCCCGACTCACTGCTGCCGCCGCGCTTCAATCCCTGGGAGATCTGGACGGCCGACGCCACCTCAGGGGCGGGCCGGCGACTCTGGAGGACGCCCGAGACGCTGCGCGGGTCCGTCCCGACAACGCACGGCGGGACAAACCTTCACTGGGCCGCCGCAGACCGCATTGTGTTCCTCTCTTATGCCGATGGCTGGCCCCACCTGTACTCCATTGCCAGCTCCGGCGGTGAAGCGCTCCTGCTCACGCCCGGCCGATTCATGGCGGAGCACATTCGAATCAGTCCGGACGGGCGGTGGCTCCTCTTCGCCGGCAATGCGGGATCGGACTCGCTCGATATCGATCGCCGGCACGTCGTACGAGTGCCCGTGGACCGCGCGGCCGTCGAGGTGATGACGCCCGGGACGGGACTCGAATGGTATCCAGTCGTCACCGGCGATGGCGGGTCGCTCGCGTTCATCAGCGCGACGGCGCAGCGTCCGCCGTTGCCGGCCGTGAAGCCGTTCACAAATGCGCGAGCGGCGGCACGCATAATCGCCGCCGCTCGCGTTCCCGCCGATTTCCCGGCGGGTCTGGTGACGCCGCGCCAGGTCATCTTCCGCGCCCCCGACGGCGTGACGGTGCACGGCCAGCTCTTCGACGCGCCGGGCGGTCCCGCGCGCAAACCGGCCGTTATCTACGTGCACGGCGGTCCGCCACGCCAGATGCTGCTCGGCTGGCACTACTCGGACTACTATTCGAACGCCTACGCGCTGAATCAGTATCTCGCCAGCCGGGGCTTCGTGGTGCTGTCGGTCAATTACCGGCTCGGAATCGGATACGGCTACGAGTTTCATCAGCCGCCGGGCGCCGGCGCGCGTGGCGCCGCCGAGTACAGGGACATTCAGGCGGCGGCCGCCTACCTCCGGACGCTGCCGCGCGTCGATGCGAGCCGGATCGGCATCTACGGCGGCTCATACGGCGGGTTCCTCACCGCGCTCGCGCTCGCGCGGAACTCGGATGTGTTCGCCGCCGGCGTCGACATACATGGCGTCCACGACTGGACGACGGAGCGCGCTCGGGGAATGCTCGAACGGCAGCGCTTCGAACAGGCGCCTGATGTCAGCGCGGCGCTCGAAACCGCTTGGCAATCGTCGCCGGTGTCGAGCGTGGCCGGATGGAAGTCGCCGGTGCTCGTGATTCACGGCGACGACGACCGCAACGTTCGCTTCGCGCAGAGCACCGATCTGGTGCAGCGGCTCGTGGAGCATGGCGTGCCGCACGAGACACTCGTGATTCCGGACGACACCCACCATTTCCTGCGGCACGCCAACATTGTGACGGTCGACGCCGCGACCGCGGACTTCCTGGAGCGGTATCTCATGCGGGGGGCAGCGGGAGCCGCGACGGGCGGCGGAGCCCGAGGACAGGACGCGCTGGATAACCGCCCCTAGTGGCGACACTGGTCATTCAGACGGCCTTTTTGGGCGACGTGATTCTCTCCACGCCGCTCCTCTCCGCGCTCGCGGAGCTGCACGGTCCCGTGGACGTGGTGACCACACCGCTCGCGGCCCCGCTGCTCGAGACGCATCCGGCGGTCAGGCAGGTTTTCCCCTACGACAAGCGTCAAGCAGATCGAGGCTGGCAGGGCCTCAAGACCTTGGCGAACCGATTGCGGGAACAGCGGTACACGCGCGCGTACCTTCCGCACCGCTCGCTGCGGACCGCCGCTCTGGCGCTGCTTGCCCGCATTCCATCGCGAATCGGGTATGCGGGGAGCTGGTCCTTCCTCTATACAGAGGCTCGAACCAAGCCCCGAACGGGCCACGAAACCGACCGTCTGCTGGCCCTCGCGAAGGGGGCGTTGGGCGCCTATCCTCCCCAACTGCAACCGACGCCGGAGGACGAGCGGGTTGCAGCCGGCCTGATCGACGAAGACTTTGTCGCGCTCGCGCCGGGATCGATCTGGGGGAGCAAGCGCTGGCCGTACTACGCCGAGCTCGCCACCCAGCTTGCAACGAAGACGGCGGTCGTCGTCGTCGGGGGTGCCGACGACAAGGGTTTGGGAGACGAAATCGTTCAGGCCGTCCGCCGGTCTGGCCGCCTGGCCGTCAACGCCTGCGGGAAGCTGACGCTCCGGCAGTCCGCGGCGCTGATTGGGCGGGCGATGCTCCTGGTAACGAACGACAGCGCGCCCTTGCATCTGGCCACGGCGATGGGAACGCCCGTGGTGGCGCTGTTCGGGCCGACCGTGACCGAGTTCGGGTTCGGCCCGCTGCGCGCGGGTGATGCGACAGTGGGAGTGGACGAACTGCGTTGCCGGCCCTGCTCGCCGCATGGGCCGCCCGCATGCCCGCTGGGACATCATCGCTGTATGCGTGATTTGACCGTTTCGGCCGTACGTACGGCCATTGAGGAGCTGGGTGCGTTACGTCCTCGGCATTGATGTTGGAGGCACGAACCTCGTCGCCGGCGTGCTCGCCGAAGACGGCTCGGAGGTTCATGGTGTCGTATCCGAGCCGACGCTAGCGGCGCAGGGCGCCGATCCGGTCATCGGCCGGATCATCAAACTCGCCAAGGCGTCGATCAAGGAATCGGGCAAGAAAGTCGAAGGCATCGGCATTGGCTCGCCAGGTCCGCTGGATACCAAGAAAGGCATCGTGCTGCTCACGCCCAACCTGGGTTGGACCAACATGCCGCTGCGCGACCGCGTGAGCGAAGGGCTCGGCTTGCCCGCGGAGCTCGACAACGATGCGAACTGCGCGGTTTACGGCGAGTGGTGGCGCGGGGCGGCTCAGGGAGCGACGTACGTCATCGGCCTGACGCTCGGCACCGGAATCGGCGGCGGCATCGTGATCGACGGCAAAGTCTATCACGGCGCCTCGGACGCCGCGGGTGAATTCGGGCATGTGACGATCGACGCCAACGGGCGCCGGTGCAAGTGCGGCAACTACGGATGCATCGAGGCATACGCGTCGGGCCCCGCGATCGCCGAGCGCGCCGTGGAGGGTATTCAGTCGGGCGTCGATACATCGCTGGGCCAGTACGTGAACGGCGATCTCTCCAAAATCACCGCGCAGATCGTCTACGAGGCCTCAAATGACGGGGACGAATGGGCGCTCGAGGTCGTGCGCGAAACCGCCTCACTGCTGGGCGCAGCGGTCGCGAGCTTCATCAACATCTTCAATCCCGAAGTCGTGGTGATCTGCGGCGGCGTAACCCAGGCCGGTGACAGGCTGTTCGGCCCGCTGCGGAGCGAGGTCAAACGGCGCGCCTTCAAGCCCGCGTGGGAGGTGTGCAGGATCGTTCCTGGTACCCTGCCCGGCACCGCCGGCGTCTATGGCGCCGGGGCGGTCTTCATCCAGAGACGTTGGGGTCTGCGCTGAAGCGGTTGGGGGTGATCGGTTCGATGGTCTGGGATACCATCCACGGCCGTGATCCCGCGCAGCCAGCCGTCCAGGAGTGGGGCGGCATCGCCTACGCGCTCTCGGCGCTGGATGCGTTGTTGCCCGACGACTGGCAGATCATCCCGCTCATCAAGGTGGGACGCGATCTCGCACCAAAAGCCAACGAGTTCCTGCGGACGCTGCACCACGCGCCGCGCGCCGCGCGGTTTGTCGAGGTCCCGGAGCCCAACAACCGGGTGACGCTGCGCTACGAATCCGCCGACCGCCGCTGCGAACAGATGTCGGGCGGCGTGCCGGGCTGGACCTGGCCGGAGCTTGGCCCACTCGTGCGGGACATCGACGCGCTCTACGTCAATTTCATCTCGGGATACGAACTGAACCTCGACACGGCACTGATGCTGCGCCGGGGCTTCGCGAACTTCATCTACGCGGATCTCCACAGCCTCTTCCTGGCCAAGCAACCGGATGGGACCCGAGTCCCGAGACCCTTGCCCGAGCCCCTCGCCTGGTTCAGCTGCTTCAACGTCGTCCAGCTCAATGAGGATGAAATGGCCCAGCTGGGTCCCGACCCGCTCGTGATTGCGGCGGACGCGCTGCGGCAGGGCTGCACGGCGGTGTGCGTCACGCTGGGACCGCGCGGTGCGGCGTACTTCACCGGCAATCCGATTCGCA
Organism: Gemmatimonadota bacterium; assembly: GCA_050264615.1. GTDB lineage: Bacteria > Gemmatimonadota > Gemmatimonadetes > Gemmatimonadales > GWC2-71-9 > 20CM-2-65-7. Next base: position 21,635 of record JBLNGI010000055.1, read on the forward strand.
CGGCCCGAATCCCGACCCCCTCGGTCCACCAGTCGACCGCACCCGCGGTGAACGACCCCACCGGATGTGGCGACGTGTTGGGCGGCGCCACGGTCGCCGCGCTGCTCGGCGGCGCGCCGATCGAGGAAGCGCTGCGCCTCGGTACGCAGCTCGGGACCCGCAATCTGAGCCACCGCGGCGCCACCGGGCTGCGCGATCATCTCATGGGCAAGCTCTCCCTCGCGTGACGCGCCTCGTCGAGGTCCCGACGTCCTTCGATGACCGCTCCTTCGATCAGTTCGCGGCCGCGTACGCGCAGGCCACCGACGGTGAGCGGCTGCTGTTCGACGCGCACGCCGCGGAGTGGGCCTCGCCATACGGGCTCGTGGGCCTGCTCGCGGCGGGCGCCGCTGCCGCGCGCAAAGGCGGCGAGCGGCCGCTGCTGACCGCTCCAGCGAACGCGGACGTGGTCAGCTACTGGGCACGCGCGGGATTCTTCAAGGAAGCGGGCGACTTGTTCGAGGTGCACGGCAAGGTGCCCAGGCTCAAGCCCGCGGTGGAAAGCGACGTGTTGCTCCCCGTGACGCCGGTGCGCGCTGCCGAGGACGTGCACGCGGTCGTGAGCACGATCCAGCAGCGCGCGTCCGCGATCCTCAGCTCCGAGCTCGGACTCGATCCGAAGGCGACGATGGGCTTCGCTATGGCGCTTTCGGAGTCTTGTCAGAATATTGTGGAGCACGCGGGCACCGGTGGTTGGGTTGCGGTGCAGGCGTACAACTGGCGGCGCAAGCTGGCGCGCCGTGTGGTGGTGATCGCGGTCGCAGATGCCGGCGTCGGATTTCGGCATTCCCTGGAGCCGACGCAGGCCAAGCGGTTCGGCGAGCGCTGGGGCGATGCCGCGGCGCTGGAGGCGGCGCTGATTCAGGGCGTGAGCCGGTTTCGCGATCCGGGGCGGGGACAAGGTCTTGCTGGAATCCGCCGCTACCTCGCACGCTGGGAAGGAAAGGTCGCCATCCGCAGCGGTACGGCTCGCATCGCGATCGTGCCGCGCTGGGACGACGATGTGCCCTTGAAGGACGGGTTGCCCGCGTTTCCGGGATCGCAGGTTCTGCTCATCATTCCGGAGCAAGAGTCGGAGAAAGGGTCTTCCAAGAAGTGATGATTCCGCACATCAACGTCCACGCGATTCTTCAGCAGTCGGTGAACGGCTTCTACACCGACCTCGTCACGCGGCCCACCGGCCGCGCGGTGCGCGAAAACATCGAGCGCGATCTTCCCGAAGGCACCATCGCCGTGATGGATTTCACCGGCGTCGGGTGCCTCGATTATTCCTGTGCCGACGAGATCGTGGCGAAACTGGTGCGCGACAAGGTGAAAGTGCTGCTGCTGCGCGGCTTGACCGACGCCCATCGCGAGGCGATCGAGCCGGTGCTGGCGGGCGCCGGCCTCGCGGTCTTGTGCGAGCGCTCCGATGGCGTGCTCGAGGGACTCGGCGCCAGTGAACCCGCTCCGGCATTGCTCGACGAGCTGGTCCAGCGGCGGCTGGCTGCGCGCAATCCCGGAGGCACCATCCGACTCACGGCGGCGTGAAACGCCGTCGTCTGGGCCTGTCCACCCGCGCCATTCACGGCGATCCCAAGGCCCGCGCCGACTGGACGGCTGTCGCCCCCCCGCTCTACCAAAGCAGCACGTTCACAAATCCGGTCGGCTCGACCGCTGAGGTCCTGTACAGCCGGTATGGCAACAACCCCAATCAAGTCGATATCGGCAAGCGCCTGGCGCTGTTGGAAGGCGCCGACGCCGCGCTGTTCACGGCGAGCGGCATGGGCGCCGTCGCCCTGGCCCACCTGGCGGTCCTGCGCCCCGGCGACCACCTCCTGGCGAGCGAGTGGATCTACGGCGGGGTGCACCGCCTGTTCCGGGAAGAGTTCGGCAAGCTGGGGATCGACGTCTCGTTCGTCACTCCGACGCAGGCGCGCGCGTGGAAGCGTGCGATGCGGAAGACGACCCGCGGCGTGTTTCTGGAGACGCCCACCAACCCGTTGATGCGTGTGGTCGATCTCGAGCCCGTCGCGACCCTGTGCAAGGCCGAAGGGCTCGCGCTGATCGTCGATTCCACCTTTGCCTCGCCCGTGAACTTCCGGCCGCTCGAACACGGCGCGGACCTGGTGATTCACTCGGCGACGAAGTATCTCAACGGCCACAGCGACGTGATCGCCGGCGCGGTCGCAGGCACCGACCAGGTGGTCGAGGAAGTCCGCCGCCTCATGCAGGTCTGGGGACAGGCGCTCGATCCGTTCGCCGCGTGGCTGATCGACCGTGGCATGCGCACCCTCACGGTGCGGGTGCGGCGTCAAAACGAGATCGGGCTGGCAGTCGCAGAATGGTGTGCCAAGCAGGACGCCATTTCGAAAGTGCACTATCCCGGGCTCCCCTCGCATCCCGATCACGAGCTGGCCAAGCGCGTGCTGGGCGGATTCGGCGGGATGCTGGGTATCGAGCTGAAGGGCGGCGTGCGCGCCGCCGAGCGATTCCTCAAGGCGCTGACCATCGCGGCCCACGCGCCGAGCCTCGGCGGGGTCGAGACCCTCGTCTCGGAGCCGCGCCTCACGTCACACGCCAGTCTGACGGCGGAACAGCGCGCGCAGGCTGGCATTCCGGACGGATTCTTGAGATTTTCCCTGGGACTGGAGGATCCCGATGATCTCATCGCGGACTTCGCCCAGGCCTTGGCGCGGCACTAAGTGATCAAGTTCACGAATGTCTTCAAGGCCTTCCCCAAGGGCGGCCTGGCGCTCAAGGACGTCTCGTTCCACGTCGGCAAAGGTGAGTTCGCGTTTCTCACCGGCCACTCGGGCGCGGGCAAGTCGACCGTCATGAAGCTGATCTACGCCGAGGAGCGTCCCACCTCGGGCGACGTCCGCGTGTCCGGCTACAACGTGAACGCCATGCGCTCGCGTGAGGTCCCGATGCTGCGCCGCAAGCTCGGCATCGTGTTTCAGGATTTCCGCCTGCTCGAGGACCGGACCTCCGAGGAGAACGTCGCGTTCGCGCTCGAAGTCACGGGCGCGCGCTCGTCCACGATCTCCGCGCGGGTAATGCGCGTGCTCACCCAGGTCGGGCTCGCGGCCAAGGCGCAGGCCTACCCGCGCGAGCTCTCCGGCGGAGAGCAGCAGCGCGTTGCGATCGCGCGGGCCCTCGTGAACGAGCCGACGGTGCTGCTGGCCGACGAGCCGACCGGCAATCTCGACGAGCGCGCCACGCGCGGCGTGTTCCAGCTCCTGCGCGACATCAACGCCAGCGGGACGGCAGTCGTCATGGCCACGCACGACCTCGACCTGGTACGCCAGGCCCCGTACCGGGTGATCGAGCTCCAGGAGGGCGCCCTGGTCTACGATTCCGCGGTCGACGAAGCCCGCGACGAGGCCACCGCCGGCGGGAACCCATGAATCTCACGCTGCGCGAGGCGATGCTGACGTTCAAGCGCGCGCCGCTGCTCTCCGTGCTCTCCGTCACCACGATCGCCTTTTCGCTGTTCGTGCTCGGCCTGTTCGGGCTGGTCGTGGTGAACCTGCAGGACGCCCTGCGCGGCGTGGAGGAACGGGTCGAAGTCGTGGCGTATCTGTTGCCCGGCGCGCCGATCGAAGCCACGGCGCAGGCGCTCAAGGACATCGAGGCGTTCCCCGAGGTCCAGTTGGCCACCTACGTCTCGGAAGACGACGCGCTCGCGCGCGCGCGCGCCGAGCTGATCGAGCTGCGCGACGTGATGCAGGAGCTCGAGCGCAATCCGCTCCCCGCCTCGATCGAGGTGAAGCTCAAACCGGGATACCGCGACGCCGATCACGTCAGCGCGGTGGCCGAGCGGCTGCGCGGGTTTGGGTTCGTCGATGACGTCCGCTTCGGCCGCGACTGGGTCGAAAAGCTCGATCGCCTGCGCGGGCTGGCGGCAGCCGTGGGGATCGTCGTGGGCGCGGCGTTCGCGATCGTGGCCATCATCATCATCGGGACCACGATTCGCATGGCGGTGCTGCAGCGCAGCCGCGAGATCGCCATCATGCGGCTCGTCGGAGCCACTGACGGCTTCATTCGCCGTCCCTTCCTGCTGCAGGGCGCGATCAAAGGGCTGCTGGGCGGGATCGTGGCGATCGGCCTCTCGTTCGGCGCCTACGTGCTGATCAACCGCTACCTGTTGCAATCGGCGTTCTTCACCCAGGAGCAGGCGGCGGCAATCGTCGGGTTCGGCGCGCTGATTGGGCTGCTCGGAAGTGCATCGAGTGTTGGAAGGCATCTGAAGCGCGTATGAATGCGGGAAGCGGGATGCGGGAAGCGGGAAGGGTACTGCTCGGCGCGGCGTCCATCGTGTGCTGTACCCTTCCCGCTTCCCCTTTCCCGCTTCCCGCTCAACGTCCCACCTACCAACAGCAGATGCAGGACAACCAGCGGAGACTCGAGGGGATCCGCCGCGAACGCTCCGAAGTCGAGCAGGAGCTCGCCCGGCTCCGCACGCAGGCGCACTCGTTGACCGACGAGATCGCCAATATCGAGCAGCAGAAGCAAAGCACCAACCGCATCGTCAACGAGCTGGACCGCCAAATCGCCGGGCTGGGCCTGCAGATCGATCAAATCACGGTCGACCTGCTGATCGCGCAGGACGCGCTGCTCGAAAAACGCGCCGTGCTGGAGCGCAGGCTGGTCGACATCTACAAGCGCGGTGCGCTGTACGCTTGGCAGGTCCTGTTTGCCGCCGAGAGCTTCGGCGACCTGCTGTCCCGCTACAAGTATCTGTACCTGGTCAGCCGCCAGGATCGTCTGCTCACGAACGACATGCACAAGCTGCGCGACCGGGTGGCGCGCCAGCGCCAGCTGCTGGTGGACGCGCGCGAGGCCCTCGCCCGGCGCCGGCGCGAACGCACCGACGAGCTGGACCGCTATCTCCGGCTGGAGCGCACGCGGGAGTTCAACCTGCGCGAGACGCGGCGGAGCGCCCTCGAAGCCGAGCAGCGGCTGTCGCGCCTCGAGCGGGATGAGCGGGCGCTCAATGACCGGATCGAAGCCCTGGAGCGGGCCCGGCGCGAAGCGGAGGCGCGTGGCACTGCCAGCGCCACCGGATCGGTTTCCACGGCCGATCTGGCGAGTCTCGATTGGCCCGTCATCGGACAGATCATCTATCCCTTTGGCACGACCGTGGGACCGAACAACACCCGCATTCCCAGGCACGGGATCGGGATCAGGGCGCCCGCGGGCAGCGAAGTGCGCGCCGTCGCGGCGGGTCTCGTGGCCGTCGCGGAGCGTCCGGAGCGATCGACCTACCTCGCGACGGTGATTCTCGACCACGGTGGCGGCTATTACACGATTTACGCATCGATGAGCGATGCCCTCGTAAAAAAAGGCGATCGTGTCGCGCGCGGTCAGGCGATCGGGCACGTCGGTGGCGAGACGACGGATGAAGGGGCACATCTGCACTTCGAGATCCGCGGGCAGGGAGGCATCCCGCTCGATCCCGCCAACTGGCTGCGCTCTCCCTCGGCCCGCCCATCCCCACGCACGCGAACGCCCCGGTAAGCGCCGCGCTGTTGCTGCTGCTCGCCGCATGCGGCGGGTCGCGCGACAGCCTCACCGTTGCCGGGACGGTCGAAATCCGCGAAGTCCGCCTCGCCCCGCTCGCCTCGGGCCGGCTGCACCGTTTACTCAAGGATGAAGGCGATTCGGTGCGCGCGGGCGATACGATCGCCGTCCTCGATCAGCCCGGCCTCGACGCGATGATCGAGCAGCGCCGCCTGCTTGCGTCCGCCGCGGCGACGCGCACGGCGGAGATTCGCGCCGCGGAAGCCGACAGTCAGCGCCTGACCAACGACCTCGCGCGGGCGCGAGTCCTGCGCCAGCAAGGCATCGCCTCACCGCAGGAAGTCGAGCGCCTGCAATCCGCTACCGCCGCGGCCGTCGCCCGCCTGCAGGCCGTGCGCGGCAGTGTGCGCGAGTCACAGGCGGCGCGCGCCGGCGCGGAGGTGACGGAGTCGATCCGCGATCAGCTCGTCGTGATCTCCCCCGCGGACGGTATCGTGCTGACGCGATTCGCCGAGCGTGGTGAGGTGATTGCCGCTGGCACGCCGGTCGTCTCGGTCGGTGTCGTCCGTGAGCCGTGGGTCCGGGCGTACGTCGGTGAGCGATTCATCGCGCGGCTCCGCACGGGCCAGGAGGTGCGGATTCGCGTGGACGGCTATCCGGATACGGCGTTCACCGGCCGCATCAGCGAAATCGCGCCGCGGGCCGAGTTCACGCCCCGTGCCGCGCTGACTGAGCGCGAGCGTGCGGACCTGGTGTTCGGGATCAAGATCACCCCCGACGGGGGAGGGGCAGGCGGACGGCTCAAGGCCGGGCTGCCGGTCGAGGTGGAGATCCCTCTGCAACCGTGACCGATTCCGCAGTCACCGTCGAAACCCGCCACCTCACCCGGCGCTTCGGCTCGATTGTCGCGGTCCGCGACCTCAATCTCACGATCGCAAAAGGCGAAGTGTTCGGGTTGCTGGGACCCAACGGCTCTGGCAAGACCACGACGATTCGCATGCTGTGCGGCCTGCTCGCGCCCTCGGAAGGCACCGCGGTCGTGGCCGGCGTGGACGTGCTCGCTTCACCCGACCTGATCAAAGAGCGCATTGGCTACATGTCGCAGCGGTTCGGCCTGTACGAAGACCTCACCGTCGCCGAGAACATGGACTTCTACGGCGGCATCTATGGACTGAAGGGCGCGGGGCGGCGCGGGCGCATCGCCGAGGTCGTGAAGTTTCTGGGACTCGACCGCCGGCTACACCAGCTCGCGGGCACACTCTCGGGTGGTTGGAAGCAACGGCTCGCGTTGGCGTGCGCGCTGATGCACGGACCGGCCGTGATCTTCCTCGACGAGCCCACGGCCGGTGTCGATCCCGCGGCCCGGCGCGCCTTTTGGAGCACCATCAAGACGCTGGCCGAACAGGGCACGACCGTCATCCTCACGACGCATTACATGGACGAGGCTGGGCGGTGCGGCCGGATTGCCCTGCTCAGCCAGGGACATCTCATCGCCCTGGGCACGCCGGCTGAGGTCGCGACGCAGGTAGGGGGAGGCGGCAAGACGCTCGAGGACGCGTTCATCATTCTCCAGGAGCGCGACGAGCAGGAGCCGGCGTCGTGAGGCGATTCCTGCCGATGTTCCGCAAGGAATTCATTCAGATGCGGCGCGACCGGGTCACCCTCGGGATCATGATCGGCGTCCCGGTGATCCAGCTGATGCTGTTTGGGTTCGCGATTCAGACGGATGTGCGCCATATCCCGACCGTCGTGCTCGACGAATCCCGCACGCCCACCAGCCGCGACGTGATCGCCGCGTTCGAGAACACCGGCAACTTCCGCATCGTGGGGCACGTCGACGGGCGCTCCGAGCTGGACGGCTGGATTGCGCGCGGCGAGGCCCAGGCGGGGATCGTGGTCCCCCACGACTTTCCCCGCGATCTGGCCCGCGGCACCACCGCCACGATCCAGGTGATCGTCGACGCGTCGGACCCCCTGTCCTCCCAGGCCGCGCTCGCGGCAGCCGCGGGGGTGGCCCAGGTCCGCAACCTGGCCATGCTGTCGGCGGCGGCGAACCGGCAGGACCTGCCGCTCGAAACGCGCGTGCGGCCCCGCTACAACCCCGGCCTGCGCAGCCCCAACTACATCGTGCCCGGGCTCGTCGGCGTCATTCTCACCATCACGCTCGTGCTCGTGACCGCGATGGCGATCGTGCGGGAACGCGAGCGCGGCACACTCGAGCAACTCATCGTCACACCGATCACCAAGACCGAGCTCATGCTGGGCAAGATCGCGCCCTACGTCGGAGTGGGCCTCGTGCAGATGACGGTGGTGCTGTTGCTCGGCCGATTCGTCTTCGACGTGCCGCTCGTGGGCAACGTGCTGCTGCTGTACGGCGTCGCATTCATCTTCGTCGTCGCGAGCCTCGCGTTTGGATTGTTCGTATCGACGCTGGTGCGCACGCAACAGCAGGCGATGCAGGCCAGCTTCTTCTTTGTGCTGCCGAATATCCTCCTCTCCGGCTTCATGTTTCCGCGCCAGGCGATGCCCACCGTGTTCCAGTGGATCGGCGCGATCCTTCCGCTGACACACTTTCTCAAAGTCCTGCGCGGCATTCTCCTCAAGGGGGTTGGGGCTGCGGAGTTATGGCAGGAGATAGGTGTGTTGCTGCTGTTCGCCACGGTGCTGATCGCCCTCTCGGTCCGCCGCTTCCAGAAGAAACTCGACTAGGCCATCGTCTCCTTCGCTCGGGGCGGGCCACGCTATAGTTCAGACCATGGACCGGCATCCTCATCCCGCCCCTGAGACGCGCGCTGCCCGCTCGCGGATGGTCGTGCGCCAGTTGGCGGGCCGAGGCGTGCGGAATCAGCGCGTCCTCGCGGCGATGCGGTGGGCGCCGCGTGAGTGGTTCCTGCCCCCGCACCTCGGCGCCGATGCATACAGCGATGGCCCGCTCCCTATCGGCAACGGACAAACGATTTCGCAGCCCTATGTAGTGGCGCTCATGACGGAGCGGCTCCAGCCTCAACGCCGCTCCAGGGTCCTGGAGATCGGAACGGGCTCCGGGTATCAGACCGCGATTCTCGCCTACCTCGCCAATCGCGGGACGATCTTCACGATCGAGCGGCTTCCCGATCTGCTCGTTGAGGCCGAGGAGCGGTTTCGGCGTCTCGGATTGACCAACATTGAGACCCGGCTGGGCGATGGCGCGAGCGGGTGGCCCGAGGAGGCGCCGTTCGACGGCATCATCGTCGCGGCCGCAGCACCCCGCATCCCGGAGCCCCTCCTCGAGCAACTCGCCGCCGGTGGCCGGCTGGTGATCCCCGTCGGTGACCTGGCGTCGCAAGAGCTGGTCATTCTGGAACGACCTGTGAACGGCGGGCGCCTGGTCCAGCACGAGGCGGGCGGCGTCCGCTTTGTCCCGCTGATTTCGCGGCTCGCGTTCACCGAGGAAGCGTAGGTGCTGGGGGCGCACGTCTCGAGCCAGGGCGGCGTCGCACTGGCGCCAGGGCGCGGCGGCGCGTTGCGCGCGACGGCGATCCAGCTCTTTACCAAGACGCCGAATCAATGGCGGGAGCGCACGTTCGCGGCCGAGCAGATTGAGCGGTTCCGGTGCGAGGTCGCAAGACACCGACTCGAGGCGGTGGTGTCGCATGACAGCTACTTGATCAATCTGGCGTCGCCGGATCCGGTGCTGCGCGCGCGCAGTATGGCCAGCTTCCGCAGCGAGCTGGAGCGCTCGCGTGCGCTGCGACTCCACGCGGTCGTATCGCATCCGGGCAACTACATGGACGACCGCGATCGAGGACTCGAGCGCAACGCGCGCGCATACGCCGAATGTCTCGAAGCGGTGCCCGGAGAGATCGAGGTCTGGATCGAAGGCACCGCCGGATCGGGCACGGCGCTGGGAGCGCGGTTCGAGGAGCTGCGCGACCTCCGCAATGCGCTCCCTGACCGGATTCGGACGCGCGTGGGATTCTGTCTCGATACGGCGCATCTGCACGCCGTCGGCTACGATCTGGCGCGGATCGAGCAGGTGTGGGAGGAGTTCGATCGGCTGATCGGGTTCGAGCTGCTTAAATGCTTGCATCTCAACGATTCCCGGGCGACGGCGGGGTCGCGCGTAGACCGGCACGAGTGGATTGGCGAGGGGCGGATCGGCCCCGAGCCGTTCCGCCGCATTATGCGGGACCCCGATCTCGCGAGAATTGTTAAGATTATCGAAACGCCGAAGCGGGATGATCCGCTGCGGCACGACCGGCGGATGCTGCGGCGGCTGCGCGCGTATGCGCGCGGCAACACCCGAGTGGTCGCCGGCGTATGAAGGAGATCATGCTCAAGCGCATGCCGCTCGCATTACTGCTCGCCGTTCAGGCCCTCGGGGGGGGCGCGATCACGCTCGCGCACGCGCGTGACGTCGTCGCGGCGCCACCCGGGGTCGAGGCGAGTCACGATGGCCGGTGCGCGATTCTCCACGACGAGCTGCGCTGCGCGCTCTGCCACTACGCGAGCGCGCGCGTCGTCACACCGCAGACCTTTACACTCGCGACTCCCGCGAAGCTGATCCGGGTCACACCACCCGAGCCGGGGTTCCCGGTCGCGGCCGTCACTCGCCTGACCACCCCCGCGCGAGCACCGCCCTCCCACTCCTGACGCCTGACCACGCTTCGCACACCGCGGAGCCTGGGGATCTGCAGCAACCCACAGGAGAGGAACAGTCAGATGAGACGCACGACGTGTGCGGTACTGTTTGCCATCGCGGCGCTTGCGCCGCCGGCGAGCAGCCAGCAGCCGACGCAGCGCCAGGTCGATTCGCTGGCCGCTCAAGTCCGGCAGCTCCGCGCGAAACTCGACAGCCTGCTCACGACCATGAGACGGCCGGCACCCGCACCGGCGCCCGCGGCCGACGAGCTGGCTGCGCTGCGGGCAGCGGCCAGTCAGGCCGCGGGGGGCAAAGACACGGTGTCCGTGGCCGACACCAGCAACGCGCCATTTGTGGGCCGGGAGCGCAACCAGTCGCAGCTCAATCCCGAGATCGGAGTGACGGGAGACGTCCGGGCTTATGCGGTCCCCGGCGAGGTGCAGCGCGACAATTTCGATCCGCGCGAGTTCGAGATCGGCTTTCAATCGGCGCTCGATCCGTACTCGCACACCAAAATCTTTGTGAGTCTCGAGAGCGGCCAGGTGAGCCTCGAGGAAGGCTACGCCTACTGGACAGGCTTGCCGGGGCGGCTGCGGCTCGACGTCGGCAAGTTCCGCCAGCAGTTCGGTGAGCTCAATCGCTGGCACTTGCACGCGCTGCCCGAGACCGAGTACCCCCTCGTGCTCACCACGTACCTGGGTGAGGACGGGTTGTCGGGAACCGGGATCTCCTTGTACCGGGCCTTCGGCGGGCTCGGCACGCACGAGCTGACGGCCCAGGTCACCAGCAGCGCGAGCGACGCTGAGCTGTTCGGCGGCGGCGGCAGGCCGACGTTCCTCGGCCGGCTGCTCAACTTTTGGCAGCTCAACGGTTCCACGTACATGCAACTTGGCGGGAGCTTCCTCTACGGCACCGAGCCCGACTCCGCACTGCGCACCAGGGTGGGCGGCCTCGAGTTTCGATTGACGTGGAGACCGCCGGCCCGCGCGCTCTACAGGGAATGGACCGTGCGCGGCGAGCTGCTCGCCCTCGACAAGGAATTCTCTGGCACGGGACCGACGCGGCTGGGGGGGTACGTCAGCTCGACCTACCGCCTGAACCAGCGCTTCATTCTTGGGGCGCGGTATGACTATGTCGAATCGCCCGACTTTGGCGTGATCACCAGACAATTCATTCCTTCGCTCACGATGTGGCAAAGCGAATGGGTTCTTCTGCGGGCTCAATACCAGTGGCACCGGATCGCGAACACTCCCGACGATCACCAAATCGCCCTGCAGGCGGTTTGGGCCATTGGTCCACACAAACACGAGACGTACTGACATGCTAGCGAGACTCGTTCCGTTTCTGCTCATGGTGTCCGCCGGCTCCCCCGGCTCCCCCTCGCCTTCCACTGCCGCGCCGGTCAAGGTCGTCACGTCCTTGACCACGTACGCCTCGATCGCGCGGGAAATCGTCGGCGACCGCGGGCGCGTGAGCTCGATTGCGGTGGGCGACGAAAACCCTCACTACGTCCAGCCCAAGCCGAGCTTCGTGCCGACGCTGGCGCAAGCGGATCTGTTCGTGACGACGGGGCTCGACCTCGAGTTGTGGGTGCCGGCGCTGCTCGACAAGGCGAACAATCCGAGGATTGTGGAAGGAGGTCCGGGCTACGTCGCGGCGTATCAGGGCCTGCCGCTGCTCGATATCCCCGCCAACCTGTCCCGGGCACAGGGCGACATCCACGTCTACGGGAACCCGCACATCTGGACCGATCCACTGAACGCGGTCCTGGTGGCGCGCAACATTCTCCGTGGCTTGAAGCGCGTCGCGCCGCAGGATGCCGAGTATTTCACGGCTCGAGAGAAGGATTTCGAAACGCGGGTGTATCGCGCGCTCTTTGGTGACGAGCTGGTCACGATGCTGGGCGGTGAGACCCTCGCGGACATCGATCGAAAGGGGGAGCTGTTCACCTTCCTCGGCCGGCAATACCAGGGTGCCCCGCTCTTGAACCGGCTCGGGGGATGGCTCAAGCAGGGGATGCCGTTCCGGGGCAAGATCGTGGCCTGCTATCACAAAGAGTGGGACTATTTCTCGCGCGAGTTCCAGGTGACGTGCTTCGACTACATCGAGCCCAAGCCGGGCATTCCACCGACGCCGCGCCACGTGCAGGAGATCATCACGGAGATGCGCAACCGCCACGTCGCGGTCCTGCTTTCGACCAACTACTACGACCGAAACCAGGTGCTCGAAGTCGCGCAACGGACGGGCGCCAAAGCGGTGATCGTGCCCTCGAATACCGGCGGGTCCGGCGGACCCGAGACCTACTTCGATCTCGTCAACCTCTGGGTGTCCGAGCTGGCCCAGTCCTTCAGCGCGGCGGGGGTCCCGTGAGCGGCTTCCAACTGATGCTGCCGCCGTTCGTGGCGTGCATGATCCTGGTGGCCATGCTGTCCTACCTCGGGCTGCATGTGATCGCGCGCGAGGTGATTTTCGTGGATCTGTCGTTGGCGCAGATGGCCGCGTTGGGCAGCCTGTCGGCATTGCTGTTCCACGTCGCGCCGGAGTCGCCAACCACATACGTGTTCGCGCTGCTGGCGACGGCCATCGGTGCATTCCTGTTCGCGTTGACGCGGACGTCCGGCAAGACCAGTCGTGTGCCGCAGGAAGCGTTCATCGGGATCGTCTATGTCGTCGCGTCCGCGGCCGCCGTACTCGTAGCGAACAAGGTGCCCGGAGGCGGCGAGGCGGTCGAAAAGACGCTCGTCGGAAGCCTGTTGTGGGTGACCTGGCAAACGATCATCAGGCTGGCCGTCGCCTATGCGGCGCTGGGAGTCTTTCACTACGCCCTGCGGCGCCGCTTCCTGACGATTTCATTTCATGCGGATCAGGCCGAAGCGCAAGGATGGAAAATCCGATTGTGGGACTTTCTGTTCTATCTTTCCTTCGGCGTCGTCATTACGTTGGCCGTGCCGATCGCAGGAGTCCTGATGGTCTTCAGTTTTCTCGTCGTGCCGGCCGTGATCGCCAATCTGTTCACGGCCGACAAGCAACGCCTCACCTTCATTGCGTGGAGCAGCGGCGCCCTCGCGTCGATTCTTGGCCTGTGGCTGTCCTACACGAAGGACCTACCCACGGGGCCGCTGATCGTCTGCATGTACGGGTTGTTGCTGGTGGTTGCCGCGGTGCTACGCAGATTCGGCGTGGGAGACAAGGCGGTCGCCTCCTGACGGCCGGGCGGGCGGGCGGCCGGACGGCCGGGCTCATGGCGCTCCTCTTCCTGGCCGTCTGGCCGTCCGGCCGTTTGGCCGCGCAGGTGTCCCTGCGCGCGAGCCTCGGCGCCCGCTTCAGCACGGCGCTCGTCAAAGATTCGATCGTGGTACCGATCCAGCTGAAACCGGGGATCGCCCCTGCCCTGCTGCTCAGTGTGCGCGAGGACTTCCATGGCCCGTATACCGGCGATCTGACGATCGACCTGTCTCCCACCACGCTCAAACGGGAGGAAAGCGGCACGTCGGCGGACGCGGGATCGGTCACGACAGTCGCGTTCACGGTGGGACTCCGCCGTGAGCTTCACCCCGGCGTCGCCGCCCGACTCGGCCTCGGCGGCCTGAAGTACCTGACCGACAACACGGGCGTCTTCCAGCAGGGCGACGGCGGCGTCTTCCCGCTGATCGCGCTCGGCGCGTCGTACGCGCCCTCGTTCGGCGCACGGCAGCAGCTCGAGGTCGGGCTCCATTACGACGTCCATCGCTTCATGACTCCGGCATTGCGCACGACCGGGTTCCCCAACCCACGACCCGTCCATCGGCTGGCGCTCAGCGTCAGCGCGCGGCTCATCGGCAAATGAAACGAACGCTCCCGCTTCTGCTCCTCGCGCTCGG
>JBLNGI010000056.1:0-3619 GCA_050264615.1 Gemmatimonadota bacterium
CCGCCCGACACCAGCACGGCGACACGAACCGGCCGACCGGGGGAAGTCACTGACTGTTACGAGTGCACCGCGCTACCGATTTCGGCTTCGAGCCGCTCGTGACGCTCAGCGAAAACGCCCCGGTGGCATAGTGATCGGCGGTGTTCACCACGATCTCATACGAGCCGCTCTGCGGGAACGTCGCGGTCAGGCGCGCGTGACAGGTGCCGCCCGAGTCGTCGTCCTGGAAGTCGCGTCCGCCGGAGATGCCCGGACCGCGCAGGAACAGATATGCATCGAACGCGTCCGACTCGAGGTCGATCGTGATCGTGGTGCCCGCACGGCCCTGAATGGTCCAGGGCTGCGCATAGGTGCTGTCGCTTTTCAGCAGCACGTCGTTGCGCGTCAGCGTGCCCTGCTGCGTCTGCCCGATCGTGATCGCGTGGGCGGCCGCGGCAGCTGTGGCGGCGGCGGCGGCGCCGGTCGCGCGCTGCGGTGGCTGGCAGTCGGCGTTGCCGTTGGTCTGCTGCACGGGCTTGGAGCCTTGCGTGATCGACAGCGAGAACCGGCCGGTCTGTTTCTCCGGGTCCGAGGTCGTGTTCACGAGGATGCGGTAGGGGCCTCGGCTCGGAAACGCGCGCGAGACGCGCGACGAGCATCCGGGCCCCCCGTCGTCGTTGATCACGGAGGCGTCGAGGTCGTCGCCGCGCACGATCAGGACGGGATCGAAATCGTCCGATGACAGATCGATGGTGATGACCTGCCCTGCCGTCGCCGTGAACTGGTAGAACTTGAAGTAGCTGCCGTCCGGGTAGAGGGAATCGTTGCTCGTCAGCGAGCCGTTCACCGTCTCGCCGATGCGAACGCCCGGCATGGATGCACCCTGGCTGTTTCCCATGCTCGCCGGCCTCGCGCTAACGGCACCGGCTCGCGCGGCGGCGCCGGGGCCGCTGTTGGACCGGCAATTGCCCTTCGGATCCGTCGTGGACGCGCCGTCGCTGACCTTCAGCGTGAACCGGCCGGTCTGGCGCCGCGGACGCGAGGCGGTGTTCACCACGATGCGCAGCGGGTGATCGTCCTCGGCGGTATACACGAGGCGGGCGTTGCAGCCGCCGCCACCGTCATCGTTCTCTTTGATTTTCTCGCCGCGGCCGCGCGTGAGCAGCAAGTACGCGTCGAAATCGTCGGACGTCAGGTCGACCGTGAACGCCTGGTTCGCGCGCACGGGCAGGATCCAGCGCTCGAAGTAGGTCGAGTCGCTCGGGAACTCCGGATCCTCCGACGACAGCGCGCCCGTAATCGTCTGGCCGACCTCGATGAGCCCGGCGACCTGCCCGAATCCACGGCACACCGTGTCGGCCGCCGCGCGGGCGGCGCCGCGCGTCAGCGTCAGCTTGTACGCACCCAATTCCGCCTGCGCGCTCGAGTTCGCGTAGATGCGGAAGTTGCCGCTCGACGCCGGCACGAACGTCAGCCGCGTGTTGCACTTCTCGCCGCTGTCGTCGTTGCGCGCGAGGGTATTGCCCGAGGCGTCGGCCACGAGGAGGTTGGCGTCGAAGTCGTCGGAGCTGAGATCGACGGCGACGGTGTCGCCTTTGTTGCCGGCGAACGCGTACAGCTTGTAGCGCGAGCCGTCCGAAAACGCCTGATCCGTTGGGACCAGCCGCCCGGTGACCGTCTGGCCGGCCCGGATCGGGATCTGCGCGGCGAGGGACGCGGAACCGGGGCCTGCAAGCGCGGTCAGCAGGAGGACCAGTCGCACAGAAGACTCCTTGGCAGCAGGGGCGAACGGGGGCGCGGCCTAATTTGGGATTTTGCAATCCCAAAAACAATCAGGGATCGAGCACTTTGAGGCGCAGAATCTGGTTGGCGGCCTCGGCCAGGTCCGCGACGACCATCACACCGAGGGCGCGAGCCTGGCCCTGGTGCAGATTGCCCTCGCCGGTCGCGACGAGGATCCCGTGACCGCCCAGCGCCAGTGCCGGCTGCACGTCGGACAGGCGATCGCCCACCCACCATGATTGCGCAAAGTCGATGTCGAGCGCTTCCTGCGCCTCGAGAAACAGCTTGGACCCCGGTTTGCGGCATTCGCAGGGGCCGGTGATCCGGGGGTGATGCGGGCAGAAATACGCGCCATCCAGGTGGGCGCCGTGCCCCTCGAGCAGCTCCACCAGCCGGCGCTGGACGGCGGCGTAGTCGGCGACCGTATAACGCCCGCGCGCAATCCCCGACTGATTGCTGACGGTGACGACGAGAAAGCCGTGCTCGTTGAGCCGCCGAATCGCGTCTGCCGCCCCGGCGAGCAGCTGCACCTTCCCGGGCTCGTGCAGGAATCCGGGATCATCCACGATGGTGCCATCGCGGTCGAGAAAAACGGCGGGTGCGCTGTCTGCCATCAGCCGTCAGCGGTCGGCATGCACCGCGGCGATGACGGTTTCGACCTGGCCGGGCAGGATCGTACGGGCGTCGAGCAGGACGCGATTGGCCGCGACGCGCGCGATGATCGGCGGATCGTAGCGGCGCAGCCGCTCGGCGAGCGACGGGTCGGGGAATCCCGCCAGCCAGGTCCGGAGCTTGGTTCCGGGGAACGACCCGCCGCCAACCTCGGAGTCGCCTTCGATCAGCTCGCCGCCCAGCCGCTCGGCGCGCGCGCGAATGCTCTCCTCGTTCTCGGTCAACATGTTGAGCACGGGAATCTCGTGGATGGCGGTATCGCGGTCGCGATACAACGCGAGCGTCGCTTCCAGCGCCGCGAGCGTGAGCTTGTCGGCGCGCACGGCCCGCGCGATCGGGTCGGCGCGGCACGCGGCGAGCGCCTGCTCGGTGCCGACGAGAATCCCCGCCTGGGGCCCGCCGAGCAGTTTGTCACCGCTGAACACGACGAGATCGGCGCCGGCGGCGACGCCTTCCGGGACCGTTGGCTCGCCCGTCAATCCAAACTCGGAGAGATTCACGAGCAGCCCGCTGCCCAGATCGTAGACGCACGAGAGGCTCCGGGCATGGGCCAGCTCCGCGAGCTCGGCCACCGCGACCTCGGTCGTGAATCCTGTGATTTGGAAATTCGAGCGGTGGACCTTCAGCAGGAGCCGGGAGTCAGGAGTCAGGGCTCGTTCGTAATCGTGCGGGTGGGTCCGGTTGGTAGTGCCCACCTCGACGAGTTTCGCGCCCGACCGCGCCATGATATCCGGAATCCGGAAGGAGCCGCCGATCTCGACCAGCTCGCCGCGCGACACGATCGTCTCGCCGCCGCGGGAGAGCGCGCTGAGCGCGAGCAGCAACGCGCCGGCCGCGTTGTTCACGACCATGGCATCCGCCGAACCGGTCAGCTCGACGAGCAGGTCGCGACAGTGCGCGTGACGCGAGCCGCGGGTGCCCGAGCCCAGATCGTACTCGAGCGCGGCGTATCCGCCCGCGACGCGTGTCAGCGCCGCGATCGCCGCCGCCGCGAGCGGCGCGCGGCCCAGGTTGGTGTGCAGCACGACGCCGGTCGCGTTGATCACCGGCGTGAGCGACGGAACGGCAAGGCGCCGGACCGCGGCGCTCACCGCCGCGTCCCAGCCCTCGGGCGGCGGTGAGCCGCCGTTGATGCGCGCCGCGTCCACCGCTGCGCGCACCGCCTTCACCACGAGCGCGCGCGGAT
>JBLNGI010000057.1:0-13517 GCA_050264615.1 Gemmatimonadota bacterium
GTGGCGCTGCGTACCTGGACCAGAAGATCGCCGAGCCGCAATTCGACGACCCCAAGAGCCAGATGCCGAAGTTGCCGCTCACGGCGAGCCAGCGCCGGGCCGTCGTCGAGTTTATGCGAACTCTGAACTGAACGCGGCCGTCGGTTGCCCCAAAGGCTAATCGAAGGCGAGGAGCAATGGCTTGTTGTTTAGACGGTGTTTCCGACGGTCAGTGACTCTCACGAAGCTTTCATACAGGCTTTATCTTGATGCCGTAATCCTCAGCCGAGGTTCGATGCGCAGTGGCGTGAAGCTGATCGTGATCGTGGGAGGCCTGCTGACCCTGTTGGGATGCCGGAAGGAGGCGCCGGCATCCGATGCCGCGGCCAGTGGCGGTACTCAGGGCACGCAGCCCACAGGGCTGAACCGCCAGGACGAATTGCTCCTCGCGGCCGCCAATATCGCGTTGCCGCCGCCCGGCGTGGCGGCGGCGGATTTGCCCGAGCCGAATTCCAAAGGAGCGCAGCTCGTGGGACAATACTGCGGGCAATGTCACAACATCCCCACGCCGCAGATGCATAGCGCCACCGACTGGCCGGGTATTGCGCGGCGCATGTGGCTTCGGATGGAGCTTCTGCCGCCGACCCTCGGCGTCAAGGTTCCGACGGCCGCCGAACGTTTTGCCATCCTCGATTATTTGAACACGAATGCGCTGAAGGTCAGTGGGAGCACCCTCCCGCCCGGCGCAGGGCGCGAGGCGTTTTCCCAGGTGTGCAGTCGCTGTCACGCGTTGCCGGACCCGCGCGTGCATTCACGCGAGGACTGGGCGACGGTGTATGCGCGTATGGAGCGGAATATGGAGCGGATGAAGGTCCCGGCTCCGACGCGAGAGCAGACGACCGACATTCTCCTGTACCTGCAGATGGTCGCGAGCCGGCAGTAACCGGTCGCAGAGAGAGGGCATCGTATGAAGCTGCGCTATTTGATCGCCATCCTTGGTGTCTACGCACTCGCGGCGTGTACGGACGAGAAAATCGTCTACGTCAACCAGCCCCCATTCAATCCTCCGGCTGATTCCATCAACGGCTTCCTGGGATACTTCACCGCGAGCACGAAGCAGACCTCGTGCGGCAATTGCCATTCGCTGCACCAGCGCGACTGGTCGGGCACGGTCCACTCTGACGCATGGAGCGACCTCGTGGCATCCGGCCACCAGGCAGCCAATGGCTCCTGCGATGCCTGCCACTCGGTCAGCTCCTATGGCAACATGGCGACGGCGCCGGCCGGTTACAAGAAAGTCGCCGATTCAGCGTATCACGACGTACAATGCGAGAGCTGCCACGGCCCCGGCTTCGAGCACGTGTCGGCCCCCGATGCCGTGGGCACCGCGCCGCTCGCGAACGTCTTCGTCGATACCGCAGCAAACGGGCCCGGGACGTGTGCCGCCTGCCATTCCGGTACGCACACGCCGTACTGGGAGGAATGGAAGCAGTCCCTCCACGCGCGAATGGGCCGCCACGCCGACGAGGAACAATGCCAGCGCTGCCACACCGGCCAGGGCGCCCTGGAATCTTGGGGGGTGACGGCCGCCTACATCGGCAGTGACAACCCGATCGGGCCGAATGCCTTCGGGACCACCTGCGCCGTCTGCCACGATCCGCACGGTACGGCCAAGGATCCCGTAACCGGCCTGCTGAACGAGGGCCAACTGCGCTTTCCGCTCGCCAGCACCGATCCATCCAGGCAATTGTGCATGAAGTGCCACTATCGGCGCACCGAGCCTCTGCAAATGGACTCGACACGGGTTGAAAGCCCGGGCGGCAGCAACTCGCCGCACGCGCCGCAGGGCGCTACGGTGATCGGCGAGTTGGGATACCAGAACCCGACCTACCTCGATCCGGTGCTGATCGAGGTGGCGAAAAGCGCGAGCCACGCCAACCTGACCAAGAACCCGAAGCTGTGCGCCGGCTGTCACGTGCATCCCTTCTCGACGACGGATACGGCCAGCGGGACGACCATCTTCGCGACCGGCCACCTGTTCCGGCCGATCCCGTGCTACGGGCCGGATGGGATCACCCCGACGGACTCGATCAAGAACTGCGCGTACACACCCACGGCACGGTCCTTCAAGTCGTGCGTCGGGTCGGGCTGTCATGCGAGCGAAAACGAGCCTGCCGGCCTGCTGGCGGTCGCGCGCGGGCGGATTCAGGACCTCACAACCACACTATGGGTGAACTCGAATACGGCCAGCAGCGGAATCGACACGCTGGACGGTGGCATCCTTCCCGCGATTCTCAAGAACACGTGGAGCCGGAGGGGAACGCTGAACAACCTGACGCTCTTCGCCAACGGGGCAGTGGCCCTGGGTGACAGCGTGATCAACCTCGACGCCACAACCCTGACGGGCAAGCTCGCGGCGGGAAACACGCTCCAGATCGGAACGGGTCAATACACGGTCACCGCGACCGTCACGGCCGCGGCCAATCAGCTCACCGGCGTGCATCTCAACCCACCGCTCACAGCGGCGGTCGCAGACAACGCGAAGATCGTGGTCATCAGGATGGGTGACTTACTCTCGGGAGACCGCGTCATCACGGCGGCGGACGGGGCAGAATTCAACGTGCGCGCCGTAGGCGAGGATGCCAACGGAAATTTCGTAGCCGGCACTTCGGTGGCCGGCGGTGACAGGTCGCACACGGTGCACAACCCGTTCCTCGCGGAGGCATTGCTGCGGGCGAACATCGACGAGTTGACCGCGCTCTACGGGTCGCAGCCGTGGTTCCCGAGCATCCCGGCGTCGGTGCAACGAATCTTGTCCGGCCCGCTGGGCGCGACCGGCAGCGTGCCGTTCCCGCGTCCAGCCAGTCGCGCTGGCCAGCGAGTCAGTCTGCAGTAGATTGGCGCGGATGATCCTGTTTCCCGGCCCCGGGATCCTTGCGGTCACCGGGGCCGGTTTTTTGGCCCAGCAGCCGGCGCCCGGCGCGACACCAGTGGAGTCCCCCCTCCCGGGGGGGATTGCCGCCGTCGTGCGGTTCCTCTTCAACCTGCCTTCTTGGTTGCAGATCACCGGCGCCATAATCGGCACGCTGCTCGTCATCGCGCTGGTGATCGTCGCTTGGCGCCGGCGCCAGCGAATCATCACGTGGGTACAGACCCGCCCCCGGAGCACGCGCATCGCGCTGATCGCGGCCGCGGCGGCTGTCGTCATCCTTGGCCTCACGTTCGGCACCGTCAGCTGGAACTACATGCAACACGACAACGGCTTCTGCACCGGCTGTCACGTGATGGGATCGGCGTACGTTCGCTTCACGCAGAGCGAGCATAGCCAGCTGTCGTGCCATAACTGCCACCAGCAGTCGCTGTACGCGAGCATGCGGCAGATGTACTTGTGGATCGCCGAGCGACCCGCGGAAATCGGGCCGCACGCCAAGGTGGCCAACGCCGTCTGCATGAAGTGCCATGTGACGGGTGAGAAAGAAGTGTGGCAACGCATCGCCTCCACGGCCGGCCACCGTGCTCACCTCGAGTCGCACAACCCCGCGCTCCACAACGTCCAATGCGTCACCTGCCACGCCACCGAAGTGCACCACTTCGCGCCCCTCGATCGCACCTGCGGTCAGGCGGGCTGTCACGAGCTGAACAAAATCGCGTTGGGCAAGATGCAGGGTCAGACCACGCTGCATTGCACGACATGCCACCGCTTCACCGCGGAAGTGCCGCCGCTGGCGACCCGTGATTCCGCGGCCGGCACGTTGCGGCCCGGCGAGCGCCAGTGCTTCTCCTGTCACGCGATGCAGGAGCGCCTGGCGGCGATGAACTTCGATCCGTCCCGCGATCCGCACGGCGGCACCTGCGGCATGTGCCACAATCCTCACATTCAGGAATCGCCGGCGGCCGCACGCCTGACCTGTGCCAGCGCGGCCTGCCATGCCGACTGGCGCAAGGTGCCGTTCCACACCGGCGCGACGCACCGGAAGGCGACCGCGTCGTGCATCACGTGCCACCTGCCCCATCAGGCGCGCGTCGACGCCAGTGACTGCACCGGATGCCACGAGGCCGTGCGCGAACGGTCGCGGCTGAAACCGCCGCTGCCGTTCGACACCACGCGGGTTCAGCGAAGAGTCTCGGCCGCGCGGGAGCGACCGCAGAAAGTCAAGGGTGACGCTCCGCCATTGCTCGATGTGACATTCCCGCCCGATACGTTCTCGCATCCCCGACATAAGAGCCTCGCCTGCATCACCTGCCACGTCGCGGCCCGCAGCGCGCGGCTCACCTTCACGCCTCCGCGCGGCTGCCAATTGTGCCACCATCAGGCGGCCGCGACCAAGAATTGCAGCCGCTGCCACACCGAGGCCCCACCGGGCCAGCGCTCCGTCTCCGTGAGCGTGGCCGTTGCTGGGCACGCGCCGCGAGAGCGCGCCGTGCCGTTCGATCATGCGCGTCACGCCGACCAACGCTGTGTGGCATGCCATACGACCGAGGTCACGCTGGTCGCCAATCCAGCGGTGGCCTGCCGGAGTTGTCATGAACCGCATCATGCGGTGGGACGCGACTGCCGCTCCTGTCATGGGGCCGCGGACCCGAAGGCCGCCCACGCTTCGCTCGCCGATGCGCACGTGGCGTGTGACAACTGCCACGTCGAGGACGTCGTCGCGCAGCTCGTTCCGAACCGCACGTTCTGCCAGACGTGTCACGGTGACAGGACGTCGCATCACGCCGGGAAAGAGTGCACGACCTGCCATTTCCTCGCGGCGCCGGAGGAATTCCGCGTCCATCTGCGCAAGGTCGAGGGCGCATGAGGTCCCCGGCGGCGATCCTGATCCTTGCGGCAATCTTGCTGCCATTCAGGGCCGGAGCGCAGGGCTATCGCGTGCGCGTCGACACGCGCTGGCAGACGGTCGCCTACCGCGGCGTCTCACTCGACAGTATCCCGGTCGGCGACACGGTGGTCACGCCCGGGAGCGGGCCGGTCTCTCCGGATGGATTCGCGGTCCAATGCCTGTCCGGCGCGCAGTTCTGCACCTTCTTCCGTCCCGGCCCGATCCGGCGCGGCAGCCCCGTCACGAGCACGATCGAGGCCTCGCTGTGGGGCTTCGGGATCCGTGGCCTGAGTATTCGAGCGACCGGACGCGCGGGCGTCGATCTCGGGACGGCCGGCGCGTGGCCCGGCACGGATCCGGCCCTCCAACTCCTCGAGGGCTATGCCGAATACGCGTCGTCGCGCCTGACGGCGCGAGCCGGCCGGCAGGTCGTTCCATCCCGACTGGGTTGGACCGGGTTCGACGGCGGCGCGCTCACCTATCGCGCCATCGGGCACGGCATCGAGCTCCAGGGATATGGCGGCTGGGGCCTGGCGCGTGGTGTGGCGCTGCCGGTCACCAGCCCCGCTTTGAATCCTTTGGATGACTTTCAGCCGATCCAGCGTCAGGTGATCGCTGGTGCGAGCGGCGGCTGGACGTCAGCGGTGGCGGACGCGCGCGTGGAGTATCAACGAGAGGTCGATCCCCACTTCCACAAATTCGTCTCCGAGCGCATCGCGTTCGAAGGCGCCGTGCGGCCGGTCGGCGCTGTGCGGATCTCGGGCGGTGCCGATTACGACCTCGCCGCGGGGTGGTGGGGCAGCGCCGACGCGGCCGTCCACTATGTGACGCCGAAGATCCGAGGGACGCTCTGGGCGCGGCGCTATCGGCCCCACTTCGATCTCTGGACGATCTGGGGCGCGTTCAGTCCCGTTCCCTACCACTCGCTCCAGGGATCGCTCGCGTACGCAATCGTGCCGCGGATCGAAGTGCGCGGCCGCTACGAGCGCTACCGCTACGACGAGGCGGCGACGGAGACGCCCTTGTTCAGTGCGAAGCGCGATGGCTGGCGTGCGGAACTGGGTGCGACGGCGACACTGGCTCCGGCCTGGACGATTGATGCCGGATATCAGCGGGAGTTCGGACCAGGCGCATCGGTGTCGGGAACGGCGGCGACGATCATCTACCAGCCCTCCGCCCGCGTGCGCGCCACGCTGCTGGGCTCGAGCTTCGATCGTCCGCTCGAATTTCGCTTTAACGACGTTGGCGTCCGCACAGCCGGCGTGGACGGCCAGTTCGCCTCATCCGAGCAAGTGCGCCTTGGCGTGTCGGCCTATTACTACACCGAAGCGCATCACCGTCCCGACGCCGGCGCGTTCGACTGGAATCAGTGGCGCGTGAGTGCACGTGTCGTGTTCGCGTTCGGCAGCGGCGCAGATCTGCGCGGACTGCCGCCATCTATTCAGATGCTGCCGGGCGGCCGCTCGGCCCGAACGCTCCCATGATCCGGCGCGCTTCCCTTGCACTGCTCATCGGTCTGTGGGTCGCAGCCCCCGCGGCCGCCCAAGGTCCCACGGGCTTCGATCACGCCCGGCACGCACGGGTATTTCCCACCTGCCAGGCGTGCCATCCGGGTGCCGAGAACCCCGACTCCGCGTTCTGGCCCGAGCCGACGCGCTGCACGGCGTGCCACGATGGTAGCACTCTACCGCGTGTCGCCTGGCAGCCCCCCACGGCTCCTCATCCCAGCAACCTGAAGTTCGTGCACGACCTGGTGCCGCTGATGACGCGCGCCACGCCGCGCGGGCCGGAGCAGCTCGGCTGTCGCGACTGTCACGTGCCCGCTGGTGGCGGCCGGATGGACGTGCACCGCGCGCTTTCCGAGCGGTGCATCGAGTGCCATGCGCCCGGCTCGACACATCTCACCGCTCCCGATACGCTGTGCGCGACCTGCCACGTGCCGTTGGTGCGCGCCGCATCGCTGCGTACTACCGACATCGCCAATTTCCCGGTGCCTCCGTCGCACCGCGAATCGGGGTTCGTGACCGGCGGCCTGCACGGCCGGCGCGCGACGGGAACCAGCCAGCCGGTGGCGCCCTCGTGTGCCACCTGCCACGCGCGCGACTTCTGTCTGACCTGTCACGTCGATGGGCCGGAACGCGCGGCCATTCAAGCCCTGGATCCGGATCCACGCGCGCGCGCGATCGTCGTGCACCTGCCGCGGCCGCCCTCTCATGACGACCCATCATTTGTCAGTCGTCACGGCGCGATGGTGCGCGCCAATCCGCAACAGTGCGTCACCTGCCACACGCGGGAAAGCTGTCTCTCCTGCCACGCGCCGTCGCAGGGCGTGGGAGTGGCGTTGCACGCGGCGGGGCCGGGCCGTGCTCCCGGCGCGCAGCCGCACCGGCTGCCGCCACCATCGCACCGCGAGAACTTCGTGCGACGCCATGCGTCGGTTGCGGCTGCCACACCCGCGACCTGCGCGGGCTGTCATGTGCGCAGCGACTGCCTGCAGTGTCATCGTCCCAATGCCGCGGCGAATCCCGCGGGCTATCACCCGGCGGGATTCCTGCAGAGTCACCCGGCAGCCGCCTACAGCCGTGAGGCGCGCTGCAGCGATTGTCACAACACGGGCGGCTTCTGCCAGGCCTGCCATGCGACCGCGGGCCTCGTTGCCACAAAGACGCTCGGATCGGGTTACCACGACGTCAGCAGAACCTTCATCGCGGGCCATGGCCAGGTCGCACGCCAAAGCCTCGAGAGCTGCACCGCCTGCCACGCCGAGCGCGACTGCCTGACATGCCATTCAGCGCTGGGTGGCCGGCGGTTCAATCCGCATGGGCCCGGGTTCGACGCCGAACGGCTCAAACGCAAGAATGCCCAGATGTGCGTTACCTGTCATGGTGCGGCCATACCGTGAACCAGCAAGGAGATGATCGAATGGCGACTCAAACGCCTGGCGTCGTATCAACGGGCCGCCGAGCCTTCCTGCGGTGGGCGACGGCGATTGGAGGTGCGGCATCGGCGCTCCTGGCCGGCGTGCCGGCGCTCCGGGCATTTCTTTCGCCCACGTTTCGCCACAAGCGGGAGGAGAAATGGATCCGGTTGGGCGAGGTCGATCAGTTCGATACCGACGTCCCGACCAAGGTC
Source organism: Gemmatimonadota bacterium (assembly GCA_050264615.1). Taxonomy (GTDB): domain Bacteria; phylum Gemmatimonadota; class Gemmatimonadetes; order Gemmatimonadales; family GWC2-71-9; genus 20CM-2-65-7. The sequence goes on from JBLNGI010000057.1 coordinate 7,932, forward strand.
GATTTCGTGGACGCCGTGCACGATGCCTGGGTGGAAACCCGGCGGCTCCGGAACGTGTGGATCTACACCGCCGATGGCGAGACCTTTCGTGTGTACAACGGCCGCTGCACGCATCTCGGGTGCAATTATTCCCTGGATGAAGAAAAGCATGTCTTCCGCTGCCCCTGTCACACGGGATTTTTCGAGATCAAGTCGGGTGAGGTGCTGGGTGGCCCGCCGCCCCGCCCGCTCGATACGCTCGAGGTGAAAGTCGAGGACGGGATCCTGTACTGCCGCTATCAGGACTTCCATCTCGGCGTTCCAGACAAAGCGGAGGTCTGAGCCATGCCCGTCTTCTTCCGTTGGCTCGATGAACGGTTGGATCTGGTCCGCGCCAAACGCGAGCTGCTCGACCGCGAGGTCCCGGACCGGCTCACGTGGTGGCACACCCTGGGCAGTGCGACGCTGACCGTCTTCGTGGTGCAGGTGATCACCGGCACCGTCCTCGCCACCTACTACTCGGCCTCCCCCGACCACGCGTACGACAGCATCCAATTCGTCACGCGCGAAGTGGCGAGCGGGAGGGTGCTGCGCGGCATTCACCACTGGGGCGCGAGCGCGATGGTGGTGTTGATTCTCGCGCATATGATCCGCGTGTTCTCCGTGGGTGCCTACAAGTACCCGCGTGAGATCAATTGGCTGCTGGGGGTAGGCCTCTTCATCATCGTGATGGGGTTCAGCTTCACCGGCTACCTGTTGCCGTGGGATCAAAAAGCGTATTGGGCGACGGCGGTGGGGACGAACATTGCCGGTACGACACCGCTGGTCGGCGGGGCCCTCGTCGCCCTGCTGCGTGGCGGTTCGGAGCTCGGGACCGCGACGCTCGCACGCTTCTACGCGTTTCACGTGCTGTGGCTGCCGCTGAGTCTCACGATCCTGGTCGCCCTGCACATCACCGTCGTCGTGCGTCAGGGAATTGCGGCGCGCCCGCGCGATCTCGAGGCGGGAGCGCCGAAGACGACGCGCGATCCGGCGTACCCTTCCTACTACCGTGCGGCGTACGCAGCGTCGAAGCGGGGCGGGGTCCGCTTTTGGCCCGATATTCTCGGCAAGGACGCCATTGTGTCGGCCGCGACGGTGCTGCTGCTGGTGCTCCTCGCCGTCGCGCTCGGGTCGCCACTCGAGGCGCCCGCGGATCCGACCGACACCAGCTACGTCCCGCGACCGGAGTGGTATTTCCTGCCGATCTACCAGCTGCTCAAACTTGTGCCGGGATCGCTCGAGGCCGCGGTTGCGGTCGGCGTACCCACGATTCTATTTCTGGTGCTGGTCGGTCTGCCGTTCTTCGACCGCGGCAGCACGCGCAATCTGCTGCATCGCCCGCTCGCGTTGGTGGGGCTCGCCGTCCTGCTCGGGGGCGCGGGCTTTTTGATCGGCGCGGCGGGCCGTGCGCCCGTCGCCATCGAGAGCGGTGCGGCGCTCACGTCGGTGCAGCGGGCTGGCCGCGCCTTGTACCAGTCACAACAGTGTGGCGGATGTCACCGAGTGGCGGGGCAGGGAGGAGAGGAGGGTCCGGATCTGACAACCGTGGGACTACGTCACTCGGTCGGGTGGCTCCACAGCTTCGTGGAGCAACCCAGCCGATTCCATCCGCAGTCCCGCATGCCGTCGTATGGGCCGCCCGCCCTCTCGCATCAGGAGATCGAGGAGCTGGCGCAGTATCTCGCCACGCTGCGCGGGCGGGAGCAGCCGGGCGCCGTGCCGCCCCAATTCTACGATACGTTCCCCGCGCCCCGCCGGCCTTAGGGACCGGTAGGCGCCGATCCCAGCGACTTCACGAACTTCGCGACGGCGGCCATCTCGGCCGCCGTCAGCTTGTCCGAGAAGGGTTTCATGTCCTTGCCCTTACCGTGCTGCAGCACGGCGATGATCGCCTGCTCCGTCAAGCGCGTCTGCTCGGCCGAATCAGCGAGCGTCTTGAGCGTCGGATAAAGGGTCACCATCCGCGCGGGAGGCACGCCCTTCGCGCCGTGACACGACTTGCAGCTCTGCCGGTAAAGCGCCGCGCCATCCGGCTCGGACGCCGCGGCCGCCTGCGCGGCGGCGCTCGACGCCCAGAGGCACAGCCCCAACACCACGCCGACCGCGACCGCTCCCACTCTCCGTGACCGTGCACGCATGATCCATTCCCTCCAATGTGAGGAGCCCGCTCGCGCCTGAGAGTGAAATTCTCAACCGCGCTGTGATTCTTCGGTGACCCTGACCACACTTCCATGAAGGCAGGAAGTTACACGATCCGCCTCGCCACGGGATCCCACGTCACTTTGCGCCCCTCGAGATACGAGCGCGTCGCCATGTGGCAGGTGATCGCCTCCTCGAACCCGCGGTCGATGTTGCAGCTCGTGTCGCCGCCGTTGCGGATCGCGTCGAGCCATTCCGCGATGTGCAGGTGATAGGCCGACACGCGGCGCCCGCCCCGGTAGGTGTACAGCAGGCCGCGGCTGGCGAAGTACTCGGCCGTCGCCGAGGTGACCGCGTCGATGCCCTTGGAGCCCGGCCGATAGGTGAACATCGGCCGCGACGGATCGATCGTGCCGCTCTGGATCTTGTCGGCGAAGCGCGTCGATTCGCCGTCCGCGGACACGGTCAGCGCGCCGCTCACGCGCAACGACGCGTCGTGGCCCATGAAGACGAGGCCGCGGTTGTTGCCGTTGGCGAGCGTGGCGCTGTAGACGAACGTCAGGTTGCGGTCGGGATACTCGTACACGGCCTGGAACACATCCGGCGCGTCGCGGCCATCCTTGAAATAGTACACGCCGCCCGACGCGACGACCGACTTCGGTATCCCGAGGCCAAGGATCATGTTGACGGCGTCGTATTCGTGCGACAGCAGGTCGCCCGACAGTCCCGTCCCGTAGTCCATCCAGCAGCGCCAGCGGAAGAAGCGCTCCAAGCTGAAGGGCACACGCTTGGCCGCGGGCTCCTGGAACTGGGCCCAGTCGATGGTCCGCGGGTTGCCCTCGGGGTGAATGTCCCACACCCAGGCGCCCCAGGGCGAGTTCCGGTTCGTCGTCGACTCGATCAGCGTGAGCGGGCCCAGGATCTTCGCGTTCACCACCTCGCGCGCCTTCTGGTGACTTTCCGACTGCCGGTTCTGGTGCCCCAGCTGGAAGACGATCTTCGAGCGCTTGACCGCGTCGTGCATCGCGACCGCTTCCGCTTCCGTGCGTGTCATGCACTTCTCGCAATACACCGGGATTCCCCGGCTCGCGGCATCGATCGTGATCCGCGAGTGCCAGTGGTCGGGCGTGGCGACGATCACGGCGTCCACCTCACCGCTCGCCAGCAGGTCGGTATAGCGCTTGAAGCGTTTCGCGGGGGGATTGGCCGCGCCGCCGCCCGGACGCGGCGTGACCTGTGACGCGGCGATGGCCCGCTCGGAACGCACGTCGAACAGGTCGCACACGGCGGTCAGGGCGACGTTGAGGTCGTCCTGCCCCAGATAGGTCTCGAGCTCCTTGTCGCGCGGGTCTTCGTCGTGGTTCTTCTTGGCCTCGTCGATCCAGTCGGGGTGCGCGAAGCCGGCGTGCCGCACCAGCGACTCCCCTTCGCCACCGTACCCGATGATGCCGAGGCGAATCCGCTTGCCCGGCGGGCGTGAAATCGCGTTCCGGATAACCGCGGGACCGCTCTCGCTCACCCCGAGCTCGGCGAGCAGAGCGCGGCGTTTGACGTCGTCGCCCGCTTTCTTCCGGAGGAATTCCACGAAGAACACGCCGAAGACGGGGACCGACACCAGCGCCTTGAGGACGCTGCGGCGCGACATGGTTAGCCAATGGTTGCCGGTAGGCTTCTGTTGGTCAGTCATGGCCGGTGCTCTCCAAGACGGCGGGCGCGAGCGGCTCCGGTATCGAGCCGCTCTTCTTGCGGGTGAGGAATCGGTCCAGCCCGAAGCTCTGCTCGGTGGGATACGCAAGCACGACGAGAAGGGCGGCGAGCTCGATCATGACCTTGTTCACGATCAGGTAACTGCCCTCGGCCGGGATGGGATAGGTGTACCCGACGAATGGGGGGGCCGCGATATAGTAGAGCGCGAGCAGCACGATGCCGGCAACCGCAGACCAGCGCGTGAAGAGTCCGAACATGAGGCCGAGTCCGATCGCGACCTGGCCCCACATGTTGACGTAATCCACGACGGTCACCGCCCCGGGGCTTGCGGCGATGGCAACGAACACGCCTTTGAACCACCACCGCGATTCGGCGAGGTACCCGGCGGACGTCCAGTAGGGATTGAGCAGTTTGGCGAGTCCCTCGTACAGAAAGTGCCATCCGATGAGGACCCGCAACGCGACCATCGTGCCGACTTGAAAACGTGGGGAGGGTGTCCAGGGCATCATGGCTCCTTGCGCCATCCGCGGGAGCGGAATTGGCGGCCGTCAGAGTCCAGAATCAGGCACTCGCACTGTGCGAGCGACTCGACGAGCGCCAAGCCGCGCGGGGCGTCGAGAACATAGAGAGCGGTTGCCAGCGCGTCGGCGGCCATCGCCGTGGGCGCGAGCACTGAAACGCTGGTGTGATGATCGGGGGAGCGGCCGGTCACGCCATCGACGATATGATCGCCCCGCTCGTACTTCCCCGACGTGGCCACGGCGGCGTCGGTGAGCTGGATGACATCGGGGAAAACGCCGGGGGCGTCCGGATCCCAGACGCCGACGGTCCAGGGGCGGCCGTTTTCTCTCGTGCCCGCGCTGCGGATGTCGCCGCCCGCATTGACGAGGAAGCTGCGCACGCCGCCCTGCGTGAGCGAGCGCGCGATTGCGTCCACGATGTAGCCCTTGGCGATGCCGTCGAGTGTCAGCCCCATTCCTGCTTTGCCGAGCCGAATGGCGCGTTTCGATGCGGCGACGTGCTGGACGCCCACCAACGCCAGGGCGTCGGCGATTTCGGCTTCTGGTCTCAGAAGAGGCTCGACGGAGATGTCGAACGCTCCTCGCGTCAGCGCGTGGTAGCGGAGCGCGCGGGCGACCACGTCGGCGAGCTCGGGGGGCGGCCCGTCGAGCCGGCCGGTGTCGTTGAGCGCGGTCAGCGCCGACGCCGGTTCGAAGCGTGAGAAGATGGCGATGAGCCGATCCATCTCGTCCAACGCGCGGCCGATCGCCTCATCGAGGAGCCACTGCGTGGGGCCGAGCGCCGACACCGAGACCAGTGTGCCCATGGCAGGCCGGCCCGTCGTCACGATGACCGTGTTCCGGTCGACTTGTAGGGATTCTGTGGCGGCGGGCGTGATGTCCGCGCGCTCGAAGCCGAGGTCGAGGAGCCGGTCGAGAGTCATACGAGCCCGGCGAGGTTCTCGTACAGGTGCCACCGGCGGGCGATCGCTTCATCGGCCTGCGTGAGCAGCGTCTCGGCGGCAGCCGGATTGTTGCGCGCGAGCAGGCGATAGCGCAGCTCCTGATCCGCGTATTCCCGGAAGCCCAACGTCGGCCGCGGCGAATCGAGCGTGAACGGATTCTCGCCGGTGCGGCGCAGCTCCGGGTTGTAGCGCAGCAGGGGCCAATAGCCGCAGTGTACGGCGCGCCGCTGCTGCTCGAGTCCCATCCGCAGATC
>JBLNGI010000058.1:0-9812 GCA_050264615.1 Gemmatimonadota bacterium
GTCGCGATACGGGTTGGATGTCGCGCGCGAGCTTGGAGCGGAACGCGGAATCACGTTCGACGGCATTCTGAGCCATTCCGGTCATGCGTACCGGACCCGCAACAAGGAAGAAGCGGCGCAGATCGCCGAGCAGGAGCGTCAGGTGATGGCCTGGTTCGCCGAGCTGCTGCGCACGGATGGGCTGCCGGTACGGGGAATCAGCGTCGGTTCCACACCCGCCATGGTGGCCGCAAAAGACTTGACGGGCGTCACAGAAGCACGGCCCGGGAACTACATCTTCTACGACCGAACCATGGTGCTGATCGGAGCCTGTGAGCCGCGGGACGTCGCGGTGACGGTGCTGGCGACCGTGGTCTCGCACCAGCCCGGAGCTTCACATTTCGTGGTCGACGCGGGCGCGCTGTCACTGTCCAAGGACCTGGGACCCAGTCATCTGGGCCTGGAGCCGGTCTACGGCGAAGTCAACGGGCATCCAGAGTTGAGCATCGCCTCGGTTTCCCAGGAGCATGGACTCATCCGCGCAGCCGCGCCGGCGGCGATCGAGGGCAAATTCAAAGTCGGGCAGCAGATCGAGATCGTTCCCAATCATTCCTGCCTGACCGAAGCGCATTTCGACGAATACGTCGTCGTGCAAGGAGATCGAATTATGGATCGCTGGCACATCGAGCGTGGCCGATGAAGATCTTCCTCCGCCATTTCTGCATCACGCTCCTCCCGCTGATCGTTGGACTCGGCGCGAGCTGGGGCTTCGCGTACTCCCAGAACACATGTGGCCGGCTCGTCGGCCCCATCTTCGCGCCCAAGTGTCACTGGATTCAGCTCGAGTACCAGCTCGGCTTTCTGATGGCCGGGACGGCACTGGGGTGTCTCATCGCCGCGTTCCTGGGCGCATCATTGGAGCGTCGCAGTCGTCGGCGGGTAGAAGCGTCACACACCAACCAGGGAGTGTCTGCATGAAAGCGCTACTCACGCTGGTCATGCTGCTTGGATTTGCCGGGCCGCTCGTGGCCCAGGATACGACCGCGGCGCCGCCGGCTGCCCCGGCAGCCATGCCGAGCAATGTGAGCGTCGAGGCGGTGCTCGCGCGCTCGGTCGTCGATCGCGTGCCCCAGGATACGGGCACCGCGTTTCCCGATAGCGTCGGTACGATCATGTTGTGGATGCGCGCGACCGGTGCGAGCGGGCAAACGCTGCACCACGTGTGGTTCTTCGGCGATACCGAAGTCGGCGATGTCCCGCTGACGATCGGAGGGTCGCCGTGGAGGACGTGGAGCAGGAAGTCGGTGCCACTCGATGCAAAGGGCGCCTGGCATGTTGAGATTCGGGATGACGCGGGGACGGTGCTGAAACGAATTGACTTCACGGTTGGACAATAGGCTCGGATAGGCAAAAACGAGACGTTTAGACGTCCAGCGGTATCGAGGTTTGAGTGAGCAGGAATTCCTAAACCCTCAAACCTATGAGCCGCTAGACGTCTAGACGTCTAGTTTTTGCCTGTCCGCGCTGTTCCTAGTCAAGTCTCATCTTGCCGAGCAGCGCCGCAAACCGGGGCTGATCCCGCAATGGATCGAGCATCGGATTCACCTTGAAATACACGAGCCAGCCGCGCCGCTCGTCATAGGCGCGCTCCGCCCAGTCGAGCGCCTGCTCGACATTGCCCAGCCCGATGTGCAGGATCGCCAGCGCCGCCGGCGACACGTACCCCGCTCGGCCGACTCCCTCCAACGCATCCAGTAACTGCTCGGCCTCGGGCCGCTTGCCCGCACGAGCCAGCACCCAGCCCAGCGTCGCCTTGGTGTAGGCGTCCGCGCCCGGCAGGTTCAGCGCGTCCCGCAACACGCGTTCGGCCTCGCTCGACTGGCCATGCAGCTCCAGCGTCGTGCCGAGAATGCGATAACTCTCGATGGCCATCGGATTCATCTCGATCGCCCGCGCCAGGTGATCGAGCGCCTGGTCATAGCGTCGCGCGTAACAGCACATCCAGCCCATGCTGCGGCGGCCTGAAACGGACGCCGGGTCGAGCTCGAGCGCCGTGTGCGCTTCGAGCAGGGCCGCGTCATGCTGGCCGCGCGAGCTCAACAGGAAGCCGAACCATTGGTGGGCGCTCGCATACCGGGGATTCAGCTCAATCGCGCGGCGGAATTCACGTTCCGCTTCGTCCCAGTTCCAATCGTAGATGAACAACGACCAGGCGAGCGAGGCGTGCGCCGAGGGTACGGACTCGTCCAGGGCCAGCGCCTTACGCGCGTATTCCGTGGCGCGCGCGTACGCCTCCGCCACCGGGATCGAGCGATAATCCACGTCGAGCGCGTAGGAATCGGCCAGGCCCGCGTAGGCGGGGGCATAGCTCGGATCCTCCGCAATCGCCTGCTCGAAGTAGCCGATCGCCTCGGCGACGCCTTCGTGGGTGCGCTTGTTCCACGCGTACCGGCCTTTGAGATAGAGGCCATAGGCGTTGATGTTCTCGGTGTAGCGCCGCGGCACGTACTCGGACAACTCGGTGAACATCGTCGCGCGCAGCGTGCTCACGATCGTAGCCGCGATCTCGTCCTGAATCGCGAACACGTCCACCAGCTGGCGATCGAAGCGCTGCGACCAGAGCAACCGGCCGTCATCGGTGGACGTGAGCTGCGCGGTGATACGCAGCCGATCGGCGGCCTTGCGCACCGTCCCTTCCAGCACCACCGAGGTGCCGAGCAGCGCGCCCACCGCCCGCACATCGAGCGGCCTGCCTTTCAAGGCGAACACCGAGGTCCGCGAGGACACGCGCAGCCCCGAAATCTTGGCGAGGGCGTCGATCAGCTCGTCGGTGATCCCGTCGCTCAGGTACTCATTGTCGGCATCGGGACTCGCGTTCACGAACGGCAATACCGCGATCGAGCGCGTCACGACCGGCCGCGCCGCGGCGGCGCTGTCCGGCTCGAGCAGCGCCGCGACGAACTCGGCCGTGCTGGCGAAGCGCTGGTCGGGGTCCTTCTCGAGCGCCTGCGCCAGCGCCCGTTCCACCGCCCGCGGCACCTCCGGCCGCAAGCCCCGCAGCGGGCGCACCCGTTCGGTCACATGCTTCGCCATGACCGCGCGTGGGCTCGCACCCGTAAACGGCGGCTCGCCCGCCAGCATTTCGTAGACGACGCAGGCCAGACTGTAGATGTCGCTCGCCGTCCCGCGGTCCTCTTCCCCGCTCGCCTGCTCGGGACTCATGTACTCCGGCGTTCCGACGGCCCCGCCCACCGCGGTGACCGGCTCCCGCGCGCGCGGCGGGTCCTCCTCCGCGTCGCAGCAGGCGCGCGCGACGCCGAAGTCGGCCAACACCGCGTGACCGTCGGCGAACAGGATGTTTTCGGGCTTGACGTCGCGATGCACGAACCCCTTGCGATGGGCAAAGTCGAGTCCGGCGCCGACCTCCTGCGCGATGCGGAGTGCGTCCTTGAGCGGCAACCGCTGCTCGGCGCTCAGGCGCTCGCGCAGCGAGCCGCCGGGCACATGTGGCTGGACGTAGTAGAGGAGTCCTCCGGCTTCGCCGGAGTCGATCAGCGGAACGATGTGAGGATGCGCGAGGCGCGCGGCAATGCCGATCTCACGCAGGAACCGTTCGGTGCCGAGCGCCGCGGTGATTTCGGGCCGCAGCACTTTGATGGCGACTTTGCGGCCGTGCTTTTTTTCTTCGGCAAGATACACCGTCGCCATGCCACCGCGGCCGAGCTCGCGCTCGACGACGTAGCGATCGGCGAGTGCCGCGGCAATCGGGAACGGCTTCGTGGTGGGCACGGAGCCGAAAGCTAGCCGGTCGTGCGGGAGGCACCACCCCAGCGGCCCAGCGCGAGCATCAACAACACTGCACCGATCGTGATGCCCATGTCGGCCACATTGAAGGTCCAGAAGCGCACGTCGCGAACACCGACGTCGATGAAATCCACAACGCCTGCGGCCGAGCGCAGCCGGTCCATCAGGTTGCCCAGCGCGCCGCCGGCGACGAGCGCGACGCCGATCACGCGCAGCCGGTCGGCGGGACGAGTGCGATGGTACAGTACTCCGAGAACGCTGAGTGCGGCCAAGGACAGCACGGAGAGCACGAGCCGACCCGCTTCGCCGCCTACGGGAATGCCCATCGCCGCATTGGTGTTATAGGCGAGGGTGAACCGCACCGTCTCGCCGACGACCGGTCTGGGGACGCCCAGGTCGAGGCGGCTCTCCGCCGCGCGTTTGGTCGCGCAGTCGGTGACGAGCAGCGCGATCGCGAGCGGCCAGAACCAGCGCGCCTTGCCGCTCACCCGACGCCCAATGCACGGACGGCCCAGCGCGTTAGCAGGATCCCCAGCACGAGCAGCCCGAGGACCATTGCACAAACGCCACAGAGCACGAGCACGTTGAACGAGCGATCGGCGGACGCTGCTCGATCCGGCGCGGCCAGATGCCGCTCCAGCAGCGCCACGTTCCGGAGATTGGCTTTCCATGCGAAGTCGAAGATGTCCCCGATGATCGGAACGGCGCCCAGGCCCGCATCGAGCGCCACATTGCCCGCGATCCGCAGCACGGTGGCGCGCGACGCGCCCATGCGGACTGCTTCTACCAGGATCCACCCAGCAAGAACGGCGCCAGCCGCATCGCCGCCACCGGGAATCAAGCCAAGAATGGGATCGAGACCGAACCGCAAGTTGGTGCCGGGAATCCGAATCCCGGCATCCAACCAGTACGCGAATCTGGAGACAGCCGCGAAACTGGGCGGGGGCGACACGACTGGGGCGGGAGGACTCGAACCTCCAACTTCCCGGTTAACAGCCGGGCGGTCTGCCAGTTGACCTACACCCCATCACAGAGACAAGACACCAAGATGCAAGTTGCAAGAAAAGAACACCGCTGACTAGTACTTCATCCCCGTTTTCTCTGCAAAACTCTTGACCGCCTCTTGTTCCTCGGCGCTGAGTTTTTCGGGCAGGGTCACGTGGGCCTCCACATACATGTCGCCGTGACGGCCGTTCTTTTCGATACCATGCCCCGGAATCCGGAATTTTTGGCCGTGCTGCGTGCCGGGCGGGATTCGTAACACGACCCGCTTGTCATCCAGGGTTTTGACCTTGATGCGAGACCCCAGCAACGCCTGCGCCAGGTTGATCGGCACGACGCCGATCAGGTCGAGCCCCTCGCGCCGGAAGAAGCGATCGGGAGCGATCTGGATCTGCACGATCAGATCACCGCGGCCCTTGGGCCCCTGGTTCTTCAGGCGCAGCCGCGCGCCGTCCTCGACGCCCCCGGGAATCTCCACATTCACACGCTTCTCGACCCGCAGTTCGCCGCTGCCCTGACATGTCGGGCAGCGCTGGGACGGCACCGTGCCTTTGCCCCGGCACACCGGGCACGGGCGATTGACGGCAAACCCTCCCTGGCCAAACGAGACCGTGCCGCGACCTTTGCACTCGGGACACTGGTTGACGGTCGCGCCCTTCGCGGCGCCGTTCCCACCGCAGGTCGGACACACCTCCGGCATCGCAAGTGTGATCGGTACCGTGCCGCCCAGCACCGCGACTCGGAACGGAATCGTGATGCTGGTCTCGACCTCCTCAGCTTCGGCGTCTCGCCCGCCGGCCCCCCCCCGACGTCCGAAGATCGACGAGAAGATGTCGCCCAAGCCACCGAGATCGGAAATGTCGAAATCTCCGCTCTCGTTCGGAGCCGTGCGGCCTCCCCTCCCGCCTCGAGCGCCGCCGCCGTAGCCGGGGCTGAAGCCGCCGCCGGGCCCGGCGAATGCGCCGTAGCGCCGCAGCTGATCGTACTTCTTGCGCTTCTCCGCATCGCTCAGCACGTCGTGCGCTTCGTTGATTTCCTTGAAGCGCTCGGCCGCCTGGGGGTTGTTGGGATTGCGGTCCGGATGGTGCTGCTTCGCTAGCCGCCTGAAGGCCTTCTTGATTTCGTCGGTCGTGGCGGTTTCGGCGACTCCCAACACCTGGTAGTAGTCGCGCTGTGCCGCCATTACTTGTCCTGCCAGGTCAGCACGATGACGCGCGCCGGACGCAGCAACGTGTCTCGCATCTTGTAGCCCGGTTGCACCACCTGGCCTACGGTGTGGTCCTGCTCCGGTTTCGCCGCCGGCTGTGTCGTCACGGCCTCGTGCACGTTCGGATCGAACGGCACTCCTGCTTCATCGATGCGGGTTACGCCGGCGTTTTCGAGCTCTTTCCAAACTTTGCGCTCGACCAAATCCACGCCCTCGTGCAACGTCCGGGAATCGATTTCCGCCGGATCGATATGCGCGAAACGCGCCAAGTCATCGAGCGCGTCCGCGAGGCGGCTCACGAGCTCCGCCTGCGCACGGGTCCACGTTTCCGCGCGCTCCTTCGTGGTCCGCTTGCGGAAGTTGTCATACTCCGCGGCGGCCCGCAGATACCGATCCTTCCAGACCTCGGCCTCCGGCGGCCCAGCGGGTGGCGCGGGGGCGGGGGCGGGAGTGGGGGTGGGGGTGGGGGTGGGGGGGCCGGCGGGCGCCGTAGCCTCCGCCGTCGGCGTCTGCAGAGGCTCGCGCGTGTCCGGATCCAGAGGCGGAGCCGGCGGGTGATGTGGATGACGCTTATTGGTCATAGTTGGAACTTTCGGTCTGACAACAAGATACCCCGGGCCAGTTTGTCTGGAAAGCCGCCTCGGGATCAGCGGAATGAACGAGATTGGGAGATGAAGCGGATCAGATCTTCTCTCACTTGTCGCACCTCGAGCAGATCATACGGCAGGTCCGGATACCACTGCACCCGCGCCGGCGTCGCAAGACTATCTGCGAACGTCCTGGCCACCGCCGGATCGCTCACCGGGTCGTGTGCGCCGAGCACGAACAGCAGCGGGCGTTCGATGCGCTGGCGGTCGGCGAGCACCGCTCGCTGCGCCCACTGCAGCTCGGCACGCGCGCCGGCCGTCATGTAGCCGCGCCCCCGCCCCGTAGGGAGCGTAGGCCACAGATCGGCGAGCTTGGCGGCAATTCGCTTCCATGCCGGGGGCAGCACTCGAGGGGAGAGCCAGGGACTCGAAATCACCGCCGCCGCCGGCGGCTCGCCAGGCTGAGTCTCCAAATACCGCAGCACGACCAATCCACCAAAACCCTGTCCGACGAGGACCTGGGGAATGTCGACCCTGCGGCGTACGGCGCGGCGAAACGCCTGCAGATCACCGAGCAGCTGGCTGAACCGGGAGAGATGACCGCGGCGGCCGCCGGAGCGGCCATGGCCGCGCTGGTCGAGGAAATACGCGGCGAATCCGGCGTCGCGCAGCTCCGCGCCGGTTTCGGCCCAAGACTCAGCTCCCTGCGCGGGCTGAGGGTGCCAGTCGCCCAGTACCAGAACGGCCACGCCCACGGGCTCGGGCGATGGCAAGGGGGCGGGGGGGGGCTCGTACGCATCGTACACAAGCGGCGTCCCATCGGGCGCATTGACGCGATTCATGACTGACCCGCGATCAACCGGCGCAGCAGATCGAGCGCGCCCTGCGCGGCCCGCGCCCGAATGTCACCGCGGTCGCCCGGAAAGATTCGCTTGAGCGCGCGGGCCTCGCTGCCGAGCCGCGCGGCTATCCAGACGGTCCCGACCGGCTTGTCCGCCGTGCCGCCGGTCGGTCCGGCGATCCCGGTGATGGCCAGAGCGGCGTCCACGGCGAACTGGCGCTGCACGCCGTGCGCCATCGCGCTCACCACCTGTTCCGAAACCGCGCCGTGGCGCTCGAGCAGCTCGGGTGACACGTCGAGCGTGCCGCTCTTCACAACATTGTCATAGGCGACGACACCACCGATGAACACGTCCGACGCCCCCGGGACCGCCGTGATCCGCGCTCCGAGCAGCCCACCCGTGCACGACTCCGCGACGACGAGTCGTGCCCGTCGTGCACGCAACCCCTCCAGCACGACAGCGGCGAGATCGGTCCCGTCGTCACCATAGCGGTGGTCGCCGGCGCGGTCATGCAACGTTGCGATCGCTGCCGCAAGACGGCGCTCCGCGTCTGCCTCACGCAGTCCCCACGCCGTCACACGCAGATCCACGCCTTCAGTCGATGGCAGGTACGCCAGCGTGAGCGGCGCGATCTCCTCTTCGATTGCCCCGACGCGTTCCGCCAGCGCCGACTCGGCGATGCCGGTCGTGCGCACCGTGCGCGACCGCACCACACTCCCGCCGCTGCGCTGCGATATCCGGGGCAAGACCTCCTCGGCCAGCAGGCCGCGCATTTCGGACGGCACGCCGGGCAGCATTACGACCACGCGACCCGCCCCGTCTTCCACCCACAAGCCCGGGGCCGTGCCCCGGGGGTTGGGCAGGACGGTCGCGCCTTCAGGGACCTCGGCCTGTGTGCGATTCACGGCCGGCATGGTCCGTCCGAGCCGCCGAAACCGCTCCTCGAGCGAGCGGAGGACCGTTTCGTCGAGTTTGAGCGGCGTCCCAAAGATCGCGGCGACCTCGACCTTGGTCATGTCGTCGCGCGTCGGTCCCAGGCCGCCGGTCGTAATGACGAATCCGGTGCGCGCCAGCGACTCGGCGACCGCGGCGCGAATCGCCTCGGGACGGTCCGCTACCGAGACGTGCCGCACGACTTCGGCGCCGGCCGCGGCGAGTGCGCGCCCCAGCTCGGCGGCGTTCGTGTCGACCACCTGGCCCAGCAGCAGCTCGCTGCCGATGGTGACGACTTCGAGCTTCACCTGCTGACTTTGAGAAGCGACCGGTAGCGGTAGAGGTAGACGAGCAGCGAATAGACGGTGAGCACGATCGCACCCGCGAGCGTAATCGCGACGAACCAGCCGTGGAACTGATCCCAGAAGTTCCGGTACGCGCCCGCGAGCCGGAGCTGGGCGATGGCGTCCTTCCAGGCAAACCAGGCGATCGTTGCGCCGATGAAGATGTTCTGCACGACGGCCTTGAGCTTCCCCGCTCCCACCGCGGGAATCACGATCCCGCGCCGCTTGGCGAAGAACCGAAAGGCCGTGATCAACACTTCACGACCCACGAGCAAGAGCGCGACCCACACTGGGAAGCTGCCCCACCACGGAATCGCGTAGTCCACTTTGTCGGCGGCCAGAATCGTCGGATGGCGCGTCATCCAGAAAATCGGAATCAGCGTCGCGAACAGCAGCAGCTTGTCGGCGATCGGGTCGAGCAGGATCCCGAGCTCGCTGGTGGTGTTGTAGCGGCGCGCGAGATACCCGTCGAGCAGGTCGGAAAACGCCGCGATCAGAAACACGACGAACGCGATGACCTTGGGCCAGTATCCCTGGATGAACGGGAGCAGCGCGACGACGGGCGTGAGGCTGATGCGCGCCAGGGTGATGATGTTGGGCAGGGTCCACCGCATCGACCGGGCCTTCAGCTCAGCGTCTTGAGGACGAGCTTGCTCACTGCCTTCAGGGTGTCGAATACGCCGTCTCCGCGGACAGCCACGGCCTCGTGGTAGGGCGCGCGGCCGGTCCACTCGTTGCCGATCTTGTCGATCAGGTTTTCACCCGGATGCGCTGGATCGGGGGTGACTTTCTGGCGGGCGCCATCCTCGACGGGCCAGCCGGGATTGAGCGAGGCCTGCAGGTCCTTGATCGGCGCTGCGTTGGGGAGGTCGCGCTTGTTGTACTGGATCACGAACGGGATCTTCGTGAGATCGTAGCCATACTCCGACATGTTGTCGTACAGGTTCTGCATCGATTCCACGTTGGCTTCCATTCGCTCGATCTGGCTGTCGGCGACGAACACGATGCCGTCGACGCCCTTGAGAATGAGCTTGCGGCTGGCGTTGTAGTACACCTGACCCGGCACCGTGTACAGGTGGAAGCGCGTCTTGAAACCGCGAATCGTGCCGAGGTC
>JBLNGI010000059.1:0-3715 GCA_050264615.1 Gemmatimonadota bacterium
CGCCGCCCCGCCGGCCGGCGCCGTGGGGGGGGCGCGCCCCGGGTGCAAAAATTTCCACGAGCATCATTCGAGTATTAAAAAAAACAAGCGGCGGGGTTTCCCCCGCCGCTCTGATGCGTTAGGCCTGTGACCTTAGGGCTTCGCGCACTTCGGCTCGCCTTCCTTGTTAGCCGGAGCGCGAGGAGTCGACCCGACGTAAATCGAGCACGTGCTGGTGGTCGTCGTGTGGGTCACGTTCGCCGTGAACCCGTCCGGCGTCACGGTGATCGCCGGCGTCGAAACGCCGGTGGTCGTGGTGAACAGCGTGCCGAGGTCGTTCGTGTACCTCACCGAGTCGGCGAAATACGCCTCTTCGGCCGTCACCAGGTTCCGAAGGTCAGACTTCATCGAGGCGATGTAAGCCTTTTCCTTCGTGTTCGCGAACTTCGGAATCGCAATCGCGGCCAAAATGCCGATGATCACGACCACGATCAGAAGCTCGATCAGTGTGAAACCCTTGCGATTCATCTGGACTAACCTCCCCTGTAAGGATCTATACATGGGTGATACGTTTATTCCGCACCCACTTGAGGCACGAATCGTGCCCCAAGCGGCCCGACGCCACGCAAACCTATACGCAACAGTCGGTTACGGCAGCTGCTAGGGGATCCCCGACAGCCCAAAAATGCTGATAAACTCAGGCTTTTTGCAAGTCGCCCCGCCGGACGCAACAAAGCAGTAAGTCATTGCAAATACTGACGATACCACACTTCGTCCGCAGGGAAGCGCCGCCGGGCGGAGTCCGCCACGGCAAGCGCCGCCAGTCGGTCGCCCCGGCGCCAATCGAAGAGGAACTGCGCCCGAAGCGTCATCCGGTTCGTTCCCGTCGCGGAGCGCGCCCGGATCCGCTCGATCAACGGTCGCGCGCCAGCCGTATCGCCGAGTCCCAGCAAGAAGATCGAATGCGCGGCATCAAGATAAGGATCGCCGGAGAACAGCGAGTCCGCCACCCGGTACTGATGACGCGCACCCGCCGTATCGCCCCGGCCGGCCAGCACCGCCGCGCTCGACGCATGGCTCATATAGGACTCCGGGTGCTCGGTGAGTAGCGTGAGGAGCTGGGCGCGGTTGTCGCGCCAAGCCGGCAAGCGCAGCCACGAGAGAAGACCGCACGCAAGCGCGACGAGTCCAGCGATTGCGACGGCACGGACGAATCCTACCCGTTGGTCCCGCCGGGGGTCCTCATCCGAATGGGCCAGCCACGCGAACCCGGTTCCGAGGATCGCCGCCGGCAACGCCACCGCCAAGTAGAGATTTCGCTCGGCGAGCAGGATGCCCGCGGCGAACAGCAGGTTCGACGTCGGCAGAAACGAGAGCGCCGCGACTGCGGCCGTAAAGGAGACCGCCGGTGCACGCCGACGGCACGCCACCACCAGTGCCGGGACAGCAAGGACGATCAAGAAGCCGAGCACGGCGGCAAACGACACGCCGGTATACGCGGGAATCACGCGCGGACTGTAGTCCGACGACAGCGACACCGGCCACACCAGCAAGAGTGCGGCGCGCAGCACCGCCGGTAGCGCGACCGCCAAGCGTCCCCAGGTGCCCCTGTCGAAGAAGACGGCGGCGGGGGCACGCATGCCCGCGATCCCGATCAGTCCCCAAACCACGAAGTACCCGACGGTCGCGACGACGAGGCCGATCCACAAACCGGCCGGATATCGCTCCGTCCTCACCCCCTGGCCCCCTCTCCCTTCGGGAGAGGGGGAACGAAAGGACAGCCAGTAATCGAGCAGTATGACGACACCGGCAATGACACCATGCTCTTTACTGAGCATCGCCAACACCGCACACAGAACGGCAACCGCCCACCATCCCCGCCGCGCTGCCAGGACGCCGCCGAGGACGCCGCACGCCACCAACAGCTCTGCGCGCCCGACCAGACTGGCGACGGCCTCGACATGTACAGGGTGCCACGCGAAGACGAGAGCCGCGCTTGCCGCCGCGAGCGGCGGCAGCCAACGAACGAGAACCAGTGCCAAGAACAGCGTGGCGAGACCGTGCCACAGCGCGTTCATGAAGTGGAACCACCCGGGGCGGCCGCCCGACAGCGGCCAGTCTATCGCATACGTCAAAACGGCGAGCGGCCGGTACAACCCGGCTCCGGATTCGCGCGGCCAATAGGGGTCGTCGAATGCCCGTAATGCCGCTCCAACCGAATGCGCTGCGGGGTTCGACACGATGATCGCACGGTCGTCCTGGACAAAGCCGTAGCGAACGGACGGGAGATACAGCAGCACCGCCGCCGCAAAGACGAGAGCACATTCACGGGCCCTGCTCACGGACGCGGCGGGGGGATGGGGGCGGCTTTGAGCGAATCGATACGGCGGGCGCGCACCAGCAGCGAATCCACCGTCGCTGAGTCACCGCGCGTCAACGCTCTCTTCGCCTCGGCGCGGTAGAGGCCGGAACAGCCGCGACAGTAGCGATCGGCCTTCTGGAGATATTGGTTCGCGAGATCCGGCTTGTGGCTGGCGAATGCGGCGCCAGCGGCGCCCATGTAGACGCTGGAAGAGCGATCGAAGATGGCGATGGACTCCTGATACGCCCGGAGTGCCTTCTCCGGCTGCCTCGAGCTGAGCAACAGCCCCCCGGTCCAGAACGGTCCGACGTAAGATCGGGGAGAGTCTTCCAGGATGCTGAGCGTGACCGTCGAGTCGCTGCGCCACACCGGGACGCGCAGCGCGCTGCGCACCGCCCCGGCTAGGGCCAACACGGCGAGCACCGTCCAGTAGCGCCGCTGCTCCAACCGTTCCAGCAGTGCACCGGCGGCGAGGACGAGCCCGACAGACGGCAAATACAGCGCGCGCTCGGCGACCAGGACCCCGATCGGGAACAGGAGATTGGCAACGGGGAGGAATGCGATGCCGACCCACCCCAGCCCAAACGCTTCGACGCGGCGACCGCGGCGCCACGCCGTCACGAACAGCGCGGTCCACACCGCCAGGCAGGCCAAACCGATCAAAAACCGGCCGTCGAACGGCGACAGCACGATACTGCGCTCGGCCGGCGAATAGTCCACCCGCAGCGTCAGCGGAAACACGAGCAACCGGAACACGTCCGACAGCGCGGAGACCGCCGTCAGCCGGACCGCGACCTCACCTTGCTCGATGAAGACGGGCCCGGCGTTGGTGTACTGGCTGAAGGGATGCAGCACCGCCCACCGCGCCGCGGCGTAGAGCCCGAGTACGATGACCCACGTCGCCACATGCGCAAGCACTCGCCGGCGCGACGGCCGGTCGAAGCCGAGGAGCCAGGCCAACCCGACCAGCCCGGGTACCACCGCCGCGTTTTCTTTCGCCAGTAGACCAGCCGCGAAACAGACCGCGCTCCACCCCACGCTGTGCCGGAACAGTGCCAGGTAGACCGCCAGGCACGCGAACAGGGCGGCCATCGTCTCATTGCGGCCCACGGAGATGGCGATGGCCTCCACATGCACTGGATGCACCGCGAAGAGCAGGCCGGCCGCGAGCGCCCCCATCGGGCCGATGAAACGCCGCGCGAGCAGCGCGACCACCACGGTGGCCAGCGCGTGCCAGAGCAGGTTGACGGCATGAAACCACATGGCGCCGCCCCCGCTGAGCCGCCAGTCGATGGCGAACGAGGCGAGGGCGAGCGGCCGATACATCCGTCCGCCCAGGTCCGCCGGCCAGTACGGCATCACGAACGACCGCCA
>JBLNGI010000060.1:0-10209 GCA_050264615.1 Gemmatimonadota bacterium
CCGCATTGGACGATGCGGCGCGCGGCGTGATTTCGAGGGCCGGATACGGCGAGTCTTTCGTGCACCGCACGGGACATTCGATCGACCGCGATTTGCATGGGTCGGGTCCGCACCTGGACAAGTTCGAGACGGCGGACGAGCGCACGTTGATCCCGGGCGTGGGCTTCTCGGTGGAGCCGGGGATCTACCTCCCGGGGCGCTTCGGGATGCGCTCGGAGATCAATGTTTACATGGGCGCGGGGGGTCCGGAGGTGACGCCGTCGCGTCCTCAGGAGGCGCTGCAGTTCGTTTAGGAACGGTCAGGCGCCTCTTGCGGGCGATGCGAAAGCGGGGCAATTTCGGCCCGCACAGTCGGCCAGGTGTTGACGTGACATTGTCTTGACGTGTTTGTGGGGCCCGGCCAGCTTACCCAAATACGACGAACCAGTGCCGTCTTTGGACTTAGACCGAAGGGAGGTGACGTTGCCGACGTCACAATTCTGTCCGGAAGTTCACGCGCATTCACGCATTGGGAGGACTAGATCCATGATGCATCGTGTGAGGATTGCTCTCGCGCTTTTCTTCGCGTTGGGCGTCGCGTCGCTCGCGGCGCAACAGACGTCAGGAAAAGTCGAGGGTACGGTTACAGATCAAGCGGGAGCGCCGGTCGCGAACGCGCAGGTGTTCGTCGTCGGCACTTCGTTTGGCGCTGTTACCAGCGACAAGGGCTACTACTTCATCAATAACGTGCCGGTCGGCACCTACACGCTGCGCGCGCAGTTCATCGGGTTCGCGCCGTCGGAAGTGCGCAACGTGCGTGTGCCCGGCGGTCAGACGGTCACCGCGGACATCAAGATGCAGTCGTCGGCGGTCGTGCTGACGGGGATCACGGTGAGCGCGGCGGCCAATCCGATCGTGCCGCGTGACCAGGTGACCTCCAAGGGCATCGTCGCCGGCGATCTGGTCGATCGCCTCCCGGTGGACGACGTGCGCCAGATTCTGTCGCTGACGCCCGGCGTCGTCGAGTCCGACGCGAACGCTGGTGTTTCGATTCGCGGCGGCCGTCCCGGTGAAGCGAACACCTACATCGACGGCGCGCCGGTCCGCTCCACGCAGGGTGCCATGTCCGGAATGAACATCGCCTCGACGAACGTGAAGCTCGGCACGAACGCGATCGAAGAGGCATCGGTAACCACTGGCGCGCTCGGAGTCGAGTTCGCCGACGCGCAGTCGGGCGTCATCGCGTACACCACCCGCGCGGGCGGCAGCAGGCTCGAGGGCTCGGGCTCGTACGAGACGGACCAGCTCTCCGCCAACAGCTTCGGCATCAACCGGTTCGAGGGCTCGATTGGCGGGCCGGTCCCCGGCGTGACCAACCTGCGCTTCTTCGCCTCCGGCGTGCTGTTCGGCCAGCTGTCCACGACGCGCGGCATGGGCGCGGAAGATCAGCCGTTGTTCGTGCGCGGCGCGGTCGACACTGTCGTGGCGACGACGAACGACGACGGCAGCGTCTCGCAGGTCGCGCTGCCGACGTACGTCCAGTACAGCGGCAAGTGCGGTGCGTTCGGCTCCGATGCCACCGCGTTTGCGCAGGATGTCAAGAACAACTACGGCGTCGAATGCCAGGGCGCTCGCCGCCCGATGGACTGGACCAGCTCGGTCCAGCTGCAGGGCAAGCTGCAGTACACCTACGGCCAGGGGTCGAGCGTCGCGCTCACCGGCCTGGCGATCGGTGATCAGTCACGCAACACGCCGGGACGCAATCTGAACAATCCGTCGATCTACAGCGGCACCCACGTCTCGACCCGCATGGCGATCCTGAACCTGAACCATCAGGTGAGCCGCAGCGCCGAAAAGTCGCTGGCGATCACGGCGAACCTCTCGTGGGCGCGCGACAAGGCGATCGCCGGCGCGCTCGATCCCGCGTCGGAAGCCTCCACGCGTGATCCAAACATGGGGCTCCAGTTCGGTGCCCTACAGTTCGCCGGGTACGAGAACTTCCCGTTCCCGATCACCGATCAGATCATTCGTGATCAGCGCACCAACTCCGGCACGCAAGGGATCCCGCTGCCTGGCTGCGGCTGCGACGTGGGTCAGACCGCGCGTATCAATCCGTACGGCATGCTCGCCGGTGGCGCGTGGCCGAACACAGGTTTCGGCAACACGACGAACTCCCTGCTCCAAGAGACGCGGCTCACCGGCCGGCTGGTGGTCGACTGGCAGGCGAACCGGTATCACCGCTTCACGCTGGGCGGCGACGCGAAGAAGGTGAATCTGTCCTTCTGGAGCAGCAACATGACGCGCCAGATCTTCATGGATGCGTACGTCGTTGACCCGGTCCAGTACGGGCTGTTCGCGTCCGACCGGCTCGACCTGGGCGACGTCGTGCTCGAGCTCGGCGCGCGTTGGGACTACTACAACAGCAACGCGCTGTTCGCCAAGACGCCGCTGTACATTTCGTCAGCCGGCCCTACGCTGTGGAATCCGATCAGCGCCACCGACGACACGGCCTATGCCAATTCCCTGGCGCGGACCTTCGACCCCGCGGTCGGGCACAGCCGCATTTCGCCGCGGCTGCGCGTCTCCTTCCCGATCACCGAGCACACCGGCTTCCGTCTGTCCTATTCGCACCAGGTGCAGTCGCCGGAATTCACCACGCTCATGACGGGCGTCAACAACGACCTGTCGTTCACGAACACGAACGACATCGTCGGGCGTGACCTCGACTTCGGCAAATCGATTCTGTTCGAGTTCGGCGTGCGGCACGCGTTCAGCCAGGATCTGGTGCTCGACGTCGCCGCGTACAACAAGGACAAGGTGTCGGACTTCGCGGCGCGCATTCTGCCGTACCCCGATCCGAAGGATTCCACGAAGCTCACGGGCATCAACGTGCTCACCAACCGTGACTTCGGGAACGCCCGCGGGATCGATACCAAGCTCGACTGGCGGGTCGGCACGAACCTGAGCACCGCGGTCGCGTACACGTTCCAGGCGTCCAAGAACACGGGCTCCGATCCGTTCTCGTACCTGAACACCTTTGCGCGGCAAGTGTCGGCCCAGTCGGGCGTCACGCCGCCGCCGGAGGCCGCGCAGCGGACGAACGACGACCGGACGCACAGCTTCGTCGGCTCGGTCGCGTTGCAGCTGCCGACGGATTACAAGCGCGGCACGACGATGGGCACGATTTTCCGTGACGTCGGGGTGTTTGCCACGTTCCGCGTGCAGAGCGGCTTGCCGTTCACCATGCTGGTGAACCAGGGCGACGGTCAGACCGCCCCCCGGCTCGCCTTCGGCCTGGGCGGCCGGACGGCCACGGGTACTTCGCTCAATCAGTTCGAGCTCCCCTGGACCAAGAACGTCGACATGCGCGTCAACAAGGGCATGCGGTTCGGCCGGCTCGACATGACGGCGTATCTCGACGTCCGGAACCTGTTCAACTTCCGCAACATCGTCGGCGCGTTTGCGGAAACGGGCGGCGTGCTGAACGCGGAGCACCGGAAGAAAGGCGGCGCCTCGCCTGGTGATCCCACCCTCGGGACCGCTGAATACGGCAATCTGTGGGACGAGGCCGGCAACGCCGGTGCACTCGGACCCGACAAGTCGATCGACCTGTCGAGCTGCGCCAGTTGGTCCAGCCAGATCAACTGCGTGTCGCTGCGGCGTGTCGAACAGCGCTTCGGCGACGGGAACGGCGTGTATACCCTGGACGAGCAGGAGCACGCGCTGAACACGTATTACGACTCTTTCTTCGGCCCGTGGCGCTTCTATGCGCCGGCGCGGTCGATTCGTGTGGGTCTTGAATTGAAGTTCTAAAGCGGTTTCATCGGGCGGTGCCGGCCGGTTGTGCCGGCGCCGCCCGCCGGGTCTTCTGAACTTGAGGGTGAGGGGTGATCATGCATTCAACTGTGTGGAATCGCTTCGTGCGCACCGGCGCGCTCGTCTCGCTGGCCGCGTTCGCGCTGGCATCGGTCGCCGGCGCGGAACCCGCGCCCAGGCCGGGGCGGCGCGCGCTCAAACTATTCGCGACCTCGGGCTTGCTGCTCGAAGCGAACCGCATTCAATGCGGTCTCGACAACACCGGCCAGGTCTGCGTCGCGTTCTCCGGCTCACCGGTGGGCGGCGGCGGCTTCTGGCCGAAGGGCACACCGGACCAATACATCTTCAACTCCGGCCTGCAGCTGGCCGGCATCGTGGATCCCGCGTCCGGCTTCCCGTGGGCGGGCGACACGGCGGGCGCGTTCTTCTTCGATCCGCGCGGCGACCAGCTCGCCGGCGACCCGCTGGGAGCGATCTACAACTCGCTCGATCCGGCGGATCTCAACGCGTGGCCGACTGGGGCCTTGGTGCGCGATGCGAACGTGTACGACGCGGCGCTGCTCGGCCAGAAGCGGATTTCCGACGGCGATTCCTGGGTTCGCTACTGGGAAGGCAATCCAGTCCAACTCGGCGGCCGCGCACACCCGATGGGCATCATGGTCGAGCAGCGGTCGATGGCGTGGAACTTCCCGGTGGGCAACGAGGACATCCTCTACTTCGTGTTCACGTTCTACAACGTGAGCGCGAAGACGGCGTCCAAGTATTCCGGGCTCGACCCGGCCATCCAGGGAGAAGTGGCCGCGATCGGCACGCAGTTCCAGGACTTGAACGAAACCAAGTTCGGCATTCAGATCCCGGACACGGGCTACACGATCAAGAATCTGTACGCCGCGTTCGCCATGGACGCCGACGTCGCGGTGTTCGCCCAGAACTACGCCACCGCCGTGCTGCCGTTCAACCTGGGCACGGTCTACTCGGGCACGTTCCTGCCCGAAGTCGGCTGGCGGTTCCCGAACGACATCTTCGGCCCGCCGTTCTTCCCGGGCGCCGGCTTCGTCGGCGTGAAATATCTGAAGTCGCCGGAATCCTCGCCGGGGGTCGAAATCGGGCTGACGCTGTTCTCGAACACGACCAACAGCAGCCAGTTCCCGGACGCGGTCGGCGATCACAAGCTGTACCGTCGGCTCTCGGGGTTCCTCGGCGGGGCCGACGAGACCTGCACGTTCACCGACCCGGCGGTCGCGCGCGAACGGCGCTTGTGCTTCCTCGCGCAGGCGCAGGACGACGCGCGGTTCTATCAAGCCTCTGGCCCGTTCGATCTGCACCCCGGCGAGGCGCAGACGATTGTCGTGGCGTACATCCAGGCGGCGCCGGTTCAGGTGGCCGGCGTGGTTCCCGGAGGCGATGAAAAGCCGGGCATCCCGTTCACGGGCGACTCGATCGCCGCCGACCCAAGCAAGATTCGGCGCATCGACCGGGTGATGGGGTGGGTATCGCAGAGCGATCAGAACGGCAATAGCAGCATCGAGCAGGATGAGGTCGTGACGACACCGCGCTCACTGCTCAACAAGGCGCTGGTGGCGCAGGCGGTGTTCGACGGGAAGTTCCTGTTGCCGAACGCTCCCGCGTCCCCGGAGTTCTACCTCGTGCCGGGTGACAACCAAAACACGGTCGTGTGGCAGAAGAGTCCAACCGAGAGCGAGGAGCCCTGCGTCGGCGCGCCACCCGTGAGCGGGGTGTGCGGCGGCGACCTTTTTTTCACGATCGCCAGCCGGCCATTCAACATCGATACGGTGCGGGACGGGGGGGGCGCGATTGTGAGCATCGACACGACGCGGAACCCCCTGTATGACCCGAACTTCCGGCAGTTCGACGTCGAGGGCTTCCGGATCTATCGCGGCCGCACCTCGAGCGAGTTGCAGCTGCTCGCGCAGTTCGATTATTCGGGTACGACGTTCATCGACTACACCGGCGCCATCGGGTACGGCGATGCGAACGGGGACGGCTTGACGCAGTGCGCCCCCGAGCTCGGTTTCAATGCGGACACCGCTCACGGCGGTGATTGCCCGCTCACTGGATCGTTGCCGCCGTTCGATACGACGTACGTAAAGAGCTCGCACTTCGGCACGGAACTCGAGGGGAACGTCATCCAGGTCAAGGCGGGCGAGCGCGTGCGGTTGGCCAACGGCGACGTGATCCACCTGATCGCGGACACGGCGGTGAGCGGCGGAGGCCACGGGTTCCCGGGGCTTGCCAACACCGGGGTCTTGTTCGCGTACGTGGATACCGACGTGCGCAACGGCTTCACGTATCACTATTCCGTGACGGCGTTCGACGTGAACTCCGTGAAATCGGGACCGAGCTCGCTCCAGTCGGCGCGGGTCACGAAGACGGTGACGCCGCGGGCGTCGACGCCCAGCGAAACGCAGGCGGAGCTCCTCGCCGGTCTGTTTGGTGACGATGGCGTCGCGCTCGATCCGAGCGCCCCGTGGGCGATCGATCCCGCGACGGGGGAGTTCAGCGGGACGCCTCCGCCCACTGGTGCGCTCACCGGGGTGTTCGCCCCACTCGTGCCGCAGCTCCTGCCGGAGCTGAGTCTCATCGCGCGGGTTGATTCGCTGCGCGTGCGGACCGACGGTGATGGAGGCTGCCCGGTAAGCAATGGCCTTGGGTCCTGCTACTTGATCGACGTCACGTTCACCAAGGACGGGGTGCCGTCGAAGTTCACCATTAACGAGCCCTGGCCGGTCTGGGGACCGCCCGGTTTTGATGCGGTCAGCAACATCGTGACCGGGCTCGGAGCAGTGCCGGTCGACGCGGACTCCGCCTCGGCGGCGCGTTTCGGCGTGCCGAATGGCTTCTCGCAGTTCAACGCGACGGTCTCCGCCAAGCTGCGCGAATACATCCGCTTCTCCTCGTTCGAGGGACAGGCGGCGCGCCGCGGGCTGATCGCCGGCAGTGCCAACGCCGGGTACTCTCCCGGCGGCTCACGCTGGTTCTCCGGAACGAACGAGTCGACCGTCCACCCGGGTCTCGGGATTCGGGTCGGGCATCTGCCCGGCATCGATACCGTCTGGGCGCCGATCCATCACACGGACACCGACCCCACCGTAGCGGGTGTGCAGTCGTACGCGAATTCCGGTGAATTGCAGTGCTTCGGCTACGGCTTCGCCGGTCTCTCCCGGGAAGCGGACATTGTGGTCACGTGGGGAGCGGGCGGTCAAATTCAGTCGGTCCGCGACGTGACACACCACGTGAACGAGCTGTTCAAGCCCACCTATCAGGCGTCGTACGGGTTCGTGGGCGACTTCAACGGCAACGGCTACATCGACGTCAGAGACTTCAACTACGTCGATATCGCCTCGCAGTTCTTCGACAATACCAACGGGCCTCTGGGATTCTGTAACCATGACGACCCGGGTCCGGGCGGGCGCGCCGCGCTGCTCCAGCAGCCGGTGATGCTGCCGGTGTCGGTGCAAGCTTCCCCGACCGCCGGGAGCGGGACCGGGTTCGGGCTCTACATCAACGGGGAGCGCTACATCTTCCGGGTGACGGCAGCTGCGGGAGGTCCGCCGCCGGCATCGGGCACGATCTGGACGTTGCGGACGTATGCCGGCACGGTTCGGTCGACGACGGCATCGATCAGCACGGCGACGCCGTCGGGCTACACGTATGCGGCCACCGACCGCAACCCGATCATTCCGGGGGTGGAAGTCCGCTTCCTGGTCGACCAGGCGACCACGTTCCTGGCGAATTCGGACTCGGGGATGTCGCGCATCCATACGCTCCCCGATCCCTACTACGTCTCGAACGCGCTGGAAACGACGGCCAACCAGAAAGTGCTGCAGTTCGTGAATCTGCCGATGCAAGCGATCGTGCGAATCTACTCGTTGAGTGGCGTACTCGTGAACGTGCTGACGCATAACGACCAGTCGGGCGGCGGTCTGCTCAACTGGGACCTCCGGAATCGCAACAACCAGTTTGTGGCCTCGGGTGTGTACTTCTACCACGTCGAGACGCCGGACGGGAAGACGAAAGTCGGCCGGTTCACCGTCGTCAACTTCGCGCCATGAGGAGATTGAACATGACTAATACTTTGTGGCGGGCCTCGCGCGCGATGCTTCTCGCGGCGGCACTGGCTACGCCGGCGGCCGCGCAGACGGGGACGCAGGACAATACCGCGTACGGCGGCGCGTCCGGAGAGTTCCTGCTCCTGGGCGCCGGCGCCCGCGGCCATGCGTTGGGCGGCGCCTATGCGGCCCTCACGACCGACGTCACGGCCATGTATTACAACCCCGCCGGCCTGGCGCAACTCACCCGGCCGGGGGTGATGTTCTCCGCGAACTCGTACATCGCCGAAACCAACTACGCCTGGGCGGGCATGGCGTTTCCGCTCAGCGGCGGGGTACGGTCGGTCGGCTTCAGCCTGGGATCGTTCGGCTTTGCTAACCAGCCGATCTATACCCTTGAAGCTCCCGACGGGGACGGCCGGTCGTACTCGGTCCGCCAGACATTCCTGTCGGCGACACTGGCCCAGAACTTCTCGGACCGGTTCTCCGCCGGGTTCTCGCTCAAGTTCATCAACGACCGGCTCGGGACCGCAAAGGCGAGCGGCGTCGCGGTCGATTTCGGCACGAACTTCCACGCTTCGGTGGGCGCGCGGCCGATTCGCGCGTCGTTCGTGATCCAGAACCTGGGCACGAACCTGCAGCACACCGGGGAAGACCTCATCGTCGGCGTCACGCGTGAGCCGCCGCTGGGGACCGTGGACGTGCCGCAGGAGCCGCAGTCGGCGGTCCTGTCCACCAGCTCGTGGACGCTGCCCGTCATGTTCCGGGTGGGTGTCGCGCTCGATCTCGTGGCGCAGGGCAACAACCGCCTGACCGTGCTGTCGGAGTTCACGCAGCCGAACAACACGAAGCCCGGCGCGAGCGCCGGCTTCGAGTACTCGATGCAGAACATCGGCCAGCGTGGATTCTCGGTCGCGGCGCGCGGCAGCTATGCGTTGCAGCCGGACAACGAGGTGAACGATCTCACGATCGGTATCCCGACCAAGGAATCGAGCGGCGTGTTCACCATGGACGGCCTGGCGCTGGGCGGCGGGCTCGAGTACGCCAAGGGCAACACGCGGTTCGGCTTCGATTACGCGTGGAAGAGCCTCGGCACGCTCGGCTCGACGAACTTCCTGACATTTTCCGTGGGGTGGTAAGCAGTCCCACGGTGAGACGTAGAGGATGATGACGAAGTCGGCCTTCACGGCAGCGGTGCTGGCGGTGCATGTCGCCGCCAGCGCCCCCGCCCGCGCCCAGAGTGGGGGTCTCGAAATCGGGACCACGCGCTTCTACCGGAGCGCGGGCAATCAGACGGTGGTGGACGGATTCGCGCGGGTGCCATTTGGAGTGCTGGACAGCCTGACGCGAGGCCCGAACGCCGCAGCAGCCTATCGGCTCGTGCTGACGGTGCGTGACAGCGCCAACGTGCAGCTCGTCGCCGATTCGTGGACCCGGAGCATTCCGGCCCGGCTGCTCGGCACGTCCCGCGGCTCGTCGCTGGAGCACTTCACGTTCGCGGCGAGTCCCGGGACGTACACGATCGAGGTGGCCGTGCACGACTCGGCCACCGGTCGCGTCACGCGGACGCAGGTGCCGCTGACAGCGTTCGCGGGGCGACCCGCGGCGTCGGATGTGCTGCTGGCGACCGGCATGCGTGCGGCGACGGGGGCGGGGGTGGATACCTCGCGCAGAACTGGTGAGTTGCGGAAGGGCGGAGTGATCCTCGACGCCGCGATGCGGCCCTTGCTCACTCCGAATCAAGCGAGCCTCGGCTATTACCTCGAGTGGTATGGAAAGGGGCTCGTGGCCGACACGGCGGCGATCAGCGTGCGCGTGCTGAAAGCGGATGGCACGCCGCTCGTCACCACGCCGTCGCAGCGCGTGCCGTTCGACGCCGGCGGCGGCGTGACGCGGGCAATGGTGGACCTCGCCGGGCTGCCGCCCGGGGATTACGGGTTCGAAGTCGTGCTGCAAGGGCGCGACACCACGGTGTCACGCCAGGCGCCGTTCCGGATGGGCGGATTCGAGTCGGTGGCGCTGACGTCGCCGGTCGCGCCCGCGGACAAATTCGAGACGATGACCGAGGCCCAGCTCGACACGTTGTATGGGCCGCTGGTTTATCTGATGACGTCGGACGAAACGGGGATCTACAGCACGCTGACGCTGGAAGGGAAGCGCAATTATCTGCGGCGCTTCTGGGCCAAGCGGGATCCAACGCCGGGGACGCCGCGCAACGAGGAGCAGGAGAATTTTTACGCGCGGATCGCGGACGCCAATCGCCGCTACCGCGAAGGCGGGGCCGCGGAAATTCCCGGATGGCGCACGGATCGGGGACGGATATTCATCCGGAACGGGCCGCCCC
>JBLNGI010000061.1:0-2883 GCA_050264615.1 Gemmatimonadota bacterium
GGAAGATCACGTGGAGCCAGGGCGGCTTATCCTCGTCGTATCGCGTCTCGAACGGCAGCTGCGATCCATCGTTCAGGACCTCCGTGAAGACAGCGCCGAACGAATCGCCTGGACAGGCACGGGTGCTGGTGGACATGCGGATCTCGCGGATCTGCTCGACCAGGCCCGGCTCGGGAGCGAACGAGGGTGGTGGCCGCTTGGGACCGCACGCTGCGGTCAGCAGAATCGCTGCGAGGGCAAGACGCCTCATGGTTTTTCCTCACGCACCAGCTGATGGGTTTCAACATCGAAAATGCGGATCCGAACCACGTGGCCCGTGCGGTGCGAGTCTACCTCGCGCACGTGTACGAGCTTCTTGGTGTCCGTGGGACGGTAGATGACCCAGCTCCCGGCGGGGGCGGCAGATGCGATCGCCGTGCATGAGCGAGACTTGGGCCCCGGCTGTTGCCCAGGGGGCGTGCCGGGAATCCAAACCCGGCATTCTCCGGCTTTGGGGAGGTGGCCCGGTGGAATGCCGAAGGTCGCGGCGGTGCTGGGGCCGGCGTTCGATCCGCCGGACGCGGTTGTCGACGTCGAGGTCCGGTTCTGTGGACTTGGCTCGACGACCACTGTCTTGGTGGTCTTGCTGCAGGCGCTGAGGGCGCAGAGGCCGGCGCCGAGGAGAGCGAGTCGGTTCAAGGGGCCTCCTCCAAAAAGGTCGGACCAAATGTAGTATTTCCCATGGTCGACGTGGGGTTGATCGAGACCATGCGGGCGAGGGAAGGGCGTCTTCCCTGGCTCGGGCGGCATTTGGCGCGGCTCCGCGCCTCCGTCGCCACGTTGGGGCTGATGGCTCCGCCTCCGGACCTTGCCGACGTTGCGCGTCTTGCGGCCGGTTTTGGACAGCGCGTCGTCCGACTGGAGTTGCGGGACGGTCACGTGGAGGTCTCCACCCGTGATGTCGCCGAGCAGGGAGCCGTGGCGCTGGTGGTCTCGGACGAGCACTACCGGCCCTATCCGCACAAGACCACGTGCCGCGAGCAATTCGGCCGAGCGCTCGCGCGCGCGCGCCGACTTGGCGCGCATGACGCGCTCCTCGTCACCGCTGACGGCTACGTGGCGGAAGGGACTGCGTGGAGCCTGTTCTGGTGGGACAACGGGAGCCTCTTCACGCCGGCCCAGGAGCTCGGGATTTTGCCCGGGATCGGACGCAGCCGGATCATGGAGTTGACCGGCGTCACCGAAGCGCGGATTCAGGTTTCTGCGCTCACCGGGAAAGGCATGTTTCTCGTGAATGCGGTGCGCGGTGTCGTGGAGATCAGCAGTTTGCAGGGAGCGCCGGCCCCCAGTGATCCCCGGACGGCCGAGCTTTCATCGGCATTCTGGCCCGATTAGGTTACTTGGCGTCTTGGCGCCTTGGCGTCTTGGCGTCTGACATGGTGGCTGTAGCTCAATTGGTTAGAGCGCCGGACTGTGGCTCCGGAGGTTGCGGGTTCAATCCCCGTCAGCCACCCTCTTGAGACTAGTTGCAAAGTTGCGCAGACGGCAACGTTGCAAGTGGTCGCAGCCGCAAGTTCACCCCCACAGGCAAGGCTTCTGAGCGACCAGTCGATCATACGCGTCCAACACCTGGTTCGGACGTTCGGCAACGTCACGGCGGTCAACGACGTCTCGTTCGGAGTGAAGAAAGGCGAGACGTTCGCGTTCCTGGGGCCAAACGGCGCCGGGAAGACCACTACCATCAAGATGCTCACGACGGTCCTGCGGCCCACGAGCGGCGCGCTCGAGCTCGACGGCCTGAATCCGGTCACGGAATCGACCGAGGTCCGCAAGCGCATCGGGGTGGTGTTTCAGGACCCCAGCCTCGATGCCGAGCTGACCGCGTGGGAGAACGTCGACATCCACGGCGTCTTGTACCATGTGCCCCGTCGCGTGCGGCACGAGCGCGGCGAGGTGCTGCTCAAGCTGTTCGAGCTGTGGGACCGCCGCAACGATCTGGTGAAGACGTTCTCCGGCGGGATGCGGCGGCGACTCGAGATCGCGCGCGGCCTCTTGCACACGCCCAGGGTGCTGTTTCTGGACGAGCCGACGCTCGGCCTCGATCCGCAAAGCCGCAATCAGATGTGGACGATCGTGAAGAACCTGAATGCCACCGAGGGCGTGACGGTGTTTCTCACCACGCACTACATGGATGAAGCCGATCGCGTGGCCGACCGGATCGCGGTGATCGATCACGGGCGCATCGTCGCCACGGGTTCGTCGGCCGAACTCAAACAGCAGACGGGTGTCGATTCGCTGGAGGCGGCATTCCTCAAGCTCACCGGCGAGACGATCCGAGACGAGGCCTTCACTGCGCAGGACCAGTTGCGCCAGATCTCGCGGGTCTGGAGGCGATAGGGCGATGAACGTCGTCTACATCCTGTGGCTGCGCGAGCTGAAGAAGTACCTGCGCTCGCGCGCGCAGATCGTTGCGTCGCTGGGTACGCCGCTGATGTACCTGGCGGTGCTCGGATTCGGGCTCGGTCCCGTGTTTCGCCAGGCTGGCCGGGGCAGCTACCTCCAGTTCATGGCTCCAGGCGTCATCGGGATGACCGTGCTGTTCACGGCCATGTTCTCGGGGATCGCGATGCTGTGGGATCGCCAGTTCGGCTTTCTGAAGGAGACCCTGGTCGCGCCGGTGCCGCGGGTTCAGATCATGATCGGCCGCACCCTCGGCGGCGCGTCGGTCGCGGTGCTGCAGGGGACGATCATTTTCGCGGTGACGCTGCTGGCAGGATTTCGTCCCGCGAGCGTTTCCGCGGTTCTGATCGCCTTCCTGATCATCGCGCTGATCGCGATCGTCTTCTCCGCGCTGGCCACGGCGATCGGTTCCAGCCTGAAAGAGATGGCCGGCTTTCAGATGGT
>JBLNGI010000062.1:0-2749 GCA_050264615.1 Gemmatimonadota bacterium
CCGCGCGTCGGAGGCCATTCCGCACCTCGAGCACCTGATTCTCACCTATCCCAACAGCGCGTTCGTGCCCGAGGCTCGGCGTGTGTTGGAACGGGCGAGGGGAGTGATTCCGAAGTCATGAGACGGCGTGAGTTTGTGCGGACGGTTGGACAGGTGGGCGGTTGGACGGTGGCCGCTCCGTGGCTGGGCGTCCTGCCAACGTTCCAACCTTCCAACATTCCATCGCTGTTAATCCCCATGGACGACGCCCAGACCGACCACCTTAAGGCGTACGGCCTCACCTACCGCGCCATCCAGGCCGGCCTCAAAGCCGAGTGGCTGCTCAACTATCGTGGCGGTTCGTTTCTGATTCCGGATCTGGACGGGTTGCGGCGGGACGCGGCGTTGAACGGGATTCGGGTCGAACCGGTCGACGGCGGGATCACCACGATCCGGGGCGAGATCGAAGCGAACAACATGGACGCCGTGCCGCTCGAGAAGGCGCCCAAGATGGCGGTGTACGCGCCTCCGAATGCTGCGCCGTGGGACGACGCCGTCACGATGGCCCTGCAGTACGCGGGAGTTCCATTCACCAAGATCTGGGACGCCGAGGTCATGAACGGCGGCCTGCGCGATTACGACTGGCTGCACCTGCATCACGAGGATTTCACCGGCCAGTACTCGAAGTTCTTCCTGATCTACTCGGGGCTGCCGTGGCTCGCCGAAATGGTGCAGCGCAACAGCGACATGGCGCGCCGGCTCGGGTTCGGAACCGTGCCGGCCCTCAAGAAGGCGGTCTCCCGCAGCATCCGCGGGTACGTCGAAAACGGCGGGTTCCTGTTCGCGATGTGCACCGCGACCGAAACGATCGATCTCGCGCTCGCGGCGCGCGACGCCGATATCGCCGCGACGTTCGCCGATGGGACACCGCTCGATCCGAACGCCGACGCGAAGCTCGACTGGTCGCAGACGTTTGCGTTCACCGGAGGACATCTGGAGCCGAACCCGCTCGTCGCGAGCTTCTCCGACATCGACGGCCACCAGGTCAACGGCGGCTCGCGCCGCCAGCCGCTGGGCGCGTTCAAGCTGTTCAACTTCAGCGCCAAGATCGATCCGGTCCCGACGATGCTGGTGCAGGATCATCGGCAAACCATCCCGGACTTCTACGGTCTGACCACCTCGTTCACGCGCAACCGGCTCAAGCCGGGCGTGACGGTCCTGGCCGAAGAGGAAGGCGCGCCCTGGGTGAAATACATCCACGGCGACCTTGGCAAGGGGACCTGGACCTTCTTCGGCGGGCACGATCCGGAAGATCCGCAGCATCAGATCGGCGATCCGGCGACCGATCTGTCGCTGCATCCGCACTCGCCCGGCTACCGCCTGATCCTGAACAACGTGCTGTTCCCAGCCGCGAAAAAGCGCGAGCTGAAGACTTGAGCGTCGAGCGCCTGACCGCCGCCGCGCGCGCTCTGCTGCAGGAGGAGATCGCGGCGGCGCACGGGCGCGAGGTGTCGTTCGTGGTGCGCGCCGATCCCAACGGCACGCTGACGGACGCGCGCGTGGTGGCGCGCGGGACGATCGACGCGGTGCTGGCCCTTCCCGGTGTCGCGCAGCGCGGCGAGATGCTGATCCACAACCATCCCAGCGGATTTCTCGAGCCCTCCGGCGCCGATCTGCACGTCGCGGCGCGGCTCCACGACGACGGGGTGGGCTTCGGGATCGTCGACAACGACGTCTCGACGCTCTACATCGTGGTCGAAATGCCGCGCGCGCGGCAGCTCCAGACCCTCGATTCCCTCGACATCGCCAACCTGCTCACCGAGTCCGGACCGGTCGCCCGGGTGTTGGGCACAGCGGCGTTTGAGGATCGCCCCGGTCAGCGCGACATGGCCGCGTATATCGCCGACGCGTACAACGACGGGGGCATCGCGCTGCTCGAGGCCGGGACCGGCGTCGGGAAGTCGTTCGCCTACCTCGTGCCGGCGATCGAGTGGGCCCGCGTCAACGGCGAGCGCACCGTCGTTTCCACCAACACGATCAACCTGCAGGAACAGCTCGTCGGGAAAGACCTGCCGATTCTGTCGCGCGCGTTCTCCACCGGAGATCGCACGGTCACCTTCGCGCTGCTCAAGGGCTGGCGGAACTATCTGTGCCTGTCGCGGCTCGAGCAGGCGCGCGCGGGGCAGGAATCGCTGTTCGACGACGGGCGGGCCGCCGAGCTCGAGTCGATCGCCGGGTGGGCCGCGCGCACGTCGGACGGCAGTCTTGCCGATCTGGTCGAAGAACCGTCGAGCGAGGTGTGGGACGCGGTGGCGGCCGAGTCCGATTTGTGCACGCGGCTGAAGTGCCCGCACTTCGACCGCTGCTTTGTCTTTGCCGCGCGGCGCCGCGCCGCTGAAGCCGATGTCGTCGTGGTCAATCACCATCTGCTCGCGTCCGATCTCGCGGTGCGCATCGCCTCGGACAACTGGCAGGAGGCGGCCGTCCTGCCCCCGTACCGCCGGCTCGTGCTCGACGAGGCGCACCACCTCGAAGACGTGGCCGCGCAGCACCTGGGCACTCAGGTCAGCATGCTCGGGGTGCAGCGGCTGCTGGGGCGGCTCGAGCGCAACGGCCGCGGCTTGCTGCCCACGCTCGCCGCAGAACTGAGCACGCACACTGATCTGCTCGGTGCCGCAAGCCGCGATCTGCTGGGCCGCAGCGTCCTCGACGCGCTCGCGTCGGCCCGGCGCTGGGCCGAGGAGTTGTTTGGCCGGCTGAATCGCCGGCT
>JBLNGI010000063.1:0-8458 GCA_050264615.1 Gemmatimonadota bacterium
GTCCGCTACAAGCAGCCCGACGGGGACCAGAGTCGCCTGCTGACACAGGCCGTGCTCGCCGGGACCAGCGCCGCGTCATCGACCGACTTCCGGTTTCAGGTTGCGGTCGCCGAATTCGGCCTACTGCTCCGAAACTCGGAGTTCAAGGGGAAGGCGGACCTGGCGCGCGTGATAGCGACTGCCCGCGAGGCCCGGGGGGCGGACCCCGAGGGCTACCGAGCCGAGTTCGTACGCATGGCGGAAGCGGTGCGCGGGATCGGATTGGCCCGTAAATAGCCGCGCGGGATGGACGGAGTGCGAGCCGCAGCTTAAGGTGACCTCATGCTGCGGCTCCCTTCTTTCCAGTACCTGCAACCGCGGACGCTCGCCGACGCGCTCGGCATGAAAGCCGATGCGGGGCCGAGCGGCATGTTCGTCGCCGGCGGCACCGATCTGTACCCGAACATGAAGCGCCGCCACCAGGAGCCGAAGACGGTGATCTCGCTGATGGAGATTGGAGAGCTGAGGAGGTCGGACGGTTGGAATGTAGGAACGTGTGTGACCCTGACCGCACTTTCCAACCTCCCAACCTTCCGACATTCCGCCATCGCGACGGCCGCGAGATTGGTCTCAACCCCGCTGCTCCGCAACATGGGCACCCTCGGCGGCAACCTGTGCCTGGACACACGCTGCAACTATTACAACCAGGGCTATGAGTGGCGGAAGTCGATCGACTTCTGCATGAAGAAGGACGGACACATCTGCTGGGTCGCGCCGTCGTCGCCGCGCTGCTGGGCCGTCAGCTCGTCCGACGTCGCGCCGGTGATGGTGGCGATCGGCGCCGAGTATCGATTGGTTGGGCCCCAGGGCGAGCGCCTCGTGCCCGCGGGCCGATTCTACAACAACGACGGCATCAACTATCTCACGAAGCAGCCCGATGAGATTCTCGTCGAGGTCCGTCTTCCCAAGCCCGACGGGTGGGACGCGGTCTACCACAAGCTGCGGCGGCGCGGGTCGTTCGATTTCCCAGTGCTGGGCGTCGCCGCATGGATACAGTGGAAGGGAAAGACCGTCGACGCCGCGCGAATCGTGTTGGGGGGGGTCGCGAGCTATCCACAGGAAGTCCCCGAAGCCGGCGCCGCGCTCGCCGGCAAGCCGCTCACCGACGACAGCATCGCAGCGGCTGCCGAAGCCGCCTACCGCCCGTCCAAGCCGATGGACAACACGGACTTCGACCTCTCGTGGCGAAAGCAAATGACCCGAGTGTACGCCTCGCGCGCCTTGGCGGAACTCCGGCATCGCAGCGGGTAGCAGTCAGTCAGCAGGGGGCTCTATGATCGGCACGCTCGCCGTTACAGCCGCGCTTCTCGCCGTCCAGCAACCCGGTCCTCTATTCCGAACCGTTCGTGGAGAAGTCCGCGATACCGGCGGTATGCCGCTCGCGGATGTCGAGGTGCTCGCGCTGAGCGAGGGGCGGATCACGCGCACCAACCGGAACGGCGCGTTCGCGTTCGACCACATGTCGGTGGGTGAGCAGCGGTTTCTCTTCCGCCTCCTCGGCTACCAGCGCATCGAGATCGCCGTACTGGTCCGCGCCGACGCCGAGGATCTGATCGTGCGCATGACGCCGCTCGCTGTGACGCTCGATCCGGTTACCGTCAGCGGCCGCCGCCGCACGGGGGTGTACGGCGTCGTCGGGGACGCGTCGTACCGGCCGCTGCCCGGCGTGGAGGTGTTGGTGGTCGGTGGCGGCACGACGATCACGGACAGCAGCGGGCAATTCAACCTCGCGCGCGTGCGCGGCGGGACCTACATGCTGCGCGTGCGCAAACGCGGGTACTACGCGATTACGCGTTCGTTGACGCTGCCCAAGGACGAGGCGATGGAGCTGTCGCTGATCATGCTGCCCCTGCCATCCGGATTGAGCCGCAGCCAAGCGTCCACGCTGAGCGGGCTTGCTCCGCGGCTGGGGTGGGCGTTCGGGGAAAGCGACTCTCGGCAGATGCGGTGCCGCGGCGGCAACGCGATCCTCGTGACGCGCGAGGAGCTCGCCGAGCAGGGGATCGAGAGCGGCTCACTCGCGGATGCCTTGCCGCGCGCGCGGTCGGTAGCAGCCAAGGGATTCGCTCGCGCCGAGCTCATTCAGTACCAAGTCATTTTCCCGGGGATGGATTACCCGGGCCCACCGAATAGTGGCGTGCCCGCCGACGAGTTCACGTGGTTCGGCGAGAATCCGAGCTGGCCGCTCACCGGCCTGCGCGTCGAAGACGTGGAGGCCGTGGAGATCTACCGGGGGCCAGTGCGTGCCGCCCGGATGCCCGTGTTGCCGGGTTTTTCGCGGCCCTTCGGCCGGACGGAAAACTTCGGAGGCTGCCCGAAAGCGACGATCTGGGTCTGGTTTCAGTAGCCTCAAGATTATTGCGGCTAGCGCCTCATCACCGCCAGCTCTTACGCGACCTGCGGAATTGCTCCCTACGGCAGTGCGCTAGGGTCAGGCGGTCCCGGCAGGCGCCTTCGCCAACTCTTCGATTTCCGCCGCCGCCTTCGCCAGTATGTCGGCGACGCTCTTGCGCGCTGCATCGGAGTCGGCCTTCCAGCCCGTGCGGTAGACTGTCTTCACGAGCTGCCCAAGAGCCCGATTCACCTCTACCATCGAGCCACCCACGGTGCGCTCGACGGTCTCCCGTACGCGATCGAAGATGTCTTCGACTGTGTCCTTGTGCTCGTCCAAGAATGCCCGCCCTGTGTCGGTGATTTCGTAGACTTTCTTGCCCTCGACGTCGCGCGCGACGACGAGCCCCTCATCCTCGAGCCACTGCAACGTTGGATATACGGTGCCAGGGGACGGCGAGTAGCAACCGTGCATGCGCTCTTCCAGCTCCTTCATGACCTCGTACCCGTGACGGGGCTTGTCCCGGATCAGCTTGAGGATCACATACTTCATGTCACCGGCGCCGAACCACTGGCGCCGCCGGTGACCACGTCTGCCCGGTCCCGCGCGGAAGCCCCATAGAGCCTCCCATCCGAACCTACCACCCATCTCTGCCTCTTGTTAGATGTTACGTGACGATATTCTGTTACGATATATCTTGTCAAGACATCGTCCTCGACACGTGTGCCAAGTCACGATCCGGCTTGAGCTTTGCAGTTTTGTCGTCCGCCCCTACATTCTGGCCACACTGAACCGTAAGTCCCGTTTTGAGCCCCATTCGCGCCCGCGAGAGGAGCAGCTATGGCAGTCGAAATCACCCCGCACCCAGCCTGGGTCGCCGAGCTGGATGCGACTCTGGAGCCGCGCCGCCAGGCGATTCTCGACACGCCGGTGATCATAGATGCATCCGAGAATCAGCTGATCGAGGGGCAGATCCAGAACTTCCTCGTTGCCTTCTACCCGATCATCCGGGACTTTCCGCAGTGGCTGCAGATCTTGCTGGATCGCTCGCCACCGATGGGGAAGGAGTTCTTTACCGACAACATCCGGGTCGAACGCCGGCACGATGCGATGTGGCGCGCGATGGGCGACGGCTTCAAGGTTCAGAAAAAGCGTTTCCAGGAGCCGGAGCCGATGATCCCCGAGGTCAAGCGCTTCCATGCCTATTTGACGGACATGTGCCGGAACGCCGAGTTTGGCCAGGCAGTATCGGCGACCAATTATGCGGTGGAGGGCGTCGCTCAGAAGATCTCCGAAAAGGCGCTGCGCGGGCTCGCGAAGAATGAAAGGATCGGGCCGCGGGGGCGCTGGTGGCTGGAGGAGCACGCCAAATACGACGATGAGCACCCGATTCACGCGCTTGAAATCATCAAGGACTGCGTGAAGCGCGGGAACAGCGACACACCCGAGAAGGTGACCAAGGCCGCGCTGGAGAGCCTGCAGCTGATGAAGTTCTCGATGGAGGCATCTTATTACGCGTGAGTAAGCCGCGCCGTGTCTCACCCACCCGGGGTACCCGCGAGAGCACCGCGATTGCGAAGCGCCCGCGGCTGGACCTGTTGCAGGCGGCAGCCGATATCGTGGCCGCCCTGCCAGACGCCGTAGTGGTCACGGGTACCGATCGCCGCGTGCTCGCGGCGAACGAGAGCGGCGCCGTGCTGCTGGGATGGGGAACCGGTGATATCGTCGGGCAGTTGATCGCGGATGCCGTCACCCCGGGCGAACGGGCGCACGTCGCCGCGCACGAAGACAAGGTGCTCGCCGGCACGCCGCAGCGCTACGAAACGAAGATCGTGAATCACCGCACCGGCGAGGAACGCGACGTCGCGGTCTCGAGCGGTCCGTTCCGGGTCGACGGCGACCTGATCGGCACGGTCGCCACGCTGCGCGACATCACCGATCCCAAGCGCGCTGCCGACACGCTGGCGCGCTCCGAGGCGCGCTACCGCCACCTCGTCGAGTCCGCTTCCGATGCGATCGTCACACTGGACGCGAACGGGCGCTTCACTACCGTCAACCACGCCGCGGAAAACATCTCGGGCTATAAGCGCGAAGAGCTCGTGGGCCAGTGGTTTGCGCCGATGCTTCCCGACGACGACCTGCCGAAAGCGCTGGGGCATTTCCAGCAGGCGCTGTCGGGCGAAACGGGTCTGTTCGAGTCGCAGTTCTATCGCAAGGACGGCGAGGTCCGCACCATCTCGATCACGTACTCGACGCCGCAGAAGGACGAAGAAGTGCTCTGTCTCATTCGCGACGTCACCGACCAGAAGATGCTGCAGGAACAGCTCATCCAGTCGGAGAAGATGTCCGCGATCGGGCAGCTGGTGTCGGGTGTCGCGCACGAGCTGAACAACCCGCTCGCCGGCATCTCGGCGTTTGCCCAGCTGCTGCTGGCCGAAAAGCGGTTCCCGCCCGACCAGCGGACCGCCGCCGAGACGATCTACAGCGAGGCCAGGCGCGCGAGCCGCATCGTACAGAACCTTCTGACGTTCGCTCGCCAGCATAAAGCCGAGAAGGTGCAGACATCGATCAATCAGGTCCTCGACGACACGCTCGAGCTGCGGGGGTACGAGCTCCGGGTGCGCGGGATCGACGTGCGCCGCGAATACGACGAGTCGCTCCCCGACACGATGGCGGATGCCCACCAGCTGCAACAGGTGTTCCTGAACCTGATCACGAACGGCGAGCAGGCGATGGAGCAGCGCGACGGCCAGCATCATCGCCTCAGTGTGCGCACCCGCCGGGCCGGCGAGACGATTCGCATCGAGGTCGAGGATACCGGCGCCGGCATTCCTCCGAACCTGATCGAGCGCATCTTCAATCCGTTTTTCACGACGAAGCCGACGGGCTCGGGCACCGGCCTCGGGCTGTCGATCTCGCTTGGCATCGTGCGCGAGCACGAGGGCCGGATCTGGGCGGAAAACCCGCCCCAGGGCGGCGCCCGCTTCGTGGTGGAGCTCCCGATCACGACGCCGCGCGCATCAGGCGACCACGCGGCTGCCAGCCCCGTGACGCCGGTCGGCCGCGACAGCCTGCGCGTGCTCGTCGTCGACGACGAGGCATCCGTGCGCGTGTCGCTGCAGCGCTATCTGGCCGGTAAGGGCCATGAGGTCGAGACGACCGCGAGCGGCGAAGATGCGCTCCACCGCCTCAAGGCCTCGAAGTACGACGCCGTGATCGTGGACATGCGTATGCCCGATCTGTCGGGTGAGCAGCTGTTTGAGCGCCTGCGCAGCCACGACCCCGCGCACGCGGAGCGCGTCATTTTCACGACAGGCGACCTCGTGAACGAGCAGATGCGCCGCTTCCTCGACGGGACGGGACGGCCGTGCGTTCCCAAGCCGTTCGAATTCTCCTCGTTCGACCAAGCCCTCCCCGCGGCTCGCCGCCGGGCGTAAAAAGACTCATTTTCTCCCCTCACTTCCCACCCTGAAGGGTGGGCTCGGCAATCATTGTCCTGAAGGACATCATGCGCCCGCTCCTGTTTGCTCTACTTCTGGC
Organism: Gemmatimonadota bacterium; assembly: GCA_050264615.1. Classification (GTDB taxonomy): domain Bacteria; phylum Gemmatimonadota; class Gemmatimonadetes; order Gemmatimonadales; family GWC2-71-9; genus 20CM-2-65-7. The sequence goes on from JBLNGI010000063.1 coordinate 5,912, forward strand.
GTCGCCGCTTGCTGCGCAAGACCAATTCGACTTCTACGCGCGCGGCCCGTACCGCCAGGCGGTTCCCCGCCCCGAGACGATCACCGGCTACGCCGCCGGCGACCAGCACACCATGTACGCAGTAATGCAACACTATCTCGACACTCTGGTGGCGACGGCCAGCGACCGCGTGCGGATCGAGACCTGGGGGCGCACGAGCGAGTACCGGCCGATTCGGGCGCTGATCATCTCCGATCCCGCGAACATCGCGAAGCTCGACCAGATTCGTGCCGGCCTCGGCGAGCTGGCCGATCCCCGCAAGACGTCGGCGGCGCGGGCGGCGGCGATCGCGGCGCAACAGCCCGCGGTCGCGTACTTCCAGTACTCCGTGCACGGCGACGAACCGGCGGGCTTCGAGGCGGCGCTGCAGGTGGCCTACCAGCTGGCCGCGTCGGAGGAGCCGCAGACGCTGGAGCTCCTCAAGTCGGTCGTGCTCGTGCTGAACCCCTCGGCGAATCCCGATGGTCACGAGCGTTTTGCCGCGTGGTATAACTCCGTCGCGGTGGGCGCCGACCACCCGTGGGCCTTCGAGCAAAACCTCCCCTGGAGCATCACCGGCCGGTACAGCCACTACCGCTTCGACATGAATCGCGATTTGCTGGCGCAGAGCCAGCCGGAAGTGCGCGCGATGATGGACGGCGTGATGCGGTGGCACCCGCAGGTGTTCGTCGACCACCACTCCACGACGCCGAACTTCTTTTTCCCGCCCGTCGCGCAGGCGGTCAACATGAACCTGCCGCCCCAGACCACGAAATGGTTCGATACCTACGGCCGCGGCAACGCGGCCGCGTTCGATCGGTATGGCTGGCAGTACTTCGTGCGGGGCGTTTTCGACTTTTTCTATTTCGGGTACTGGGACGTCTGGTCCACGTTCCAGGGCGCCACCGGCATGACGTATGAGACCGACGGCGGGCCCGAATTCCGCAAGCGCCGCGACGACGGCAGCATCACCACGTTCCGCGACGGCATCGCGCATCACTTCGTCGCCTCACTCGCGACCCTCGAGACGACCGCCAAGAACCGGCAGAGCCGGCTCACCGACTACTACGAGTTCCGCCGCACGGCCCTGACCGCGGCCGCGTCGGATCGACTGAAACGCGTCGTGATCATCCCGGGCAACGATCCCCAATCGGCCGCGCACGTCGTCGGGCTCCTGCTGCGCAACGGCGTCGAAGTGACCCGCCTGCGGCAGCCACTCTCGACGCGCGCGGCGCACGCTTATGTGAGCGCGAGAAGTCCTGCCGCTGCCAGGACGTTCCCCGCGGGCAGCTATGTGATCGATCTGAACCAGCCGCAGCGCCACCTCATCAAGGCCATCCTCGAGCCCGAGGCCGAGCTGCAGCGCACCTTTGTGGAGCGCGAGCGCGCCAAGTTCCAGCGTAACCGGCGGCGCGGTGAGGACGCCGAGAAAGAGGAATACGGCTTCTACGACATCACCGCGTGGTCGCTCCCGCTGACGTTCAATCTCGACGCCTACTGGATCGAGGACGCTGGTGCCGCCTCCGGTGGTGAACCGGTCACCGACTCACTGCTCCCCGCGCCTCCCGCGCCCGCGCGCGCCGCGAGCGCGTACGCGTTTCCTAACGACCGGCCCGGCGCCGCGCGCCTGGCATACGCGTTGGAGGTCGAGGGGTTCCGGCTCGCGGTCGCCACCCGGCCGATTCAGGCGGGCACCAGGGCTTTCCCGCGTGGCACCTTCATCGCCCGGCCGCAGCGCAACAGCGCCGCCCTGCACGAGCGGATTGCGGCACTCGGCCCGTCCTACGGCGTCGCGGTGGCGCCGGTGCAGACCGCCTTTCCCGACACCGGCGACATCGGTATCGGCTCGGGTGAGGTGGTTGCGCTGCGCCCACCCACGATTCTCGTGGCTGTGGGCGACGGCATCTCGGAGACGAGCTGGGGCTGGCTGTGGTACTTCCTGGACAAGGAGCTGAACGCGCGCTTCACCCCGGTGCCGTTGCGGGCCATCGCGCGCATGGACGACCTCAACTCGTTCAACGTCCTGATCATCCCGGACGGCAGCGGCGCCCGGATGCGCCGCGAACTCGGCGATGACGGGAGCGCGAAACTGAAAGCGTGGGTCCGCTCTGGAGGCGTGCTGATCGGCTATGGCGGCGCGGGTGATCTCGCGGCGAACAAGGACGTGGGGCTGTCCAGCATCGCAGCCGTTGGCCCCGACAGCGGCGCGAAAGCCGACACGACGGCTGCCGGCACCGAGCCCGCCCTGATCTCCAGCACGGCTCCGGCGCGCGACCGCGTGGAGTGGATTCCGGGAGCCATCTTCCGGGCCACGCTGGACACGACGCACTGGCTGACGCTGGGCTACGAACGTGACCGCATGCCCATTTTCATCGACGGGGACGTGTTCTGGAAACCATCCAAGAGCGGCGCGAATCCCGTGACGTTCACCGATCCGGCCGACGCGCTGGTGCTCTCCGGGTTTACGTGGCCCGACAACACCGCCCGGCTGCTCAAGGGGTCGACGTGGGCGGTGGTCGAGAATCAGGG
>JBLNGI010000064.1:0-11546 GCA_050264615.1 Gemmatimonadota bacterium
CGCGAGAAGCTGCCCGGCATCGGCGTCCGGCTGGTCACCGAGCGCGCGCTGGACGGTTTCCCCGCCGTCACGTCGAGCGTGACGCTGTACGACGAGCTGCCCTGGGTGGACGTCGAAAACCGCATCAGCAAGACGCCGACGTTCGCCAAGGAAGCGCTCTACGTCGCGTTCCCGTTCGCGTTCACCAGGCCGGTCGTGGAGGTTGAGGTCCCGCTCGGACGCATGACGGTCGACCGCGATCAACAGCCGGGGAGCTGCCGTGACTGGTACTGCCACACGCACTGGGTGTGGCTGCACGAGGGCAATGAGGGCCTGCTGTGGAGCGCGCCCGACACGCCTTTGTTCACATTGAATGATTTGTTCCGGGGCCAGTGGCGGCGCAGCAGCGTGCCCCCCCCCGACGGAACGTTGTTCGCGTACGCCATGAACAACTACTGGCACACCAATTACGCGGCGGCACAGGGCCGCGCGGTCACATTCCGCTTCCGCATCTCCCTGCTCGCGCCTGGGGATGCGGCTGAGCCGGTGCGCCGCGGCTGGGCGGCATGCGATCCACTGTATGTGAGTCCGCCCTACACCAACGACACTCCCGGCCCGCTGATCACGAAGGACCGCGCGCTGTTCTACGCCGACAAGAACGTCATGATTGTCGGCGCCAAGGCCGCGGACGACGGCGAAGGGGCCATCGTGAAGCTGCTCGATGTGTCGGGGCAGGCGCGGGCCGTCGGCGTCTGGCCGGCGGCGTACGCGTTCAAGCTCGCACGCCGCACCACCCTGGTCGAGCAAAACGGCGATCCCCTTCCGGTCGGCAGCGACGGGCGTGCGTCGATCGACCTTCCGGCGTGGGGAATCGGCACCGCGCGACTGTTCAAGCCGGCCGAGGGCTCCTGACCGAGTTTGCGCCGAAGGATGTTCCGCTCCGGGACGATGTCCGAACCCTCGGCGCGCTCGTGGGCGACGTGCTGCGCGAGCAATGCGGCGAGGACTTCTTCCAGCTCGTCGAGCGGGCGCGCCACGCCGCGATCGCCTCGGCCGATGACGAGCTGCACGAGCTCGTAAAGGGTCTCCCGGCCCGGGATGCGGAGACGCTGATCCGCGCCTTTGCGACCTTCTTCGAGGTCGTCAATCTCGCCGAGCGCATTCACCGCATCCGGCGCCGGCGTGATTATCTGCGCGACGCCACCGCGCCGCAGGAAGGCAGCCTGAAGGCCGCCGGTGCCGCGCTGCTGCAGCAGCCGCTGCGGATCGAGCCGGTGTTCACGGCGCATCCGACCGAGGCGACACGGCGTACCCTGCTCGAGAAGGAACAGGTGATCGGCCGGCTGCTCGTCGAGCGCCTCGATCCGTCCCGCACGCCCGACGAAGAGCACGCCGCGCTCGCGCGGATCCGCGAAGAAGTCACGGCCGCCTGGCAAACCGATCCTCATCCGTCGGCGCGGCCCACGGTGATGGACGAGCTCGAGAACGTGCTCTTTTATCTCACCGACATCGTCTACCGCATCGTGCCGCCGTTCTACGAAGAGCTGGAACAGGTCGCGGCCCGGCCGGTTCAGCCGATCCTGCGGTTCGGGTCGTGGGTGGGCGGCGACATGGACGGCAATCCCAACGTGGGAGCGGATACGCTCCGCGCCGCGCTCGAACGGCAGCGCGAGCTGGTGCTGGAGCGGTACCGGCGCGAAACAGCCGAGTTGTCGCGCCGCCTGTCGCAATCGGGAGCGCGGGTTGGTGTGAGCGACGCGGTGAGCGGGCGTATTCGCGAGTACAGCGCGCACTTCCCCAAAGCACTGGCCGCGATTCCCACTCGCTATTACGACATGCCCTACCGCGTGCTGTTTGGGCTGATGGGCGCGCGGCTCGACGCGACGCGGCGCGATGAGCCGCACGGGTACACCGGCCCCTCAGAGCTCGAGCGCGACCTCCGGGACGTCATCGCCAGCCTGCGCGCGCATCGCGGCGAGCACGCCGGGCTGTTCGGCGTGCAGCGCCTGCTCCGCCGCGTGGAGACGTTCGGCTTTCACCTGGCCACCATCGATCTCCGGCAGCATGCGCTCGTGCATCGCGCGGTGGTCGGGGCGTTGCTGCGGGACGCGAACTGGAGCACTCGCAGTCCGGCCGATCGCTCGGCGCGGCTGCGGCGCATTCTCGAGCAATGCGACGACCCCGCGGGAGCGCCTGATGCTCAGGCGTCGCGCGTGCTCGAGGTGTTCGCAGCCATCGCCTCGTGCCGGGCACGATTCGGGCACAGGGCCGTGGGACCGTACATCGTCAGCATGGCAGAGGGCGCCGACGATGTCCTTTCCGTCCTGACGCTGGCGCGCTGGGGCGGCCTCGCGGGCACGGGAAGCCAGGTGCCGCTGGACGTCGCGCCGCTGTTCGAGACCGTGGCCGATCTCGAGCGTGCGCCGAGCGTGCTCGAGGACCTGCTTGGCGACGGGTACTACCGCGCGCACCTCGGCGCGAGGGACACGCACCAGGTCGTGATGATCGGCTACTCCGACAGCAACAAGGATGCGGGGATCGCGGCGTCGCGCTGGGCGCTGCAGCAGGCGCAAGCCGCGCTCGTCACGGTCACGGAGCGGTCAGGCGTCGATCTCACGTTCTTTCACGGGCGGGGCGGAACGGTCAGTCGCGGCGGTGGCCGGATCGCCAGCGCCATTCTCAGCGCGCCCCGCGGCTCGGTGAAGGGCCGGCTGCGCGTGACCGAGCAGGGTGAAGTCATCAATGCCAAGTACGGCTTGCGCGGGGTCGCCATGCGCACGCTCGAGCAAACCGTCAGTGCGGTGGCGCGCGCGACTGCCCTGCCCCAGGGCCCTGATCCTCGAGAAGCCGAGTGGACCAGGATCATGAATGAAATCGCGCGGGACGGCCGCGCGGCGTATCGGGCCCTCGTGTATGATGACGCGCGCTTCGCCGCGTACTTCCAGCAGGCGACGCCGATCGATGTCATCCAGCGCATGGCCATCGGCAGCCGTCCCGCTTCACGCCACGGTTCCGATCAGCCGCCGGGGGGAGCGGGGGCGGGCATGATCGAGCAGCTGCGGGCGATTCCCTGGGTGTTCGCCTGGACCCAGAGCCGCCATTTGCTCCCCGGTTGGTATGGGGTCGGCACGGCGCTCGATCGAGCGGCAGCGCGCTACGGCTCGGCAACCCTGGACGAGATGGTGCGCGACTGGCCGTTCCTGCGCACGCTCATCGACGACGTCGAGATGGTGCTCAGTGTCGCCGATCTCTCGATTGCGGCGCGCTACGCGCGGCTGGCGGGCGCGCTCGGCGATCATTACTTCCCGGCCATTCGCGCGGAATTCGATCGCACGAGCGCGCAGGTGCTCAGCTTGAAGCACGAGCGGGCGCTGCTCGACTCCGATCCGGCGCTGCAACGCTCGATCCGGCTGCGGAACCCCTACGTCGATCCCATGAGCTTGCTGCAGGTCGACCTGTTGGAGCGCTGGCGCGCGGCGGGCCGTCCCGACGACGACCTGTTCCGCGCTCTGATGGCGAGCGTGCGGGGCATCGCGCAAGGGTTGCAGAGTACGGGGTGATCTACCAGGTGACGCTGAAGTCCACCCACGGGATGAACGGCCATCCCTCGATGCTGTTGGGAAACACGTAGACCAGACCAAAGCCGACGGACAGCTGCTTCCCGAACGCGCGCACGCCAAACAGCGCCGGCACCGCGTCCTCTTCCGGTAGTTTCCAAGCCTCCACCATCAATTTGCTGCCGCTGCCGATCCGGGTCTCGCCGCCAACCACAAACAATGGCTGAGGCGCGAGATCGTGTGTCGTGAACGGCAGGCCCCCGAGCACAGTGATGGCGTGATCCTCGCTGCCCAGCGTCGTGACCGCGTAGCCCATCCCCAGCGTGGCGTCGGATTCATTCGGCACGGTCGCCCAAAATGCGCCGATCGCGACAGCGGCATCCGGACTCCGTACGACCCCGACTTTGCCGGCGAAGTATACGAATTGATCGCTCCCCGGTATGATCGAGACGCCACCGGACACCATGACGCGGTCTGACACACCGGCCCCCACGGTCGGAAAAACGATGTAGTAGTCGGTGAAGTAGCCGCTCCCTTTCGGCAGCGTGCGCGCCGTCGGGGCGAAAAACAGGCGGCTGGAGCTCGCGTCGGAACGCTGAAAGCCCTGGGCCGTGAGCCGACCCGCCTGGGGGCGCCACGACACAATGGAACGGCGTGGCACCGTGACACGCGCGCCGGCAAACGTGAGCAACGTGAGCGATGTGTCGTCCGCGGCGACCACGCGGCCGGTGACGTCGGATCCGTCGCTGAGATGCAGCGCAACGACCGCGACGGTATCGACCGGCGGCGCGGCGGGCTGCTGCGCTGCGGCGGGCGATACGACAGCCACGACTGCGAGCAGGACGGAAGAAACTCGCATGACCCCACGCTCTCGCCGCCGGCCACCCCCTGTCAAGGCAGCCCTCCGTCAGTTAACGTCGTTCCATGACCCCAGCGACGACACTCGGTGAGCTGAAGCAGACGGAGTGGGCGAGTCCCGCGCGCCGCCAGCGTTCGGTCAAGGACGAAATGCGGGAAAACCTGATCTGTCTACTCGAGAACGGTTCTCCGTTGTTCCCCGGCATCGTCGGGTATGAGGAGACCGTCTTGCCGCAGCTCGTGAACGCGATCCTCTCACGCCACAACTTCATTCTGCTGGGCCTGCGCGGGCAGGCGAAGAGCCGGATCCTGCGCCAGCTCGTCACGCTGCTCGACGAGGAGATCCCCATCCTGGCCGGCAGCGAGGTCAACGACGATCCGTTCGAGCCGATTTCGAAATACGGGCGCGAGCTGATCGCCGAGCACGGAGACAAGACCCCGATCGCCTGGCTGCCCCGCGAGCTGCGCTTCGTCGAAAAGCTCGCCACGCCGGACGTGACCATCGCCGACATCATCGGCGACGTGGATCCGATCAAGGCGGCGCGCGGCGGCCACCTGTTGTCCGACGAATTGACCATGCACTTCGGGCTGTTGCCGCGGGCCAATCGCGGCATTTTCGCCATCAACGAGCTGCCCGATCTTGCCGGCAAGATCCAGGTGGGGCTGTTCAACATCATGCAGGAAGGCGACGTCCAGATCAAAGGTTATCCGGTGCGCCTCAACCTCGACGTGGCGTTAGTCTTCACCGCCAACCCCGAGGACTACACGGCCCGGGGGAAGATCATTACCCCGCTGAAGGATCGGATTGGCTCGGAAATCACGACGCATTATCCGCTGACGGTCGAGCTGGGATCGGCCATTACGCAACAAGAGGCGTGGGTAGACAGGAATGGCGGACCAAGATCGATCCGCGTCCCCGATTTCATGGCGGAGCTGATCGAGCGGATCGCGTTCGAGGCGCGCGAGGACAAGCGGGTGGACCGGCGCAGCGGCGTGTCGCAGCGCCTGCCGATCAGCGTGCTCGACAACGTGGTCTCGAATGCCGAGCGCCGCACGATCCTCAGCAAAGAGAAGACGATCGTCCCGCGGATCTCCGATGTGTACGCCGCCTTGCCGGCGATCACGGGCAAGCTCGAGCTCGAGTACGAGGGCGAGCTGCAGGGCTCCGAGACGATCGCGAAGGATCTGATCCGCCGCGCCGCCGGGAGCACGTTCGAAGGCCGCGTCGGTGGGGCCAACGTCGACGACATCGTGCACTGGTTCGACGAAGGCGGCGCGCTCAAAATCACGCCCGACGAGCGCTCCGAGTCGCTCCTCAAGGGCTTCACGGTCGTGCCGGGGCTGCTGGCGCTGATCGACCAGGTGGGCCTGGGAGGCAGGAAGGATCCCGCGACGATGGTGTCGGCGTGCGAGCTCGTGCTCGAGGGTCTCGTCGCCGAGAAGCGGATCGCGCGCAGCGAAGAGCTCGGCTACGTGCGCGCGCGCTCGGAGCAGAAGCCTCCCTTTGGGAAAGGGCCGGCGGGACCCGGAACCGGACCGAACCTCTTCACGTAAGCAGGTAACCCTCTTCCATCCTGGGAGTCGCCATGGGCAACCTCGTCTTTGGTTTCGTACTCCTCGCCATCGCCTTCTTCCTGCGTCTCGGCGCGGCTACAGTGCGCGTCGAGAGCGGAGGAGGCGTCGGCCGTCCCGTCAGCGGCGCATTGCGCATAGCGAGCTACGCCGCGATGACCCTTGGCGTCGTCCTCGTGCTGCTGTCGATGTTCGTCGTCGTCGACGCGGGCCAGGTCGGCGTCCGGCATGCGTTCGGCGCCGTCGATCCCAAGCCGCTGATGCCCGGCATTCGCTTCGTCACCCCGTGGTCGTCGGTGGAGCGCTACACGACCCGCGAGGAGCAGTATCCGTTCTCCGGTGAGCAGATCGAGGAAATCGCCGCGCTATCGCGCGAGCAGATGGGGATGACGGTGGACGTCGGCCTGCGCTGGCAGATCGATCCCACGCAGGCGGCGCACATCTATACCGAGATCGGGAATGAGGACCAGATCCACAGCGCAGTGCGCAACGCCATCCGCAAAGGCGTGCGCGACGCGATAGTGCAGTACTCCATCAACGACATCTCCAAGCGCACCCAGATCGCCCGCACCATGGAAGAGCTGGTCGATTCGGCGCTCGTCACGCAACCGCGTGCCGGCGGTCCGCCATTTCGCATCGCGACCGTGACGGCGTTCTTCCTGCGCGACCTGCAACCTCCCGCGCAAGTCGTCCAGGCCATCAACAATAAAATCGCGCAGGAGCAACAGGTCGAGACCGAACGGCACCGCGTCGAAGTGGCGCGGCTCCAGGCCCAGCAGCAAGACCTGCTCAATCGTACGCTCACGCCCGAAGCGTTGACGCGGCAGTACTTCGACGTGCTGCGCGAGCTCAAAGCCTCGAACAACATGATCATCCTCGTGCCGACCGAGGGCGGGATTCCGGTGCTCAACATCGGCGAGCTGAGGCAGAACCTACGGCGGCCGTAAAACCGCTGGTTACGGTCACGCGGCAGTACGCGTCGGGGGGCTCGGAGATCGCGCGGCTCGTCGCGGCGCGTCTCCCAGGGTGGACGCTGATCGACAATGAGTTCGTCGAGCAGGTGGCGCGGCTCGCCGGCTTGCCCGAGGACGAGGTCGCACGCCGGGAAGAACGGACGCCGGGGCTGCTGGAGCGGCTGGCCCGCACCCTCGCGGTCGGTGCGCCGGAGATGTTCATCGCGACCGGCGAGCATCCGCTTCCGGTCGACACGGCGGAAGAGGAAACGGTCGTCAAAACCACCGAGCGTGTCATCGAAGAGGCGGCGTCGGAAGGACGGGTCATTCTCGTGGGCCGCGGCGCCCAGGCAGTGCTGGCGACGCGGTCCAACGCGTTACACCTCTACGTCATCGCGTCGAAACCGTTCCGCAGGCAGGTCGCGATGGAGCGTCTCGGCGTGAGTCCGGGCGACGTGGACAAGGCGATGCAGGAAACCGACGCCCGGCGCGACGAATACGTCAAGACGCATTACGGCCGCGACCGGCAGGATTTGACGCAGTACGACCTGGTGTTGAACACCGAGCGGTTGGGCTTTCAGGGGGCCGCGGATCTCGTGGTCGCCGAAATCAAGCGTCGCGGATGGTAGGGACCGCCAACCCGGCGATCACCACGGCCAGCGCCACAATCGCTCCACCCGCTGCAATCGTCACCGGCACCCCGGTGTGCTCGGCGACCACGCCGAAGAGAAACGCCCCGAACGGCGCCATTCCCACAAAGACGAACGAATAGAAGCCCATGATCCGGCCGCGCAGATGGTCGGGCGCGCCGGTCTGCAGCAGTGTGTTGGCGAGCGAGTTGTTCACGATCATGGCGCAGCCGGCGAGTGCCAGCAGGGCAATCGAGAGCCCCAGCGAGCGCGACGCGGCGAACAGCATGAGCAGGACGCCGAACGCGGTGCCGCCGATCAGCATGAGCCGGCCCCGCGCGTGAATCCGCGCCGAGTACAGGGCGATCGCCAGCGCGCCGATCACGGCGCCGATCCCGATCGAGGAAGTGAGGATGCCGTATCCCCCCGCACCCCGATGCAGCACGTCGCGGGCATAGACCGGCATCATGGAGATGTAGGGGAAGCCGAACACGCTCAGGATGGCGGTCAGCACCATCAGGACGCGCAGCCGCCGGTCGGTTCGCAGGTACATCAGCACTTCCCGGAAGCCGGTCCAGGCGGAGGCCGTCTGGGCCGGAGCGGGCCGAGGCGGGAGACGCATCATCAACAGCCCGGCGATCACCGCGAGGTAGCTCAGGCCATTCAGGAAATAGCACCACGCAATGCCCACGGCGCCGATGAGCAGGCCCGCGATCGCAGGACCGATGACGCGCGCGCCGTTGAACAGGGACGAGTTCAGCGCGATCGCGTTCATCAGGTCGTCCTTGCCCACCATCTCGACCACGAACGACTGGCGCATCGGGATGTCGAACGCGCTGGCGATGCCGAGCAGCGTGGCGAGCAGCAGGACCTGCCAGACCTGCACCACGCCGCTCCAGACGAGGATCGAGACCGTGAACGCCTCGAGCATGAACGCGACCTGCATGAAGATGATGAAGCGGCGCTTGTCGGTGCGGTCGGCGATCACGCCGGCGTACAGGCTGAACAACAGCACGCCGAGCGAGCTGAGCGCCGAGGTGAGGCCGACGTAGAACGGCGAGTTGGTCAGCGAGAGGATGAGCCATCCTTCGCCGACGTTCTGCATCCACGTACCGATGAGGGAGATGCCCTGGCCGATGAAGAAGAGGCGGAAGTTGCGGTGCGCGAGCGCGCCGAGTCCGTACAGCCGCGCTGTATCGCGAGCAGGCATGTCACCAAATTAAGGGTTCATGGAAATCCAGTGTTCCGCGTTTCTCTTTGACCTGGACGGTGTACTCGTCGACTCGCGCGCCGTGGTCGAGCGGGTGTGTCGCCTGTGGGCCGCTCGCCTGGGCATCGATTCCGACGCGCTGTTACGAGTCGCGCACGGCCGGCGCACCCGCGACACGGTCAGAATCGTCGCGCCGCACGCGGACGCCGAACAGGAAGTGGCGTGGATCGACAACGCCGAGCTTCTCGACACCGCTGGACTGGTGGAAGTCCCCGGCGTTCGGCGTTTCCTGACGAGCCTGCCGGCCGGAGCCTGGGCCGTCGTGACGTCGTGCAGCCCCGACCTGGCCCGGCTGCGGCTTTCGTCCGTCGGGCTTCCGATCCCGGAAGTCGTCGTCTCCAGCGACGACGTCTCCAAGGGGAAACCGGCACCCGACGGGTACCGGCTGGGCGCGCGGCGGCTGGGTGTCGATCCCGCGTCATGCGTCGTGTTCGAAGACGCGCCGCCCGGGATCGCCGCGGGGCTCGCCGCCGGCGCTCGTGTGGTTGCGCTTCGCACCACGCATCCGCAGGCCGACTTCGCCGGGGCCACGGCGGTGATTCCCGATTTTACCGCCGCGCGCCTGCAGCGCGATCCGCATGGGTTCGTCGTCACCATCGCATGACCGATCGGTGCTAGATTAGGAATCGATGCGCTACACGACGTACAGCCGATACGTCTCCGGCCTGCTCGAGACGCTCAATCTCCAGGCGCTGCTCGATCAGCTCGCCGACTTCCTGTTGCAGTCGGGGTTTGCGGGCGGTCCCTACTCGCACCCGTTCTGGGGAGAGTTCGGCGAGGAAGATCCCGACCGCTCGCTCGACGCGCTGCGGCAGGCGATCCTGCAAGCGCTCATGGACTCCGGGCAGCTCACGCCGGAAATGTTCGGCGCGTTGCGCGGCGAATCGACCGGCGACGCGCAAAAGGATGCCGAGCTGCAGAAACAGCTTGCCGACTTGCTCGACCAGATCGTTCAGAAGCTGATAGATGAGGGCTACCTGAATCTGCAACAGGCCCCGAAGATGCCCGGTGCGCAGCAGCCGGTGCTCGGGCCGGGCGGGATGGCGAAAGAGGCGGCGCAGCAGGTCCAGTTCAATCTCACCGACAAGGGCATCGACTTCCTCGGCTATCGCACGCTGAAGCACCTGCTCAGCAGCATCGGGAAGTCGAGCTTCGGCGCGCACGAAACCGAGCACCTCGCGACCGGCGTGGAAGCGGAGGCCGCGAGCAAGCGCTACGAGTACGGCGACACGTTGAATCTCGACGTCAACGCGACGCTGTCGCACGCGCTCAAGCGTGAAGGCCTCGGCGTGCCGATCAACCTCGAGTACGATGACCTGATGGTGCATCAGGCCGAGTACCGCTCGTCGTCGGCGACGGTGCTGATGCTCGACTGCTCGCACTCGATGATTCTGTACGGCGAGGATCGATTCACGCCGGCCAAGAAAGTCGCGCTGGCGCTCACGCACTTGATCCGCACGCAGTTCCCCGGCGACACGCTCCGCGTCGTGCTGTTCCACGATACCGCCGAGGAGATCCCGCTGGCGCAGCTCGCGCACGCGCAGGTGGGACCGTATCACACGAACACCACGGAAGGGTTGAAGCTGGCGCGTCGGATCCTGATGGGACAGCGCAAGGACATGCGTCAGATCATCATGATCACCGATGGGAAGCCGTCGGCGCTGACGCAGCCGGACGGCAGGATCTACGTGAACTCGATGGGCCTCGATCCGCACATTCTGCAGGCGACGTATCGTGAGGTCGCGCTGTGCCGGCGCTCAGGGATCCTGATCAACACCTTCATGCTGGCCCGCGACCGCAGCCTGGTCGAGTTCGTGAAGAAGGTTTCCGCGATCTGTCGGGGGAAGGCCTACTTCACGAACACGATGACGTTAGGGCAGTTCATCCTGATGGATTTCATGAGAAGGAAAACTCGCCGCGTAAGCTGAGTTGACTGAGTCATTCGCCATCGGCGGCGCGCAACGCCGCCTGCTGCACCTGATCCGCGTTGATCGCCGTCAATGCCTCGTTGTTCTGTTCGCCCGTCCGAATGCGGATCACGCGTTCGATCGGTTGCACGAAGATCTTGCCGTCGCCCACCTCGCCGGTCCGCGCCGACGAGAGAATGGCGTCGATGCACGGCTGCACGAACGGCTCGGAACACACCATCTCGACCTTCACCTTCTCGTGGAACTCCATGACGACCGTGGTCGCGCGGTACTGACTCACGATCTCGTGCTCACCGCCGTGGCCGCTGACGCGACTCAGCGTGATACCGGTGATTCCGGCCCGAAACAGCGCCGCCTTGACCTCAGGCAGCCGCTCCGGCCGCACGATCGTCGTGATCAGTTTCATGGCTTGGCTCCGGTGGGGATTGGGAAAGATACGTGGTAGATTTCGTGCCCGTGAGCGAATTCGTCTTCGGTACCCATAACGCCGCCTTCGTGCAAGTGATGTACGAGGAATACCTCCGCGATCCGTCTTCCGTAGGACCGGAGTGGCGGGAGCTGTTCGACAACGGCAAGCTTGCCGAGCTCCCGATCATTAGAGGAGTTGGGAGTCAGGAGTTTGGAGTGGGGAGGGCTCCGGCAGTGCAGCCGCCTGCGACACCTGCTGCGTCGCCCCAAACTCCCAGCTCCAAACTCCCAGCTCCTCCTGCAGGCGCTACACCGATTACCGGCCCCGCCGCGCGGCTCGTGGCCAACATGACCGACTCGCTCACGGTCCCGACCGCGACCTCGTTCCGCGA
>JBLNGI010000065.1:0-16072 GCA_050264615.1 Gemmatimonadota bacterium
TACGATCTCAAGCGTCTGCGCGGCTACGAGACCCTCATCGCGAAGAGCGGCCGCAGCGCGCTCGAGAGCCTCACCCGCGACTCGATCGATTGCGTCATCCTCGATCTCGAGATGCCGGGCATGGACGGGTTCGAGGTGCTGCGCTCGGTCGAGCGCCTGGGCCTGCGGGCGCCGGTCATCGTCTACACCGGCACCGGCGACTACGATCGCTGCGCCCAAGCGATACGGCTCGGCGCGTACAGCTTCATCGACAAGGCCGAGCCGATGGAGCGCGTGGCGCAGGAGGTGGAGAACGCGATCGAGCGGCGGCGGCTGACGAATGAGGTCACGTTCCTGCGGCGCGGGTTCGGACTCGAATCGCCGCTGGTCGGGACCAGTCCCGCGCTGGCGAAGCTCAAGGAAGGCATCGTGCGCGTCGCGCCCGTCCCCAGCTCGGTGCTGATCGTCGGCGAGAGCGGGACGGGGAAGGAGCTGGTCGCGCGGGAGCTGCACCGGCTCGGCGCCAATCCCAGGGGCCCGTTCGTCGCGATCAACAGCGCCGCGCTGCCGCACGAGCTGGTGGAGAGCGAGCTGTTCGGTCATGAGCGGGGCGCTTTCACGGGTGCCAATGCCACGCGCAAAGGCGCGTTCGAAGCCGCGACCGGCGGCACGCTGTTTCTCGATGAGATCGGCGATCTGCCCCCCGCCGCGCAGGCCAAGCTGTTGCGCGTCCTGGAGGAGCGCAAAGTCACTCGCATCGGCGCCACCAAGACGATCGACGTGGACACACGCGTCGTAGCCGCGACGCACCGCGATCTCGAGCAGGAAGTGAGTGCAGGACGCTTCCGCGAGGATCTGTTCTACCGGCTCAACGTGCACGTGCTGCGCGTCCCGCCGCTGCGCGACCGGCTGTCGGATGTGCCGGCGCTCGTCGAGCATCTCGTCGAAGGTACCAGCGCCAGATTCGGCATGCGGCCCAAGCGCGTCACACCGGACGCGCTCGAGGCACTGATGTCCTACGACTGGCGCCGCAACAACATTCGCGAGCTGCGCAACGTGATCGAGCGGATGCTGATCGCGACGGACGGTGAGTCGTTGACCAGGGAGGCAGTCCCCACCGAGATCCGTACGGCCCATGCGCCGCACGCCGCACGCCGCACGTCAGATGACGCGCGGACGTTCGAGGAGCAAAAGCAGGAAGCCGAGCGCCAAATCATCATCCAGGCTCTCGAGAGAAACGACTGGCACGTCACCAAGACGGCCAGGGAACTCGGCCTGTCGGATCACGCCAGCCTGCTCAAGATCATGCGCCGCCTGGGTGTCCAGAAGGACGCCTCCTAGCTGTCGCGAACGTGTTCGCGGAAACACAGTAGCCCAACGACTTCCTTGTAAGTCAATGACTTAGCATCTGGTCCATGGTCTGCCTTTCCCCCTGGCGAACCCCTGCTCCAGGAGGAGCCATGTCGTACCAGTTTTCCATCGATCAGACCAACCGGTCGCTCAAGTTCCCGGTCATCGTGATGATCGGGATCGTGTGCACCGTGATCGCCGCGTACGCCTTCGCCGCGTGCGGTGATCGCAGCCCCGACCAGGCAGCCGCCGGCGAGCGTGTCGTCACGCCGACCAGCAACGGCCCGGTCACCGACCCCGGCACCGAGCCGGCCACGCCTCGCGTCATCAGTGGTCCGGTGACGTTCGAGATCGCCGACTCGGCCTTCCGCGACCGGCGCTACGACGACGCGGCCGCGCTGTTCAAGTCGTACACCGAGGGCCGGCCCACGAACCCTTGGGGCTTCTACATGCTCGGCCTCTCGGCGTGGAAGTCGGGCGATCGCGAGACGGCAGAGAGCGCGTTTGTGCAGGCGCTCACGCTCGATTCAACCCACGTGAAGAGTCATCTGAACCTGAGCCGCGTGCTGCTCGAGTCCGAGAAGGCTGAGCGCGCGCTGGTGCACATCGAGACCGCGATCCAGCTCGATTCGACCTCGAGTGAGCCGTTGCGGCTTCAGGGTCGTGCTTTCGAAGCGCTCGATCAGACGGATGACGCGATCGTCGCGTACCAGCGCGCCGTCGCGAAAGACGACAACGACGTCTGGGCGATGAACAATCTGGGCGCGCTCTACATCCGGTTGGGGCGTGTCGAGGATGCGATCGGCCCGCTGGCGCGGGCGATCGAGATCGAAGACAAGGTCACCACGTTCCACAACAACCTCGGCATGGCGCTCGAGCTCACCGGCCGGTTCGAGCAGGCGAGCGAGCAGTATCGCGCCGCGCTCGCGATCGAGGGGACCTACGGCAAGGCGGTGTCGAACCTGCAGCGTGTCGAGGTGGTCAAACAGGATCCGTCAATCACGCCGGCGGACTTGGCGGAGCGCTCGAAGCAGTTCCAGGAAGAGATTACGAAGTGGTAAGGGACTAATTGTTCTCCGAGAGCCGCCTCAAGAAACGGTTGAGGCGGCTTTCGCTGCTGTGTGGATTGTCGCCGATGTAGTCGGAGCGCGCCTCGATCAGCGCCGCGTGCAGCTCGATGCGGGCCTCAGCGGCGCGCGAGCACAGCGCGGCCTCCTCGGGTTGAGAGGTCTCGAGGAGATCAGCGGCGAGCGCGAGCATGCGTCCCGCGAATGTGACGTAGGCGCGAACCATCCCCTGGCTCGAGCCGCCCCGCTCGACGAACTCGGGAAAGCAGCCCGCCCACCACAGCGCCAGCGCCGCGGCGTCGGCGGCAGCCTCGGCCTGAGCGACCGTTCCCTGCGGGAGCGCGAACACGAAGCGCCACCACTCCGCCATGCCGGCATCATGGTGTGCGATTGCGGCGCGGGCGTGCGACGTCGCGAACACGACGGGCAGTGTCGCGGCATAGTCCGCGAGCAGGATATCGGTGACACCGCGGTGCCGCAGCTCCGCGCGAATCGGGATGTACCAGAGCAAGGTAAGCGGCAGCGGCGCGGGAGCGCCGCCGCGGCCGAGCACCGCCTCGAGTGCGGCGGGGGAATCGAGGACGGTATCGACCGCGCCGGCTTGCAGCGCATGGTCGGCTTCCCGGCCTTCACTCACATCCACGCGCGCGATCTCGCCGACGAGGCAGGCGAGGTCGCCACGGGTGAGCTGGCGATGGATGATGGGCCTGATCATGCTTCCCTCCTTACGCCACTGAGAGAGGCAAAGATGATGCCGGTCATCTATCTGACTATTCCGTAAAGCCTTACGTCAAAACCGTCCCGTCGGGTGTGACCACGTCGCTGCGGAAAGCTGCAATGCGACACGACCAACGTGTGTGAGGCTGCTCACGCTAGTAACCGCGAGGTTGTGGGGCAAGCAGATAGCACTCTCCCCCTTGGAGTGCTAAGGCTGCGGGTTTAAGTTCACGCTCCCATGAAAGCCACAGACATTCGCAAAGGGCACGTTCTCATGATCGACGGCCAGCCGTGCCGGGTCATGGACTTCACACACCGCACTCCCGGCAATTTGCGGGCGTTCGTGCAGGTGCGGTTCCGGAGTCTCGTTTCGGGCAACACGTTCGATCAGCGCCTCGCGGCCACGGACTTTCTCCAGGAAGCGCGGCTCGACACGAAAGAGATGCAGGTGCTCTACCAGGATCAGGGCGGCGTGCACGTGATGGATCAGCAGACGTACGAGCAGTTCACGCTCGACGAGCGCGCGGTCGGCGAGGACACGCCGTGGCTGCAGCCCGAGATGGTGGTCCAGGTGGAGTGGCTCGAAGGGCGGCCGATTGCGATCGAGCTGCCGTCAGTGATCGAGCTGAAGGTGGTGGAAACGTCGCCGGTGATGAAAACCGCCACCAAGACGGCGAGCACGAAGCCGGCGAAGCTGTCGAACGGGGTGACGGTGCAGGTGCCGGAGTTTATCTCTCCCGGCGAGACGGTGCGCGTGGACCCCCGCTCGGGTCAGTACCTGGAGCGGGCGAAGTAGTCAGCTCGCGATAGCGGTAGCAGGTGACGAGGTGGTCGTTGACCATCCCGACCGCCTGCATGAAGGCATAGACGATCGTCGGACCCACAAACCGAAAGCCTCGCTCGACCAGCGCCTTACTCATCGCGACCGATTCCTTGGTCTCGGCGGGGAGGCGTTTCAGCGTTTTCCAGGCATTGACCTTCGGTTGCCCGCCGACGAATTGCCACAAGAACCGGTCGAACGATTCACCGGCTTCCTTCATCTTCAAGTAGGCGCGCGCGTTCCCCACCGCCGATTTCACTTTCTGTTTGTTGCGCACGATTCCCGGGTCTCGAAGAATCCTGGCGATCCGTTTCGCGTCATAGCGGGCCATCTTGTCGGGGTCGAAGCCGTCGAAGGCCTTCAAGAACGCGTCGCGCTTGCGCAGGATGATGGCCCACGACAAACCGGCCTGAAAACCATCCAGCACCAGTTTCCCGAACAGCTGTGTGTCGTTATGGACCGGGACACCCCATTCGGTGTCGTGGTAGGCGATCATTTGCTCGTTAGTCGAAGTCCAGCCGCAGCGGATAGTCATAAGCTCGAAGGTAGGAGCTCCAAGAAAAGACGCCAAGACGCCAAGTTGCGAAGTGGTCACAAGCAACAAGTACAAGAGGCCAGGAAGTTCCTGGCCTCTTGCACTCACGGCTTGCAGCCACTTGTCACTTGGCGTCTTGGCGTCTGAGCTATCTGCTCGTGACTTGCGACTCCGAACTCACCTGCGCTGACCCACCCGCCATCGTATTTCCCGACCCTTCTCGAATGATGATCAGAAACTTCGAGTTGCGCCAAAAGTCGGCGGCCGACGTAATCGTCAGCGTCGGGGTGTCGCGGAATTTCCCGTCGACGCGCTCTTCGGCGACGTAGTCGAGATCCTGCAGCGATGCGACGCGGTACTCGGCCGTCGCGCTGGGCAGCGGAATCTGGGTTACCTGCCGCGTGTCGATGGACTGGAAGTCGCGGGGATCGAGGTTGCGTGCCGGCTGCAGCGTCTTGCCGGTACGCCAGAGCACGAAGAGCACGCGGCCGCCGCCCTGCTCGGTCAGAATGCCCTTCTTCTTCAGCTCGTCGCGCGTGCCGATCACGTAGTAACCCGTGGCCAGGCTGTCGCGCAGCGCGACGTTTTCCTCGGTCAGTGTGTTCACATGATCGGTGAGGTAGTCGATCGTGTTCTTCTGCATGGCGATCACCGCCTGGAGATTGCTGACGGTGGTGTCGAACGCCGTGCGCAGGCTGTCCGACACGGAGGTGAGATTCTTGACGCGCTCGCGGCTCGCGGCCAGCGCGCCCTCCACCTCCGACACCCGGGCCACGACGTAGCGCAGCTTGGCCATGAGTGTGTCGGTCGACGCCGTCATCGGGGTCTCACTCGAGACATGGAGCCGGTTGTTGCGAATTCGGGCTTTGGCGAGCTCGCCGTTGATGTCGCTGATCAGCCGCGAGCTGATGGCCACTTCCTGCATCAGACTGTCCTTCTGGGCGTTGACCTGCTCGAGCTCGGCGAGCTTGCGCTCCGTCTCGGCGGACGTACCGCACGCGGCGAGCCCGAACGCGAACGCCATCAGTGTGAACCTGAGCTTCTTCATTGACGACTCCCCCATCCAGAACGGTGTGACTAGTTTTTGCGGCTGATGCCGCGGCTCCTCGTGGGTACGTCGGGATACAACTTCCCGGAGTGGCGGGGCAGCTTCTATCCGCCCAAGCTCCCGAGCAAGCACTGGCTCGAGTATTACGCGCAACAATTGGGCACCGTCGAAATCAATTACACGTTTTATCGCATGCCCAACGAGAAGACGATCGCCGGCTGGAACGCGGCGACACCGGAGGCATTCACCTTTGTTCTGAAGGCGCCACAGCGCATCACCCATATCGCGCGCCTGCGGAACATCGACGAACCACTCCGGATCTTCCTCGAGCTGATTCGAAAACTTAATGCCAAACTGGGTGCGGTATTGTTCCAACTACCCCCCAATTTCCGAAAAGACCTCGCGCGGCTCGGTGATCTACTCACACAATTTCCTACAGATGTCCGCGCCGCCTGTGAGTTCCGTCACGTTTCCTGGTGGTCAGACGACGTCTATGACCTCCTGCGCAGCACAAACACGGCATTGTGCATCGCAGATACCGCGGAGGGAACGACGCCGCTCGTCTCGACGGCGAACTTCGGCTACATCCGGCTACGCGACGAAGGCTATGACGAGGCGGGACTCAGGGACTGGATGACAAAAGTCCAGGCGCTGGGGAGCGCCTGGACCGATGTGTTCGTCTTCTTCAAGCACGAAGAAAAGGGAATGGGGCCTAAACTGGCACGCGAGTTCTTGGGGGTGGCCCAACATACTCCGGGTCATCCCACGCCAGAATCGGAAAGAAGATCACCGGGAGAAAAATGAGCCCAAGACCGAAGCCAACCCCGCGCCCAAAACTTTTGGCGAGGTCGATCCGGGCGATGAAATAGATGATGATGTTGACCAGCGGAATGAGATACAGCAGCACCCACCACCCGGACTTCCCCGCCAACTGCAGCAGCACGACTTCATTGTAGATCGGCACAACAGCTGCCCAGCCGGGCTTCCCGCCTTTCTCGTTCACCTTCCACATCGTGGCGATCATGAAAACGGCGGCCGCGATCGACATGATCGCGAACAGGAGTGCCCGAGCGGTCGCCATGCGCTAGCGCTTCCCCGCGACCTTTTTTCGCTTGGCCGGCTTCTGCTCGGCGGCTGCCTGAGTCGAGAGGCTCTGCTTGAGCGCCTGCATCAGGTCCAGCACTTTGGTCTTCGGCGCCTCTTCCGGCTCCTCCGTGATTTCCTTGCCCTTGACCTTGCGCTCGATCTGCTCCTGCATGCGCTCGCGGACGTTGTCCTTGTATTTCTGGGGCTGGAACTCGTCGATGGCGCCTTGATCGATGACTTTGATCGCGAGCTGGAGCTCCTGGTCCTTGACGTCCGTCTTCGGAACCGGGATCTCCGCGATGTCGCGGATTTCGTCGGCGTAGCGCAATTGCTCCATCACGAGCCGGCCCTGCAGAGGACGGATCATGATGAGGTACTGCTTGCCGCGCGCCGCGTACTGTCCGATCGCCACCCGCTTGGATTCCTCGAGTGCCTCGGCGAGCAGCTTGTACGCGCGGTCACCGCCTTTGTCCGCGCCGAGATAGTACGTGCGGTCCAGCCAGATCCGATCGACTTGCTCCGCCGGCAGGAACTCCCTGATCTCGATCGCGCCTGTCCCGCGCTCCTCCAGGGCTTTCAATTCTTCGGGGGTGAAGATGACATACTGCCCCTTCTGGAATTCGTAGCCCTTGACCATGTCGCTGCGTTCGACTTTTTCGCCGTCCTTGGAGCAGAGGTACTGCTGCTTCAGGCGGGCGCCGTCTTTCTTGTGGAGCATGTTGAACGAAATCGAGGCCTTCGACTCGCCGGCAGCGTATAACTGCACGGGCACGGACACGAGGCCGAACGAGACCGTGGCGGAACCGATGGAATGGGCGGCCATATAGGGGTATGATACGCCTCCATGCCTCCCCGTCGGAAGACCCGCACGGAAGATCGTGACGCGCTCAGCACATACCGAGAAAAGCGCGCCTTCGATCAGAGCCCCGAGCCGGGCGGGCTGACCCCCCGCCCGGCGCCGAAGCCGGGCGGGCTCCTGATCGTGCATATGCACGACGCGACCCGCCTGCACTGGGACCTGCGTCTCGAAATGGGCGGCGTGCTCAAGTCGTGGGCCGTCCCCAAGGGTCCCTCGGCCAATCCCGCGGACAAGCGACTCGCCGTGAAAGTCGAGGATCACCCGCTCGAGTACGGCGACTTCGAAGGGGTCATCCCGGAAGGGAACTACGGCGCCGGCACGGTGATCGTGTGGGACCGTGGTGTGTGGGAGCCGCTGGAGGATCCGTACGAGGGTCTCGAAAAAGGCAAACTGTTGTTCAACCTGAAAGGCTACAAGCTTCACGGCCGCTGGACCCTGATCAAGCTCAAGAAAACCGAGAAGGAGTGGCTCCTGATCAAGGAGCGCGACGCGTACGTCACCACCGAGCCGTACTCGAACGAGTCGGTGCTGTCGGGGTTGAGCAACGACGAGCTGCGCACCGCCAAGCAGCGCGCCGAGCCGATCAAGAAGGAGCTCGAGAAACTCGGAACGCCCCGGCGCGCGCTGCGCATCGAAGACACCGAGCTGATGCTGGCGGAGACGCGGGACGAGCCGTTCACGCGAGACGGATGGGTCTTCGAAGTGAAGCTCGACGGCTACCGCATGCGCGCCGCCTGCCCGGAGGGCGCGCCGATCCTGTACTCGCGCAAAGGGCTCGCGTACACGGAATCGTTTCCGGAGATCGCGCGCGCCGTGAAGGCGCTTCCGTTCGAGGGCGTGATTCTCGATGGCGAGCTCGTCGTCACGGACGAGGCCGGGAAACCGAATTTCAACATGCTCCAGGCTCGCGCCAAACTCGGCGCGCGCGAAGCGCGGCGTGCCGCAATCGAGGCGCCGGCGACGCTGTACGTCTTCGATCTGCTCGCGTTCGGCGGGCACGACCTCCGCAAATTGCCCCTCGTCAAGCGCAAGGAGATTCTCCGCAAGGTGCTGCCCGAAACGGGGCCGCTGCGGTACTCCGAGCATTTCGAGAAGAACGGCGAGGGATTGTACGAGCAGGTCGTCAAACTCGGGCTCGAAGGCGTCGTGGCCAAGAAGGCGGACAGTCCCTACCGGAACGGCCGGTCCGGCGACTGGCTCAAGATTCGCGCCGATCGTATCGACGACTTCGTCGTGGTCGGGTTCACCAAAGGGAAGGGCGCGCGCGCGGGCTTCGGCTCACTGCACGTCGGCGCGTACGACGGCGCCACGCTGATCTACTGCGGGCGCGCGGGATCAGGCTTCACCGGCGCCCAGTTGGACGAGATCAGCGACCAGCTCGAGGCACTCGTCCGCAAGACGCCGCCCTGTGAGCCGCCACCCGGCGGGCAGCTCCCGAAAGGACCGGACCACACCTGGGTCGAGCCCACACTCGTGTGCGATGTGCGATACAAGGAGCTGACGAAAGACGGGCTGCTGCGGCAATCCGTCTTCCTGCGGTTTCGGGACGACAAGAAGCCGGAGGACGTGGAAATGCCGGGAAGCGGGAAGCGGGAAGGGGGAAGCGTAGGCCAGGAACAGGACGAGAATGGCCGTACCCTTCCCGCTTCCCGCGTCCCGCTTCCCCGGGAAGTCAAGTTCTCCAACGTGGATAAGATCTTCTGGCCCGACGAGAAGTACACCAAGGGTGACCTCATCGAGTATTACAGATCCATGGCGCCGTGGCTGCTGCCCTATCTGAAAGACCGGCCGGTCGTACTGACGCGATACCCCGACGGCATCAACGGCAAGTCCTTCTATCAGAAAGACGCTCCCGGGTTCGTCCCCGACTGGATTCAGACGATCCCGATCTGGAGCGAGGACACGCAGCGCGACATCCAGTACTTCGTCGCAAGTGACGTCGAGACCCTGGTCTATCTCGTCAATCTGGGGACGATTCCGCTGCATATCTGGATGAGTCGCATCGAGGATCTCACACGGCCCGACTGGTGTCTCATCGACCTCGATCCGAAGGATGCGCCGTTCGAGCACGTCGTCACGCTCGCCAAGACGATGCGCAAGCTGTGCGAGCAAGTGGAGATGCCGGCGTTCATCAAGACGACCGGCAAATCAGGGTTGCATATCATGCTGCCGCTGGGACGGCAAATGACATACGCGCAGTCCCTTCAGTTCGCGATCTTGTTCGCCAGGCTCGTCACGGACCGGCACCCCGACATCGCGACCACGCAGCGCACGATCAGCAAGCGGGAAGGGAAGGTCTACGTCGACGCGTTCCAAAACCGCGCCGGGCAGCTGATGGTCTCCGCGTACAGCGTGCGCCCGTCGCCGGGCGCACCGGTGTCGATGCCGATTGAATGGGACGAGGTCAACGCCAAGCTCCACAATAGCAACTGGACGATCAAGAATGCCCGCAAGCGCATGGAGAAACTGGGCTACGACCCCTGCAGCAAGGTCCTCGAGGTGAAGCCGAAGCTCATGGGCGTCCTCGAGCACCTGAACGAGCTGCTTGGCGAACAGTGAGGCTCGGTACGTGTACGTCTTCGCGCACGGCGCGGGGGCGGGCATGCACCATCCGTTCATGGAGCGCGCCGCCGCGGCCTTGGGTGGCCACGGCATCGCGACTCATCGGTTCGACTTTCCGTACATGAAAGCCGGGAAGAGCCGCCCCGATTCCCCCGCCGTGGCGGAGGCCGCGGTGCGCGAGGCCGTGCGCGAAGCCGCTCGGAACGCCCCCACCCTGCCGCTGCTCGCGGGTGGAAAATCGTTCGGCGGACGCATGACGTCTCAGGCGCAGGCTCAGGAGCCGCTGCCGGGAGTCCGTGGCCTGGTGTTCTTCGGCTTCCCGCTGCATCCTCCCGGCCGGCCTGGAGTGGAGCGCGCCGAGCATCTCGCGGCGGTCCAGATTCCGATGCTGTTCCTGCAGGGCACGCGCGACGAGTTTGCGACGCTCGATCTGCTGCAAGGCGTCGTGAACCGTCTCGGCAACAGGGCCACACTGCACCTAATAGAGGAAGGGGATCACTCCTTCAAAGTGCCGAAGCGCACCGGAAAAACCGAGCGCGATATTCTGGAAGACCTGGCCACGAGGATC
The DNA here is from genome assembly GCA_050264615.1 of Gemmatimonadota bacterium. Lineage (GTDB taxonomy): Bacteria > Gemmatimonadota > Gemmatimonadetes > Gemmatimonadales > GWC2-71-9 > 20CM-2-65-7. The sequence continues at coordinate 10,592 of JBLNGI010000065.1, forward strand.
CAACACTGGGCGGACACGCATGTCTAACTACTGGTTGGTGAAGACCGAGCCGAGCACCTACAGCTATGACGACTTGGAACGCGAGCACACCGCGGTCTGGGACGGCGTCAAGAACCCCGTGGCGCTGCGCAATCTGCGCGCGATGCATCCCGGTGATCAGGTCCTTGTGTATCACACCGGCGATGAAAAGGCGGTGGTCGGCTGGGCCACGGTGGTCTCAGCACCCTATGCCGATCCCAAGAAGAAAGACCCGAAACTGTTCGTGATCGACCTCAGGGGGCACCGCCGGCTGCCACAGCCGGTTACACTGGCGCAGATCAAGGCCGATAAGACCTTGAGCGAGCTTCCCATCGTGCGGCAGGGCCGTCTCTCCGTGAGTCCGGTGACGGCCCCGCAATGGAGCAGACTGCTGCAGCTGGCGGGAGCCGGAGGCTAGCGTCTCGCTTTCCGGCCGCGTTTGCGGGTGCGATTCCCAGCCCGTGCCGACGCGATGCCGGCGGCGATGCCGGCGACGATCGCCGCCCGTCCGGCTGCCCGGAGCACCTTCGCCGTGCGGCGTAACGCTGCCTTGACCCGCTCCTGTCGTTGGTCCGACTCAACCCGTTTCCGCGCTTCCGCGAGCAACCGGTCAGCTTCCCTTGCCGCGACCTGCGCCCACTTCCGCGCGGTCTTCGCCGCCTTCAGCGCCGTCTTCTTGAGCCGATCTGCGCGTGACGCCATGTCTTGTTCCTCCTTATTGGTACGCCGCCGCGATACGCTCCAAACGTGCCTGAATCTCGGCTTCCGGCAACCAGCGACCGTTGACCATTACACCGGCCCGACGTCCGACGTTCGCCAGATCGGTCAAGGGATTGCCGTTCAAGAGGATGAGATCGGCGCGCTGGCCCGCGGTGACACTGCCAAACTCTTGCTCGGCACCGAAATAGCGGGCGGCGTGGCGTGTCCCCGAGACCAGGATCTGCTGGGGCGTGAGCCCTGCGGCGGCCATGCTGCTCATCTCGCGATGAATCGAGAAACCGGGAACACTGTACAACTGCGGTGAGTCGGTGCCGAACGCGATTGGGCACCCGGACGTCTGCAGCGCCTTCAGAATGCGGCGGCGCAGCGCCAGAGTGGTCTCGCGCTGCTGCAGTGACTGCTGGTTCCCCTGCCGCATTTGCGACAGCTGCTGCAGCCAGTTGTTGCGCCACGCCTCGGGTACGTAGCGCACTTCCGGTCGAGCAGCGAGCCGGTCGAGGTCTTCGGTGCCCATGAACGTTTCCCACAGCGCCAGCGTGGGTACGGTCCACGCGCGCGCCTTGCACGTCGCGTCAACGACCGCTTGCAGGCGGACGTCAGTGGCGGAGTCGGGACCACCAATGGTCTCGACATAGTTGTCCAGATGATCGATCGACGCCTGTCCCGACTCGAGCGCGTGGTAGACGCCCACCGCATCCGGAACGTGCCCGCCGAATCGCAGACCAACGCGTTTGGCAGTCACGACGATGGTGTCGTATGTCTCGCGGCTCAGCCCTTCATGGATCTTCAGATGATCGAACCCGGCGGCCTGTTGCTCTTCCACCAGGCGACGCCCGACCGCAGGCGTGGGAGCCGAGTTCCCCGTCAACGGGGGTCCGGGGACCCACAGCCGCGGGCCGAGCACCTCGCCCCGCGCGACCCGTGCCTTGAGCTCGAGGTGCGGGAGCTGGCCCTGCATCCCGCGCACCGTCGTCACGCCGTTCGCGACATAAAGGAAGAGGACGTTCTCGGTCAGCTCGGGGCCGGCATTGGGATTCGGAAAGTGGCCGTGCATCTCGGCGAAGCCCGGCATGAGATACTTCCCGCTGGCGTGCACGGTCGTGGCGCCCGCGGGCGCACGCACCTGAGCCGCCGGACCCAGCTCCGCGATGCGGTTGCCGCGGACGATGACCGTCTGGTGCTCCAGAACTCCGTCACGATTCATCGGGACGACGTTCACGTCGACGAAGGCAACGACGGGTTCCGAGCCCTGCGGGGCGAGCGCGGCGATGGCGAGACCGGTGACCAGCATGAGTGTACGCATGGTCACGCAATTTGCCCGCCTCGAAAGGGCCTGCAAGTGGTCCAAACGTCAGGTGACCATCAGGCTCCAGCGGTGTGCTGGTTCGCCAGCCTGCGCGTACGCTTCGCGACGAACCAGACAACGAATGCCAGCGCACCAAGCGGGATCAGGATGCCCAGCGACTGCACGAAGACCGAAACCAGCACCACGAAGTTGCGCCACGATTGGCGGAACGCTTCTCCCATCACGCTCTTGCCCGCATCGCCGACGACTGGAACCGGCTCATGCACGGTGACGCGGAGCGTGCTGGTCGCCGTGTGGGTTTGGAAATAGCGCAGGCGTCCCTGATAGCGCTCGATCTCTTCGCGCACGCGCGCCAGCTCTTGTTCGACGTCGAGAACATCCTTGAGCTTGCCGGTGCGGGTAGCGAGCAGGTCGATCAAGCGCCGCTCGAGACGTTTGGCGTTCTCGATGCGGGCGCTGACATCCACGTACTCTTCGCCGACATCCTGGGTATTGACGTTGACGGATTCGAGTTTGCCGAGGGGCTTGAGACCCGAGAGGACTTCCTCAAACCGATCCGCGGGGATCTTCACTTCGATGACGGCTTGCCGCAGCCGGTTGCGCCCGACTTCCATGCCCGTATTCGCGACGTAGCCGCCCACGCGGGCAGCGAGCTCTTTGAGAGACGCAACAGCCGGCTCGATCGAATCGACTTCAATCAGGGCGGTCGCGGTCCTGATGATCATGCTTGTCGCGTCGGGCCTTGTGATTGCCGGAAGCTTCGCTGCTGTGACGGCGACCTCGGCAGACGCAGGAACGACCGCGTTCGTCGCGTAGTGGCGGGCGTCAACGGCTTCCTGGCTGAGGTACATCATGCCCCCGGAGTCTGCGGGGGCCGGAGGTTCGTTCGTGCAGCTGAGAAGGACGGCAATGCTCGACAGAATGGCCCAACGCGCTCGCATGGCAGGCTCCTGTGGAAGGACTGACTCAAAGAGACGGCGCTACCATGTCGGCTTGCACAGCGATTCGTGACGAGTTCAGGGCGGTCGTATGACGATTCAATGACGGTTTGAAGCCGGGGGCGAAGGGAATCCGTAGATTCCAGTCATGGACGGCATCGCGGTCAGACTCGAGCGCTTGAAGCGCGAAGCCCGGAAGGAGTGGAAGCGAAAGTGGCGGCAAAAGCTGCGTCAGGCCGCCCCCGCCAACTCCGCCGAGTGGCGTGCGCTTGCCCTCGCGGCACTCGGCGGCCTAGCCAAGATCGCGCTCATTATTGCACTCCCATTCGGCGTCCTGGTGCGCGGGTCGGTTTTCATCTATGAACACGGCCAGGCGCCGGTCTGGGTAGCGCTGCTCACCGCCGCGTTCCTGACAGGGGGAGTAATCACGACGTATGCCGTCTGGCTTGCCCGGAAGTTTACGAGCCGGGGGGGACGGGGCGGGCGGGCGCTGGTTGTTCCCGTGGCGAAATGGGTGGCACTGCCCCTCGTCATCTTTTACTGCAGCTACTCGTTACTGTACCTGGCAAGCGTCAACGCGAAGTCTCCCCCGATCCGCGCCTATTACCGCTCGGTGCACCCGTTGCTGCGCCTCGCGCTATCGACGCTTATCCTGGTAGACCGCGACATGATCATCACGGACATGGGTCGCCAACCCGAGGATTACACGAAGATGGGCTTGCCGGCCAACGCCCGCACACGGCACTACAAACAGGCCGATGGCTGGATCCACGCCGTGGATCTGCGCACGACTGGTCGCGGCTGGATCAAGAACCGAGGAGTACAGTTCTATTTCTGGTTGATGGGATTCGACACGCGGCGGCACGTCGGTACCGCCGATCACCTGCACATCGAGTTGAACTAGGCGAACAACTTCTGCAGATCGGCGAACGGTATTCCGTACGCCTCGAGCGTCCCGTACGTCCCTTTCTCCTTCCACTCGCGCGCCATGCGCCGCACCAGTCCCAGCGTCGCGCGCATCGGCGCCGACCCGAACGTCACGCGCCGTACCCCAAGCGCCGCGAGCTCCCTGAGCGTCGGTGCAAGCGGAGTGCCGAGCACGTTGAGCGGCGCTCGGATCGACTCGACGAGCCGCTCGATGGTGTCCCGGTCGCCAACGAACGGCACGAACACAGAGTCTGCGCCGGCAGCGCGGAATGCATTCCCGCGCCGCACCGCCTCCTCGAGCCGCTGCTCCGGCCGCAGCTCGGGGGCCTCGAACGCATCGGTGCGCGCGTTGAGCACGAGGGGCACGCCGGCCGCATCCGCGGCGGCACGAGCCGCCGCTACGCGCTCGACGGCAAGCGAAAAATCGATCAGGCGCTTGCCTTCCATGCGGTCTTCGAGGTTCATCCCCACCGCGCCCGCGCCGATCACGCGACGCGCCGTCTCGGCCACGGCGTCCGGCGTCATGCCGTAGCCTGCCTCCATGTCGGCGGTGATCGGCACGTCGATCCGGCGCGTGATCCGCGCGACGGCGGCCAGCATCTCGTCGCGCGAAATGCGCTCGCCGTCCGGCAGCCCCAGGCTGAACGCGATCCCTGCGCTCGTCGTCGCGAGCGCCTTGAACCCGGCGTCGAGGTACATCCGGGCGCTGCCCGCGTCCCAGGCATTTGGCAGGACGAGCATCGGTCCTTCGATATGCAGCCGTCGCAGGATCTCGGACTTGTCGCGCAGTGCTGACGTGCGGGGGTCGGGCATGCGTCGGTATCTTATCCGCTCCGCGAGGTGCAGGGGATTCGCCGAATGGTTCGACTCGAGCGCGGTGGCTAACGCGCCAGGCGGTACCCGGTCTTCCGCACCGTGAGGATGTGCTTGGGATTGGCCGGGTCGCGCTCCAGCTTGCGGCGCAGCTCGGCGACGTGCGTGTCCACCGTGCGGCTCATGACTTCCTGGCTGTAGCCCCACACTTCGGTCAACAGCTCGCCGCGCGTGATGCAGGCGCCGTCCCGGCGAACCAGCGCCAGCAGCAGATCGTACTCCTTGGGTGTGAGCGAGACGGGCGAGCCATCGCGCAGCACCGTCCGCGACGGCGTCAGGACCTCGATCTCCCCGAACTTCTCGAACGCGGGCGTAGGCGGGCCGCCGTTTTTCTTGGGCGCCACGACCCGGCGCAGCAGCGCTTCGATGCGCGCCAGCAGCTCGAGCACCCCGAACGGCTTGGTGACATAGTCGTCCGCGCCGAGCCGCAGGCCGCGGACCTTGTCGGCTTCTTCGCCGCGGGCGGTCAGGATCAGCACCGGCATACCGTGCCCTTCTTCGCGCAGGGCGCGCAGGACGCGGAACCCATCCATCCCCGGCAGCATGAGATCCAGCACGACGAGATCGGGCTTCGCCGCCTTGGCGCGGTTCAACCCCTTCGCCCCGTCTTTGGCGACTTCGACCTCGTAGCCCTCGATCTCGAGGTTGTTGCGCAGGCCGTACGCGAGGTCGGGGTTGTCTTCGATCACGAGGATCCGC
>JBLNGI010000066.1:0-2826 GCA_050264615.1 Gemmatimonadota bacterium
CTCCAAGAAATAACCCCGCGCCTGCTGCTGCTGCTGCCGACCACGACCTACCGCACAACGGCGTTCGTGGAGGCTGCGCGGCGGATCGGGGCGGATTTGACGGTCGCTTCAGAGCGCCCCAGCACGCTCGAGGCCGCGAATCCCGCAGGCCTGCTCACGCTCGATTTCCAGCATCCGGCCGCGGCGGCCGATGCCGTGCGCGCGTTCAGCGCGGACCATCCGATTCAGGGCGTCGTGGGCGTCGATGACGACACGGTGGTCGTGGCCGCCGCAATCGCCGAGCGGCTCAAGCTGAAAGGCAATCCCGTGCACGCGGCGGAGGCGGCGCGCGACAAGCACGCGCAACGCCGGAGGCTGGCCGAGGCGGGCGTGCCGATCCCGAAGTTCGCGTTGCACTCCCTGTCGGAGGATCCGCACCAGGTCGCGAGATCGGTCGCGTATCCATGCGTGCTGAAGCCGCTTCGGTTGTCGGCCTCGCGCGGAGTGATCCGCGCGGATGGGCCGGACGGCTTTGTCAAAGCCCACGCCCGTCTCAAGGCAATCCTCGCGGCACCCGATGCGGCCGCCTGTGGCAAGCCCGCGCGCCAGTATCTGGTGGAGGAATTCATTCCAGGCTACGAGGTCGCGCTCGAGGGCCTGCTCGTCCATCGCCGCTTGCACGTGCTCGCGCTGTTCGACAAGCCCGATCCGCTCGACGGCCCGTTCTTCGAGGAAACGATCTACGTCACGCCGTCACAGGTTCCGGCCGGCCTGCAGACCGCGATCACCCAGTGCGCCGAGCGCGCGGCCAAGGCGCTCGGTCTCGCCGAAGGCCCGATTCACGCCGAGCTGCGCTACAACGAGCGCGGGCCGTGGCTCATCGAGATGGCGGCGCGTCCGATTGGCGGCCGGTGTTCTGCAGTGCTGAGATTTGGGAGCGGGGAGCAGGGAGCGGGGAGCAGTGTGTCCCTTGAAGAGATCATCCTGCGGCATGCACTCGATATGCCGATTCCATCGCTCGAGCGCGAGCGGCACGCCGCAGGCGTGATGATGATTCCGATTCCCGGCGCTGGAACGCTGCAGGAAGTTCGCGGGGTTGCCGAGGCGAAGGCCGTACCCCTGATCGAGGACGTGCAAATCACCGCGCATCCCGGCGAACAGCTCGTGCCGTTTCCGGAAGGGTCACGGTATCCCGGCTTTATCTTCGCGCGTGGAGAGACGCCTGCGACGGTAGAGTCGGCTCTACGGGCCGCTCACCAACAACTCACGTTCATACTGCTTCCGCAACAACCTCCAGCCAGTGGCGAGGGACCGACTCCACCTTGAGCTCGCTCATGGTCCGCTCGAGCCCGACCTCGAGCGCTTTGGCGCCTTCCTCGAGCGGGACGCCGGGTAGGGCGCCCTCGATGAACAGCGAAAACCGGCCGATGTCGATGAGCGCGGCGCGGGTCATGTCGATCCGCAGCAGCTCGACCGTCGTGGGACGGAAGCCGGCCTCCTTCAACGCGGCGCTGTACTGATCGGCGGAGTACCACTCCATTGCCGCCGCATGGCCGTTGTGCTTCACGTCGATGCCCTTTTCCCGCAACGCCTGCACGGAGCGCACGATCCAGCGGCGCCAGAAGCCGCTGGTGCCTTCGACATAGGCGCCATTGAAGAACGTGCTGTTGAACGCAAGCACGCCGCCCGGCTTCAGCACGCGCCGGATTTCCTTGAGCACCTGTGGCTTGTCGGGCATCAGGTGAATGGCATTGAGAAAGACGACCGCGTCAGCCGATTTGACGAGCTTCGACAGCCACTCGGCGCTGCCCTGCACGAACTCGGCGAGCTTGGAGGAAATAGCCGCCCGGGCTTTGGCGAGCGCAGACGGCGAAGGGTCTACCCCGATGACGCGGGGCGGCGGCTGCTGGCCGCCCACGCGCTCCAGAATCAGCTCGGTGACGGCGCCCGGGCCGCAGCCCAGGTCGACAATGACCTGGCGGCCGGGGCAGATCACCCGCTCCAAAATCCACTTGTTGACGTGCGTGAAGAACGGATGCCGGGTGAACGGCGTGAACGAAAACTTCTCGTCTTCTGCTGCCGGGTTGATCGCGGTCACATCTTGTGAATCCCGAGCGATCCGAGATGGACGTCGAGATTGTGGTTGACTCGGTAGCCAACGACGCCGTTCAGCTCGGCCGCGTCGCCGGTGTAGACCTCTTTGCCGTTGATCATGTACTTCGCCTTGCCGCCCTTCACCTCAACGCTCAGCTCGTTGCTCGCGCTGCCGGTGCTGTCAGCCTTGGTGACCGCATCGCTCGCCGTCCATTCGACAATGGCGGTAGGCCGGGTCATGTAACCGGTGCGGCGGCGGATCGAGTACATCCCGTCCACCGGCCGCACGAGCAGGTACGTGTAGGTCTGGCCCGAGTCCGCGAGGCTCTTGCCGCCGAGGAAGATGCCGAATGCTTCCGGATGGGCCGGATTCTTCATCTGGGTCATCTTGGCGACGATGTGGTAGCTGCCGGAAACGGTGTCCTGGTTACGCCAGTAGATGGCGGCCGGTCCCACGGTGGTGTGCAGGCCGCCCGGTCCCATGGCCGTGAACTTCACGTTCGCGAGCGGCGCGGGCTGGCCGGTCTGGCGGTTGGGCTCCGTCCGCACGTTCCAGCCAGGCGGGAAGGTGCCGCCACCGGCGACGGTGCGGTCGGGGTCGGCCTGCGCGGCGAGACTTCCCGCGGGGGCGAAAAGCAGAAAGACCGCCGCAGCGGTCAGCAGTCGCATCGAAACCATCGGCTCTCCTCAAGAATTGTCATCGATATGGAGGCTAACTGAGCGCAAGAAAAGGTTTTAGTCAAGAGCGTCGTC
>JBLNGI010000067.1:0-6870 GCA_050264615.1 Gemmatimonadota bacterium
GAGCTTGTCGATTCCGCCGGTGGCGGTGAGAACGCAGGCGCGCATCGCGCCTGTAATCTAGGGGCGGAACGCCGGGCTGATCATCTGCTCCGCGCCGGTCGTGGGCAGCGGCACCGGCGTCACCGAGCTGACCGGCTGGATGTAGACCTTGAACGTCGGGTTGCGGCGATTCTGGGGCTCGGCATTCACCACCAGCGCGACCACGTCTCCCGCGGGTGAGACCGCAAAGGAGGTGATCGCGAGGTCGATCCCCGTCAGCGCCGTCACGTTTCCGGTCGCGAGGTCGGCTCGCATCACCTGCTGCACCGTGCGATTTCCTTCACGCCGTTCCACCAGATACGCGAGAGTCCCGTCGCGCAGGAACCGCGGCTCGGATTCGCGCTGCTGTGGCGAGCGCGTGAACGGGCGCTGGTTGGACCCGTCCTTCCCCATCAGCCAGATATCGCCGTCTTTGTTGCGGGTGGAGACGTAGGCGATCGTCTGGCCGTCGGGCGAGACACTCGGGGACGCGTTCACCGAGTCGCGCGTGAGCTGCGTGAGCCCGCTCCCGTCCACGTTGACCGACCAGATCTGCTGCTTGCCGGCCGTTCGGGAAGAATGAAAGACGATCGTCTGCCCGTCCGGCGTAAAGGCGGGACGCCCGTCGGTGAGGGGATCAGTCGTGACGCGCGTGATGCCGGTCCCGTCCGCGTTCATCAAATAGATCTCGGCGTTGCCGTCGCGCTGCGACACGAACGCGATCCGCGAGCCGTCGGACGAAAACGCCGGGTCGCTGGCCGATCCTGTATCGGACGAGAGCTTCGTGAACTGCGCGAGATTCGAGCGCTCGGCGGAATAGAGCTGGAATTTCCCGGGTCCCGCGCGGGAGCTAGCGACGACGATTTCCCCCACCACATACACGTCGGCGACCGCGCTCTTGCCGCCGGGTGCGGTGGCCGAGATGCGCGCATGGCCGTAGCCGGCTCCCAATACTGTGCCGTCCTCACCAACCGCGGCGACCTGCGGATTGTCGCTGCTCCAGGTGAGGTTGCCGGCCGGGCCGAGGACGTTGCCGAGGCTGTCGGTGTAGTTCGCGCGCAGCGTGTGGCGCTGATTCACGCCGATACCCACGCGCGGCTGCGTGAATCGCGGGGAGCCCGCGATCACGGCGACGTTCCAGGTGACGGCCAACCCCGCGGCGGGACCTCGCGCCGTGAGCTGCGTCTTGCCCACCGCACGGCCGGTCAGGATCCCGGTCACCGGATTGAATGTCGCGACACCCGAGTCCGCTACACTCCAGCGCAGCGGGGCTTCGGGAACCGGTACGTTCGCCGCCGTGAGCGCCTGCGCCTCGAACCTGGCCGTGCCGGTCAGCGGCACCTGGACTTCGACGGACAGCCGCGGCCGTACCGACAACTTGTCCACGACCTGGTGCACCGACACTTCGACGTTCTTGTTCTGCAGGAGCCCCGAGACGATGAGCGTCGTCTTGCCCGGCCCCACCGCGGTGACCACGCCCGTCAGGCTGACGCGCGCGACGCTCTGGTCGGTCGAGCCCCACTGCAGCGTGAGTGGATTCACACTTCTGCCGTTTTGGGTGGTGACGACGACGTGCAGGGTGTCCACCTCGCCTGGTGACAGCGCGAGCTGGGTGCCTTCACGCACCGAGAACTCAGCCTGCTGCACCACGACAGGCGCGGTGGCCGTCAGTCCCCCCGCCGCGGTCACCTGGATCGTCCCCTGCCCGGGGGCGAGCGCCACGACATTCCCGCTCTGGTCGACGCTCGCGACATCGGTGCGCAGCGATGTCCAGGTCACCTGCACCGGCGCGGCCGGCGAACCGTCGTCCCTGAGGGCGCGCGGGGAAACGCGCGTGTTTTCGGACGGCAGCAGGTACACCATGCCCGGCTCGAGACGCAGCGCCGCCGCTGGCCCGGTGCCCGGAGGCTGCCCGGCGAGCGGGTCGATTCCTGCGGAGGCCGCCAGGGGCGCCCCCGGGGGGGGAGGTGCGGCCGCCGGGGGGGGAGCTGGGCTGGCGCCGCCCGTAACCTGGATGGCCGCCTGGCCGCGCCGGGCGCCGACGCGCGCTTCGATGATGGCAACGCCGTTCGCGACCCCGGTGACGGTCCCGTTGTTGTCGACTTTGGCGATGTTGAGGTTGTTCGAGGACCAGATGATCCGGACGGTGGGAATCACGTTCCCGATGCGGTCGAAGGCGGTGGCGAGCAGGCCCGTGCGTTCCCCCACGCGAATGTTGACGGACGGTGGGGCGACCTGAACCTCGGCGACGTTCTGCGCGGCGGCGGCGGCGGGAAAGGCCAGCGCCAATGCCGCGAGGATTCCCGGTCTGGTCATGGCTGGCGAATGTGTGTCCGGCTAAATGTCGTTGTCAAGCCAACTTGTCACAGTGCGCCGCAACCCGCCCGTCCCAAAAGGCGGTAGCGCGCGTCACTTGCGAGGTGCAAATCCCGCGGTAAGCTATAGGCCACCCAGCCGCCCTCGCTCCAAACCAGCATAGGAGAGACTCCGATGCTTGAGCAGATGGATCAAACGGAGAGTAGTTGGCCCGGTCCCGGGTTCATGGAGCCGATGTTCCCGTCGGCGCCGTCGCCAGCACCCACGCCGTCTTCGATGCCGGAGGAAGAGTCGCGGCCTGCGCGTTCTTCGTCCAAGCCGAAGGCCAAGAAGAAAAAGAAAGCCGCCAAGAAGGCGCGGCCCAAGGCGAAGAAGAAGAAGGCTGCGAAGAAAAAGAAGTCCGGCAAGAAGAAACGTCGCCGCTAGATCATTTTCACTCCGACATCGCGGGAGCGTCTCGACGAGGCGCTCCCGCGCGTCACGTTAAGGAGAGACGACATGCGTGGGATGTGGGGTGCGGTCCTGGTCGCCTGCGTCGCGTCTTGCTCAGCTCCCAAACAACGCCTCGGTGATCCGCAGCAGGAGATCGGCGCGATGCTGCAGCGCTCGGCCGCGGACTGGAATCGCGGCGATCTCGCCGGCTTCATGAGCGATTACGCAAAAGACTCGCTGACCAGCTACCGGAACGGCGCGCATATGCAGTACGGCTGGCAGCCGCTGTACGACCGCTACCAGCAGAACTACTTCGCGCCCGGCAAGTTCCGCGATTCCCTTTCCTTTGATGAGGTGCGCGTGCGGGCGTTGACTACGGATCTCGCCTACGCCACCGCGCGCTTCAAGCTGTCGCGCGGCGATTCCCTCGTGGCCAGCGGGCCGTTTACGCTGGTGCTTCAGCGTCAAGGTGATCGGTGGAAGATTCTGCACGACCATACTTCTGCGGATCCAAAGTGATTGACGGCCTGACGGCCGGACGGCCGGCCGTCGTTGCAGTGCTGATCGCGATCTCCGCCTGCAGCAAGTTCAAGTCGAGCGGCGGGAGCGTGGTTGCCCTCGAGGGCGCGACGCTCATCGATGGAGCCGGAGGGGAGCCGAAACGCGACGCGATCATCATCATCCGCAACGGGCACGTCGAAACCGTCGCGCGGGTGAACCAGATCGAGGTCCCGAGAGGCGCGGAGCGGATCAACCTTGTCGGCAAGACGATCATTCCGGGGCTGATCGACGCGCACGCGCACGTGGAGCGCTGGGCGGCGGGACGCTACGTCGCCTGGGGTGTAACCACGGTCCGCGACCTGCACGGCGCGACCGCCGACGTGATCGGACTCAAGAACGCGTTCAATCTCGGCTCGGCGCTCGGGCCGCGCATGTTCGTCGCGGGCGCGATGATCGATGGAACGCCGACGACGTATCCCAATGCGACCGGCGTCGGCACCGCCGATCAAGCGCGGCGGGCGGTGGACCAGCATGCGGTCGCCGGGGTCGATTATCTCAAGATCTACACGAAGATCACGCCTACGTTGCTGCGGCCCCTGCTGGATGAGGCGGCCAAGCTGCGGCTTCCGGTCGCCGCGCACCTCGGCAAGACCGATGCGCTGACGGCCGCGCGCGCCGGCGTCGTGTCGATCGAGCACATGGCAGGCGTGGTCCAGGCGGCCACGGGCAATCCGATGTACGCCACGGCGCACGACTCATTCCTGTCGGGATGGACCACCGAAGAGAAAGGCTGGGCCAGTCTCGATTCCGCGACGGTGGCGCGGACTGCGCGGTCGCTCGCGCAGACCAGGGTCGCGATCGTGCCCACGCTCGTGATCCACGACATGCTGTCGCGGCTCGACAACCCGATCCTGTTGAGTCGTCCGGGAATGGAGGACGTGCCCGACAATGCCGAGAGCGTGCGCAGCGTACCGGGCCTGCTGCGCCGGACGGGCTGGCAATCGAGCGACTTCGAGGCATTCCGTCGCTCGCGCCGGCGCCAGGACCAGTTCGTGCGCGAGTACAAACGCGCCGGCGGCGCGATTGCGGCGGGGTCAGACGCCGCGAATCAACTCCTGATTCCGGGCTACTCGCTGCACGAAGAGATGGCGCTGCTGGTGAGCGCGGGCCTGACCCCGCTCGAGGCCATCACCGCTGCCACGCGGCGCGGAGCGCAGTTGTTGCACGCCGACTCGCTCGGTTTTGTGGCCGCCGGCAAGGTCGCCGATCTGGTCGTGCTGAACGACAATCCCGTGAACAACATCGCCGCCACTCGAAACATCGCGCTGGTGATGTTGCGTGGCCGGCTCATTCGACCAGACTCGCTGAGGAGGACCTGGAGATGAAAATGCGACGGTCGGACGGTCGGATGGTCGGACGGTCGGTTGGCCCCGTGTTCCTTCTTGTTCTCAGCGCCTGCGGAGTGGGGACGGCGGCGAGGAATGATGGCCCGTATGACTTGATCCTGAAGGGTGGCTGGATCGTGGACGGGAGCGGCAACCCGGGCTATCGGGGCGACGTCGCCCTGCGCGGGGACCGCATCGCCGCCGTCGGCTTCCTCGGCGCCGCGACGGCCCGCGAGACACTCGACGTGAGCGGGCTCGTGGTCGCGCCGGGATTCATCGACATGCTCGGCCAGTCCGAGACCAACGCGCTCATCGACAGCCGGGTCCTCAGCAAGGTGACGCAGGGGATCACCACAGAGGTGACCGGTGAGGGCGAGTCCCCGGCGCCCCTCACCGACCAGCTCGTGGCACTCGACTCGGCGTTCCTCAACCGCTATCGCCTGGACGTGGACTGGCGCGACCTCGACGGGTACTTCCGGCGCCTGGAGCGCACGCCACCGACCCTCAACATCGCGACCTTTGTGGGAGCGACCCAGGTGCGCCGCGCCGTCGTTGGAGAAGCCGACCGCGAGGCGACTCCCGCGGAGCTGGCGCGCATGGAGGCGCTCGTGGATAGCGCGATGCGGCAGGGCGCGCTGGGCGTTTCCACCTCGCTCATTTATGCGCCGGCGATTTACGCGCCGACCAGCGAGCTGATCGCGCTGGCCCGCGTGGCGCGCCGCCACGGCGGCGTCTACGCCACCCACATGCGCAATGAAGGTGCGGGCATCGACGCCGCGTTGAACGAAACGTTCCAGATCGCGCGGGAGGCCAATATTCCCGTGGAGATCTGGCATCTGAAAGTGGCGGGCCGACCCAACTGGGGGCGCATGCCGCACGTGCTGGCCCGGATCGACTCCGCCCGCGCCGCGGGTATCGACGTCACCGCCGACCAGTACTCCTACATCGCCTCCGCCACATCCCTCGACGCCACGATTCCGGTCTGGGCGCTCTCGGGCGGCCGCGATTCGTTGCTGATCCGGCTGCGCGCTCCCGCTACGCGGGCGCGCATTCGCGAAGAGATGGTCGGGCCCGCGGCGGCCAAGCGCGGCGAGAACATGTGGCGCGGCGCGGATGGCGCGAACGGCATTCTGATCGCGAGCACGTTCGAGGACTCGCTCAAGTACCTGCAGGGAAAACGGGTGGGCGAGATCGCGCGAGCGCGGAACCGCGATCCGGTCGAGACGCTGTTCGACATTCTCCTGGCCGATCACAGCCGCACGGGTGCGATCTATTTCTCGATGAACGAGCAGGATCTGCAGGCCGCGATGAAGACGTGGTGGGTCGCCGTCAACACCGATTACGGTGGTGTCGCGCCGGACGGGCCATTCGGGGACATTCGCCCGCATCCCCGCACGTACGGCTCGTTCACGCGGATCCTGGGCCGGTACGTGCGCGAGCAGAAGCTCATGCCGCTCGAATACGCCGTGCGCAAGATGACCTCGCTCGCCGCGCAGCGCGTCGGGTTGACCGAGCGCGGGCTCGTTCGCCCGGGCATGTTCGCCGACATCACCGTGTTCAATCCGGCCACGGTCGCAGACCGCGCGACATTCGAGAATCCGCACCAGCCGTCGGCCGGCATCGAGTACGTGCTCGTCAACGGACAGCTCGTCCTGCGCAAGGGACAGCTGACCAGCGCGCGTCCGGGCCGCGGGCTCAGGGGTCCGGGATACCGCCGCAACTAGCGTGAGCTTCGGGCGGCTCATCGTCGCGTGGCTGCCGGTCGCGGCCCTCTTCTGTCTCGCGCCACCCATCGGCTACCGCTGGAATGAGGCGCCCGAACCACAGCGGCCGCTCCCGGTGCACCCGAACAGCTGGGAGTGCGGCTGGCGGTTCGCCGAGGCCGCCGTCCTCACGCTGTTCGCGTCGCTGTGGTTCGACTCGCTCGGCTCGGGCGGATGGTGGCTGCTGTTCACGCTGGTGGGATTGCTCGTCGCGTTCCCGCGCCGACTCGTGATGTGGCAGCACGTCGACGCGGTGCGCCGGCGGCATTTGCTGATCCATGCGGTGGCCGACGTCGCGCGCTACATCGTGGCGGGCGGCCTGCTCGCCTGGCTCCTTTCGTAGCTATCTTCGCAGGACCCATGAGCACGATTCGACTGACCGCGCTCTCGCACGGCGCCGGCTGAGCCTGCAAGCTCGGCCCCGCCGAGTTGGCGCAGGTCTTGCGCCACGTGCC
>JBLNGI010000068.1:0-5853 GCA_050264615.1 Gemmatimonadota bacterium
ATCGGCGCGGTCGTGATGCGCGGCGACGAAATCATCGCTGCGGCGCATAACGAGACCGTGGCCCGCGGAAACCCCACCTATCATGCGGAGTTTCTGGCTATAGAGCGGGCTTTAGATGCTCTAGAAACTGACCGTCTAACCGACTGTACGCTCTACGTCACGATCGAGCCCTGCGCGCAGTGTGCCGGGGCGATTGTGTTGGCAAAAGTCGGGAAGCTCGTCTTCGGGGCTTACGACGAGAAGGCGGGGATGTGCGGGTCGCTAGGTGATCTGGTGCGGCATCCGAGGCTGAATCATCGAGTCGAAGTCAAAGGCGGCGTGGAAGCCAAGGAGTCCGCCGAGCTGATTCGCGCCTTCTTCGAGGCCAAACGCCTGACACGCCCCTGACGCTGACACCACCCGGTCTCCGTGGTACGATTCCTATTATCAGCGCAACGCTCGGCGCTGCCGCAAGGCGTGCTCCGAGACGCGATCCCCTCTGTCGAGAGGCTGCTATGACCCGGCTCGCTGCTGCCGCCGTCGCGTTCCTCACCCTGTTCGCTGCCAACGCTGCCGCCCAACGACTCACCGGCCCGAAACCGGCCGCCGTGGTCCCCGCGCCCGTCGCGCTCGACACGACCGGCATGTTCCTCGCCAAGTTCGCCCGCGTCGGCGATGACGTTTTCATCGGCGGCCAGCCCACCGAGCGCGCTCTGCGCGAACTCCAGGCGCAGGGCGTCACGACGGTCGTAAACCTCCGCACCCCCGAGGAGATGACACGCAACGTGTCCTTCGACGAGGCCGCGCTCGTCCGCTCGCTGGGCATGACCTACGTGTACATCCCGATGCGTGGGAACGCCGAGTACCCGTACTCGCCCGTCGCAGTTACGAAGTTCGCGGAGGCCATGCGCAGCACGAACGGCAAGCTGTTCCTGCACTGCACGGTCGCGTGGCGGGCGAGCCACCTTTGGGGCGCGTACCTGATCAAAGAGCGTGGCATCCCGATCGACTCAGCCCTCGCCAACGCGCGGGCCATCAATCTCAGTGACGAGCGTCCGCCGATCGAGCAGCTCCTCGACCAGTCGCTTCCGACGTTCGGGCGCCCGCCACGCAGTCCCTAACGCAGCGCGCTACGAATGGCCTCGGCTGCGCGTTCGAGCTGTGCGTCCGTGACATAAGGCGCCGGCCCGACGCGCAGCATGTCCCCGCGATAATCCGTCCAAATGCTCTGCTTCCGTAAGGCCTGTTGAATCTTCCCGGCGCGAGGGGCTGGCATTGCCAGAAACCCGCCGATCGCATCATTCCTCGACCCACCCGACAGAATCTCGATCTGATGCTGATTCAGCTCACGCAGCCGCTGCGATGTGAGTTTCTGCCCTACGAAGAACTGGAACACCGCCGCCGCTCGATAGTGACTCGTGAAGTCATACGTGGCGCCCGCAAACCGCGCCGGCCCCGGCCCATACGCGACGCGTCCCCCGGCTGGTGAGCGACTGAGATCTGTGAACTCGCTGAACCACCCGGTCACGACCGGCCGCAGATCGGAGTCCTGCGGAAACCTCAGAAACGCGTTGCCGGGGCCGAGCTGGCAATACTTGTATCCGCCTCCCACCACGTACGCACGCTGGAGCCCTTCCTCTACCAAAGAGAACGGCACGACGTTGAGCCCGTGATAGGCATCCACCAGCAACTCGGCGCCCACGCGCTCACACGCCTCGGCAACCACCTTGAGATTCCCTACGATGTGCGCATTCGCGTAGAGCACCGACGAAACCAACACCGCCGCCGTGCGATCGTCGACCGTAATCGCAAGCCGCTCGGCCAGCGTCGTCGCCGGCATCGCCGGCACCTTGATGACCTCGATCCCTTCTTCGGCTAAGCGATCGAGTTGGCGACGAATTGTGTGGAATTCGCCGTCGGTGGTGACGAGCTGCGGGCGTTTCCGCAGCGGCAGGCCCGAGAGAAACCGCACCACCAGCTCATGAGTGTTTTGTGCGAGCGCGATTCGCTCGGGTGTGTCGTCCAGCAGGCGCGCAAAGCCCCGCCGCACCTCGTTGGCTTTCTGAAACGCGAGCTCCCACACGTCATCGACGTGCTCCGCCGTGTCGAGCCACGCCTGCTGCTGCGCCTCGAATGCGACATCGGGCCACGCCTGATGCGAGTGACCCGTGAGCAGAATGCGCTCGGTGACGCGAAAGCGGGTGTAGTGCTTGGCGAGCTCGGCAGGATTGATCATGGGCGGCAGGTGATGCGGCGGCGAAAGGCGGCGAAGGGCGGCAAAGACGTCACAGTTCCGAACGAATCGCCCAGAGGTCAGGGAATGCGGGTTGGTTCAATGTCTTCAATAGGTACTCCGCTCCTGCCGACCCGCCCGTCCCTGGCTTAGTGCCGATTGTTCGTTGAACCATTTTGACGTGGCGGTATCTCCATTCCATAAAGCCCTCGTCCAAATCCACCAGCCGCTCCGCGATCGAGGCCACCGTCGGATCCTTGCGGTACACGTCGATCAGAAGCTTCTGCACTTCAGGCGACGGCTCGAGCGGCAGCGTCACATCCCGCCGCAACTCGTTCTGCGGCACCTTGTAACCGTTGGCATTGAGATAATGGAGGAACGCGTCCCACAGGGTGGGCTGCGCAAACCGATCCTCGACGATCCTGCGATGCGCGCTGCCGGCCGGATAACGCTCGAACGACGGCCGCGCCTTCTTGGCGAGCGCGAATTCGATCGCGCGAAACTGGTAGGACTGAAACCCGCTGCCTGATTCGAGCCGGTCGCGAAACGCGAGAAAATTGAGCGGCGTGATCGTCTCGAGCACGTCGATCTGGGCAACCAACGTCTTGAGGATGGTCAGGATGCGCTTCAGCGTCGCAGCTGCCAGCGGTGTGTCGTTGCCGCGCAGCATTCGTTGGAGATAGTCGAGCTCGTGCAGCACTTCCTTGAACCACAGCTCATACACCTGATGGATGATGACGAAGAGCGTCTCGTCGTGCTCGAGCTCCCCGGGACGCGGGTGCTGGAGATCGAGAAGCTTATCGAGCTGTAAGTAGCTCGCGTACGTGACGGCCATCAGCTCATCCTCGGCTTGTACTTGTTTAGTGTCGCGTAAGGGTCAGGCCAGGGAAGTGCATAACCTTGCTCGTACGCTGCATGCCTCGTCCAATAGGGATCCCACAAGTGGGCCCGTGCGAGTACACACAAATCGGCCCGCCCCGCCGCCAGAATCGTATTCACGTCCTGATACGAGGAGATGTTGCCGACCGCCATCGTCGCGATCCCTACTTCGTGCCGAATGCGATCGGCAAATGGCGTCTGAAACTGGCGACCGTACTGGGGCTTGGCGTCGGCGACCGTTTGGCCGGCCGACACGTCCGTGATGTCGCAGTCGTGCGCCTTGAGCAGGCGCGCGACCGCGACGGCATCCGCCGGCTGCATCCCGCCCGGCGCCCAATCGACGGCGGAGATCCGCACCGACATCGGCTTGCGGGCCGGCCAGACCGCGCGCACGGCATCGAAGACTTCCAACGGAAAGCGCATCCGGTTTTCCAGTGAACCGCCGTACTGGTCCGTGCGCTTGTTGGTCAGCGGTGAGATGAAGCTCGCGAGCAGATACCCGTGGGCCATATGCAGCTCGAGCAGATCGAACCCCGCCTGCTGCGACAGCTCGGCCGCGCGCACGAAGTCCGACTTGACCTCGTCCATGTCGGCTCGCGTCATCTCTTTGGGGACTTGGGAATGGGGAAAGTAGGGAAGGGGCGAAGCAGAAATGATCGGCCAGTTCCCGTCGGGCAGTGGCTCGTCCATGCCCTCCCACATCCGCTGGGTCGATCCCTTCCGGCCCGCATGACCGAGCTGCATCGCGATCTTGGCGTCGCTGTTCGCGTGCACAAACTCCACGATGCGCTTCCAGGCCGTCACATGCTCCGGCTTATACATCCCCGTGCATCCAGGGGAGATCCGGCCTTCTCGGGATACATCCGTCATCTCCACGAATACCAACCCGGCGCCACCAATTGCGCGACTGCCGATGTGTACCAGGTGCCACTCGTCCGGCATACCATCCTCGGCGCTGTACTGGCACATGGGACTCACCACCACGCGGTTGCTCAAGACCATCTCGCGCAGCTTGAAGGGCACGAACATGGGAGGGGGGACGGGTGACGGGGGAGGAGTGGCGGCGAACCACCGATCCACAGCCTCCACGAACTGAGGATCCCTGACCTTCAAGTTGTCATGCGTGATCCGGAGACTCCGGGTCAGCAGGTTAAAGGCGAACTGAAGCGGCTCGAGGTCCATGTAGCGCTCGGTGTCCTCGAACCACTGCAGGCTCACCTGCGCGGCGCGCTGCAGGCTCTCGACCGCGGGCCGGCGCTCTGCTTCATAGGCGCCAAGGGCGGCAGGGACGCCATGCTCGCGCTGCAGGGCTCCAGCGAGCGCGATCGCGTCCTCGATCGCCAGCTTCGTCCCCGATCCTACTGAGAAATGCGCCGTATGCGCCGCGTCGCCCAGCAGCACCACGTTCTCATGCGACCACTTAGCGTTCTTGATCGTGGTGAAGTTGCGCCACAGCGAGCGGTTCTTGAGCAGACGGTGGCCCTCCAGTTCTTTCTTGAACAGCGCCTCACAGAAGCCGACGGTCTGATCTTCGCTCGCCCGATCCATGCCGGCGCTCCGCCACGTGGCTTCCGTGGCTTCGACGATGAAGGTCGAATGGCCCGGCTCGTACTGATACGCGTGCACGCGCCACAGGCCGTGGGCGTCACGCTTGAAGTAGAACGTGAACGCAGGGAAGGGGCGGGTCGTGCCAAGCCAGACGAAGCGATTGGGCCGCTCGTCCATGGTGGGCCTAAAGTGCTCGGCGTAATGCGCGCGCACGGTGCTGTTGAACCCGTCGGCACCGACGATGAGATCGGCGGCGGCGTAGGCAGTGGGATCGGTTACTTCGGTACCGACCTCGATGCACACCCCCAACTCCCGACTCCTATCTCCCAACACCTTGAGCAGCTTGCGCCGCGACACGCCGCTGAACCCGTGACCGCCCGAGCGGATGACGCCCGCGCGGTAGTGGATGCTGATGTCGTCCCAATGAAAGAATTCGCGCGCGATCGCGTCATACGTCGCGGCGTCGGCGGCGGCGAGATTGTTCTGCGTCGCATCGGAGAACACGACGCCGAAGCCGAATGTGTCGTCGAGCCGGTTGCGCTCGAGGATCGTGATTTCGTGCGAGCGGTCCGCCCGCTTCATGAGGATGCTGAAGTAGAGCGCCGCCGGGCCGCCGCCGATCGCGACGATCCTCATTTGAGGAGCTGCCCCGCGATGATCAGATGCTGGATCTCCGTGGTCCCTTCATAGATGCGCAGGGCACGGACCGATCGGTACAGCCGATCAACCGGATGATCCGCGAGCACCCCCCGACCGCCGAGGATCTGCACGGCGTCATCCACGATGCGCTGCGCCGCTTCCGTGGCGTAGGCCTTGGCCATGGCGGCCTCGAGCGTGACGCGCGGCGCACCCTGATCTTTTTCCCACGCCGCGCGATAGACCAGCAACCGCGCCGCGGTCAGCTCCGTCGCCATGCGCGCGAGCTTTTCCTGGATCAGCTGGAAGTCGGCGATGCGCTTGCCGAACTGCTGGCGCGATTTCGCGTGCGCGAGCGCCTCCGTGAGCGCACGGCTGGCCATGCCACACGCCGCTGCGCCCACGGTCGCCCGCACGCGGTCGAGCGTCGCCAAGCCCAGCTTGAAGCCTTCTCCCTCTTTATCCAGGCGGCATGATCCCGGAATGCGGGCTTGTTGAAACGCGATCTCGCCCAGCGGATGCGGCGCAGAAAGCAGCAGCGGACGGACGAATCGCAGGCCGGGTGTATCGGCGGGTAC
>JBLNGI010000069.1:0-5641 GCA_050264615.1 Gemmatimonadota bacterium
CGGGCGAGTGTGTCTCCCGTAGCCGCCACCACCGCGTACGCCGCGCGCGGCGAGCGGTTCGTCCCGCTGGTCCAGCGCGCGTCGAGCGTGCGCGCGCCGCCCGAGTCGAGCCGGAACCTGAACTCGGCGCCGTCGGTGGCGTCGGGCTGCGTGGACGCAAAGCGGTACCCGGCGCCGTAATAATCGGGCGTCTGCTGGGTGGCGGTCCACGACGCCGGCACCACCACCATCGCCACCCCGGCGTTGTTGAACCGGCTCGAATCATCCACGACCACCTCGCCGCAACGCGACTGGACGCGGTGGACATACGCGATCCACGGCCAGTTGGGCCCCGGATCGGTGCGATTCTCGGGCTGGAGCTGGCCGTGCCCCACGATGTGCTGCCAGTCGCGCGGGATTCCGCGGTCGCGCGTGATGTCGCACACGAGCCGCGCCGAGGCGTCGACCTGACTCGCGGGGAACGAGTCCTGCGAGACGAAACCCGCATGCTCGATCCCCACGGTGAAGTCGTTGCTCTGGACGTCGTTCAGCCAGCAGTCGTGCTCGAGGTTTAATGCGCACCGGTACAATGCCGCGATGTGCCAGCCCCGGTCGGCCTCGCGGACCAGCTGCGAGACCTCGCTGCCGTCCTCGTTCACGACGTAGTGCGCGCTCACCTGTGACGCGGCGTTCACGAGCAAGCTCCAGCAGCTCGCGTAGTTGCCCTCGCAGGTGTGCACGATCACCATGTGCGCCCTGCCCGTCGAATCGCTGGGCCGGGCATTGAAGTTGGGCGACGCGCGCCACACCGCCGGCGCGTAGTCGGGCGCGCCAGTATCGGCGGGCGGCGGGCAGACGGCGGCGACGCCTTCCGGGATCAGCACACCGAGAACGCGATCGATTTCACGTTGGTAGGCCCTGCGGCCCGCGGAGACGTCGATGCCCGAGTAGCGCACGATCGCGCGGTCGATGCTGGATTCGCTGGCAAACGCGGCGAGCAAGGCGGCTGCCGCCCGGATATTCGCGACGGGATCGCGCCGCGCCGCTTCGGGCGTCACGCCCGCCAGCCTGGCGCCCCGCTCGAGCTCGGCGCCGCGCAGCGCCATCACGCCGAACGCCGCGGGCCGGCCTGGAAACTCCTCGACACCCACCACCATCTGCCACCGCGTCTCCACCCAGCCGATCGCGCGCAGCACCTTGGGCGAAACACCGAACTCGGCGCCGGCTGCGTTGAAGATCGAGTCGAACGGCGATGGCGTCCTCACCCCCTGTCCCCCTCTCCATACTGGAGAGGGGGAAAGGCAGGGTGGCTCGAACGGCGTCATGCGGCACGCCACGCCAACGGCGCCGAGCACCAGCGCCCCCGCGAGATACCACGGCCGGCTCATCGCGCGTGCCGCACCTCGAGCACGAGCCGCGCGGGGGCCGCTTGCTCGGTCATCCGATAGGGGGCCGTCGCTGTCACGCCGAGGAGGAACTCGACCTGACCTTCGAAGTCGCAGATGAGCTTCCATTCCGTCAGGGCCGGAAGTCCGAGTGTGCCCTCCCGCGTGGTGAGCGTCGGACTGCCCTGATCGTCGTGTGCTCGGGCAGGCTCGAATCGCACCATGAGGCTGGCCGATCCCTGGACCGAGACGGGGTCACCGGACCCGCAGCGCACGGTTTTGGGGAGGTACTCCACGTGGTAGCCGGGCACGCCGTCGGCGAATTCGAACACGACACGGTCGTATTCGGACTGTGCTGTCGCTTCGATGGCGCGGAGTGTCGCCTGCGGCGCGCGAGGCGGGGCGCGATGGGTTGCAGCCGTCGTGTCGATGGACGCCGTGTCTTGAGGAGCCGCGACTGTAGCGGCGGGCGGGGGGGGAGCGTTCTCTCCCCGGCCGCATGCGACTACGGCCGCGAGTAGGACGATGCGATGGTTCATGAAGGCGATTCTACCCGCGAGGCCCCGAGGATGTCCCCGACTCGGCTTCCCTTACAACACGTGGCGCGGCTTCCACATCGCGCGAGCACTCGCAAAGAGTTGTGCGGCGCACCCGCAGCGTCGCCGGCGTGCCACGACGCGCTAAGCCGTTGCGATTTCACCGAATCGCTGTGATTTCGCCGAATCGCTGTGGGGCATGGAGCTTGCCATTCAGTGACAACCGCTACGGGCAGTCATCGATTCCTTCGGCATCAGTGGGAGGTGACGCAAATGAGACACCTGAGACCCGAGCTGGAAAGGCTCGAGGAGCGCGTTGCTCCGTGTGTTCCACCGATCGTTTGTCTTGGTCTGTGCGGTGGCGGCGGTGGCGGCGGCTCCCAGGGCAATTCGGGCAGCACCAACGGCTCCGGCAGTAGTGCGTCGGGGAGTAGGAGCTCGAAGAGCAAGAGCCACGAGAGCTGTAGCTCATAGCGTCGAACGCTGACCGTTCGCGCTACGGTGACGGGAAGGCGATAGGAGAACAGCCGCGCCTTCCCCGACCCAGCGTATGACTACTCCGCCGAGGCTTCGGAGCGATCTGACCGTCAGCCGGCAACAGGCGGTCGATGGATCCTTCAGTATCGTGAAGGATCCCGTGTCCGGGCATTTCTTTCGCTTCCGCGAGACCGAACAGTTCATCGTAGAGCAACTCGACGGGAACACGACGCTGGACGTCGTGCGGCGCCGGACGGAGGCCCGGTTCGACGCCTCGCTGTCCGCCGACCAGCTCGAGGCGTTCGTGCAACGCTTGGAGAAGGCCGGCCTGCTCGACTCGGGGCGCGATCCCCGGGGAGAGGCCAAGAAAAAGCGGCTGCGCGGCACCTGGCTGTACATGCGGTGGGCGCTGTTCGACCCCGACCAGTTGCTGGACCGTCTCGTCCACCGGGTGCGATTTCTGTTCACGGCCCGGTTCGTGGTGTTCTCCGCCGCGGCCATCCTCCTCGCGACGGCCACGCTGTTCTTCAACTGGAGCGAGCTCAGCCAGGATCTGACCCGGTTGTACCGGATCTCTTCGATCCCGCTGCTGGTGGTGGTCCTGTTCACGGTCGCGTCGGCGCATGAATTCGCACACGGGCTGACCTGCAAGTATTTCGGCGGCCACGTCCACGAGATGGGGTTCCTGCTGATGTACTTCCAGCCGGCGTTGTACACCAACGTCAGCGATGCCTGGCTGTTTCGGGAGCGGCGCCAACGGCTTTGGGTCGGCGTCGCCGGCCCCTGGTTCGAGCTGTTCCTGTGGGCACTCGCACTGCTGACGTGGCGCCTGACCGACGCCGAATCCGGGGTGCATTACCTCGCGCTGGCGGTGACGGCGGTCTCGGGGATCAAAACGCTGTTCAACTTCAATCCGCTGCTCAAGCTCGACGGTTACTACTTGCTCAGCGACTATCTCGACATTCCCAACTTGAGGAAGCGGTCGTTCGCGTACGTCGGAGATCTCTTCAGCCGTGCTGCCGGGCTTGGCCGCAAAGTCACCACGGTCATCTCCGCACGCGAACGGCGCGTGTACGTCGCCTACGGATTGGTGGCCACGGTCATGTCCGTCGGGGTACTCGCCTATGTCGTCGTGAAGGCGGGCGGCTTCTTGATCGAGCGGCATCAACCGATGGCGCTGGCGCTGTTCGCCGGCCTCGTCGCCTCGAAGTCTCGGCGCCGATTCCGCAAGCTGTTCGGCAAGCCGCCCCGCGAGCGGCCAGCGGGCGCGCTGCAGAGCGGCGACGTCGCGGTGGCGGAGCCGCCGACAGAAAGCGCTGCCGTTCCAACGGCCGAGCCGGCGAAAGCAACGCCACCGCTGACTGAGAAACGGAAGCCGTCGTCCGGATACCGGCGACGGATTATCTGGGGTGCGCTAGGGAGTGTCGCGCTGGCGGTTGTGCTGCTCGGCCGGATGCAGCTGCGCATCGGCGGTGCATTCACCGTCTTACCGGAAGAGAACGCCGATGTGCGAGCACAGGTCGATGGGCTGATCGAGGAAATCACCGTGACCGAAGGCGACCGCGTGCAGGCGGGCGACGTGATCGCGCGACTCTCGAACCACGCGCTCCTCGCCGAGCTGCAGAAAACCGGACCGGCGATCCGGGAGACGCGCGCGTTCTTGTCCAAGCTCGAGGCGGGTCCGACGCCGGAAGAAATCGCGGTGGCGAAGGCGGCGGTCGGGCGAGTGGAGGATCGGCTCGGGTTTGCGCAGGGGAATGCCGCAAGAATGGCCAGTCTGTTTGCAACAGCCGCCGTCACGCGCCAGGAATTGGAAGCCGCGCAGGAGGCGGCCGCGACCGCGGAGAACGAGCTCGCGGAGGCCCGCAGCCGGCTCGATCTGCTGCTGCGCCGCAGCCGGCCCGAGGATATCGAAGCCTCGCGCGCGCGGCTGGCGTTGCTCGAAACCCAGCAGCGGTTCCTGAACGGGGAAGTCGGCGAGCTGACCGTCGTGAGTCCCGTTTCGGGCGTCGTGGCCACACCCGCGCGGCAACTGAAGGAGATGCGGCACCAGCTCGTGAGCCGCGGGGCGCTGATCGCGAAGATCTACGACTTCAGCACGGTGATGGCGCAGATCGTGGTGTCGGAGAAGGACATCGGCGACGTGCGCGTGGGCGAGCCGGTCGCGCTGCGGGTGCGCGCGTATCCCAGCGTGGTATTTCAGGGCACCGTGACGGCCATCGCGACCGCGGCGGACGGGACCCCCACGGCCGCCGCGCAGACGCCCGCCGCCGGTGCCGGCACGGCCGCTGCCGGGAGTGCGAGCCCGGGCAAGACATTCATCGTCACCACGCGGATCGACAATCGTGACGCGCTACTCAAGCCGGGTATGACCGGGTGGGCCAAAATCTCCGGCGGCGAAAAGCGCATCGCGAGCCTGTTCACGCGACGACTGGCCCGGACGTTCCGGGTGGAGGTGTGGTCATGGTGGTAGCCGAGCAAACCGTCGCTGGCAACGGACGCATCAAGACGACCGAGGTGGAAGGGGTAGGGGAGAACCTCTACCTCATCGGGCGCCCGCCGCTCAAGAACTTTCTGCGCTTCGTCAAGAGTCACGCCGTCACCCCGCCCGACGAGGGTGACCTCACCGAGGTGTGGAAGGCCGCCCACCAGCTCGTGCGCGACCTCGAGCGGACGGAGGCGGGCGCCGCCGACGATCCGCCGCTGGGCAAGCTGGGGCCGGAGTACGAGCCGCTCCTGATGGAGTTCCTGGCCGATCCGCTGGTGCGGCACGGCTTCAACACCGTCCCGACCGAGGTGGCGCTGGTCGAGTTGGACCGCCTCGTCGTGTACCAGAAACACATCGACCTGACGTATGTCCGGCAGCTCGCGCAGGCGCTCGAGTCGAAGTTGAGCGACGAGCAGATCTTTCGCACCTGTCTGCTCCACGACCATCCGCAGCCGCCGGTCAAATGGTCGTGCGTCGCGCAGGATCGGTTCGTCTTCCTGTCGCCGTCCAACGACCTGCGGTTCCTCGGCGCCATGCCGCTGCACGCCGGTCAGATCACGGACTATCCGCCGCCCGGGCAGCTCGCGGGCGTGGTCGGTGTGGCGGTCGGTTTCGGCAGGAATTTTCTCAACGCCTTGTATGCCGAGCGGCGGCTGATTCTCAACAACGGCAGCCATCGCGCGTATGCGTTGCGCGAGCTGGGCGTCACGCACGTGCCGTGCGTCGTCCAGCATCTTTCATCGCGCGACGAGGTGGATGTGGTGGGGTCCCGGGAA
>JBLNGI010000070.1:0-6750 GCA_050264615.1 Gemmatimonadota bacterium
GCCGCATGCTGCTCGACGTGTCGTTCGAAGTCGAGATGAACCGCGACATGGCCAACGTGCTGACCCAGAACCGGGTCTCCCAGTCCCAGTCGCGGCTCCCGCAGGAGGTGACGCAGCAGGGTGTGACGGTCAAGAAGATCAACCCGAGCATCTTGAACGTCGTGTCGCTGTACTCACCGAACGGGACGTACAACGCCCAGTTCCTCAATAACTACGCGATGATCAACGTCCGTGACGCGATTCTGCGCGTCCCGGGCGTTGCCCAGGTCGATCTGTACGGCGGCGCCGAGTACAGCATGCGGGTATGGCTGCGGCCCGACCGGCTGGCGGCGCTCGGGCTCACCGCCTCCGACGTGATCTCGGCGATCAAGGAGCAGAACCTGCAGGCGCCGGCGGGGAAGGTCGGGGACGAGCCCGCACCGCCCGGACAGGAGTTTACCTACACGGTGCGCGCGCCGGGCCGGCTCGTAAATCCGGAAGAGTTCGACAACATCATTGTACGCCAGGCGTCGGGCGGTATCGTGCGCGTCAAAGACGTCGGGCATGCAGAGCTGGGCAGCGAGAACTATCGCTCGTTCGGCCGCCTGGACGGCAAGCCGGCCGGTGTGCTGGCGGTCTACCTGTTGCCGGGCGCCAATCAGATCAAGTCGGCCGAAGGCATCTACCGCACGCTCGACGAGCTGAAGGCGTTCTTCCCGGCCGACATGGACTACAAGATCACCTACGACACCACGCCGGCCGTCGAGGCATCGATCGAATCGATCATCCACACACTGGTCGAGGCGTTCATCCTCGTCACGCTCGTCGTCTTCATCTTCCTGCAGAGCGTGCGTGCGACGATCATCCCGCTCCTCACGGTCCCCGTATCGCTGATCGGCACCTTCATCTTTTTCCCGCTGCTCGGCTTCTCACTCAACACCCTCACGATGTTCGGCCTGGTGCTGGCCATCGGCATCGTGGTGGACGACGCGATCGTCGTGGTAGAAGCGGTGATGCATCACATCGAGCACGGCAAGAATCCCCACGACGCGACAGTCCAGGCGATGAAAGAGGTGGCCGGTCCGGTCGTGGCCATCGCGCTGATCCTTTCGGCCGTCTTCGTCCCCGTCGCGCTGTTGGGCGGGCTCACGGGCCGACTGTACCAGCAATTCGCGCTCACGATCGCGATCTCGGTGCTGCTGTCGGCGTTCAGCGCGCTCTCGCTCTCGCCCGCGTTGTCGGCCATGATCTTGAAGGCTCACGTCAAAGGCGAAGTCACGAATCCGATCGCCAAGTTGTTCGCCAAGTTCTTCGGCTGGTTCAATCGGACCTTCGAGCGCGTCACCGGCGGCTACGTCAACTTCTCGCGCATTTTCGTGCGCCGGACGATCCTGGCGCTCGGGGTGATCGTCGTGGCGACCGTCCTGACGGGCGGTCTCGCGAAGGTCTTGCCGGGCGGGTTCGTCCCGGACGAGGACCAGGGCATTTTCATGATCAACGTCCAGCTGCCGCTGGGCTCTTCGTTGCAGCGCACCGACGGGGTGCTGCGCCAGATCGAAGGCATCGTGGCGCAAACCGAGGGTGTGGACGCGTGCAACGCCATCGGCGGCCTGGGGATGCTCACCAACAGCTTCAGTCCCGAATTCGGCTCGTTCTTCTGCCGCCTCAAGCCCTGGGACGAGCGAAAAGGGAAGGCGCTCCACGTGGCCGGTATTCAGCGCACCGTGGCGGCCGCACTCGCTCAGCTTCCCGGCGCCGTTGCGTTCCCGTTCATGCCGCCGACGATCTCCGGCTTCGGCGCAGCGGGCGGTTTCAACTTCCTGCTGCAGGACCGGAGCGGGACGCTGACGGTGGAAGACTTGGGGCGCCAGACCCAGGCCTTCCTGACGGAAGCGCGCCAACGGCCGGAGTTGGCGAATCTGTTCACGTCGTTCAACCCCACCACGCCGCAAATCGCCGTGTCGCTCGACCGCGAAAAGGCACGCGAGCTGGGCGTGCCGATCAATGACGTGTTCGCGGGGCTCTCGGCCTTCATGGGCGGCGCCTACGTCAATGACTTCAACCGCTTCGGCCGGCTGTACCGCGTCTACGTCCAGGCAGAGCCGGCGTTCCGCACGCGGCCCGAGAACATCGGGCAACTATATGTCCGCAGCAGAACCACGTCGGACATGGTGCCGCTCTCCACCATGGTGCGCGTGACGCCCTCCTCGGGAACGGAGATCACCACGCGCTTCAACCTGTTCCGGTCGGTCGAGATCAGCGGCGTGCCGGCGGCCGGCTACAGCTCCAAGCAGGCGATGGCGGCGCTCGAGTCGGTCGCGCGCCAGGTGCTGCCATCGGAAATGGGTTTTGCCTACTCCGGTATGTCCTATCAGGAAAAGGTCGCTCCACCAGCCGCCCCGACGTTCATTCTCGCGATTGTGTTCGTGTTCCTGCTGCTCGCGGCGCAGTACGAGAGCTGGCGGCTCCCCTGGGCGGTGCTGCTCGATACACCGCTCGTCGCGCTCGGCGCGTTCCTGGGGGCCTGGGCGTTCGGGTTCGATAACAACGTCTACGTCCAGGTCGGTCTCATCATGCTCATCGGATTGGCCGCGAAGAACGCGATTCTGATCGTCGAGTTTGCGAAGATGAAGCAAGACCAGGGTGCGAGCGTCGAAGACGCCGCGCTCGAGGGCGCCAAGCTGCGGTTTCGCCCCATTCTCATGACGGCGTTCGCGTTTATTCTGGGGTGCGTACCGCTGATGCGCGCCAGCGGCTCGGGGGCGGCGTCCCAGAACGTGATGGGAACGGCAGTCGTGTTCGGCATGCTGATCGCCACCGTGGTCGGCCTGTTCATCATTCCGGGACTCTTCGCCTGGACGCAGCGCTGGAGCTTCGGGAAAAAGCAGAAGGAAGCCACCGAGAAGGCGCCGGCGGCGGCCCCCGCGCTGGCCAAGGCGCCGAGCGCGCACTGATGCGAGGGCCCCGGTGGCGCCGGCTCGGGTTTGCGTTGCTTCCCCTGGTCGTGGCGGCGTGCCCAGTGGGTCCGAACTTCGCGCCGCCGCCGACTGCGGTCCCCGAGCATTGGCGCGACACGACCGTCTCCACGCAGGACTCGTCCTACGCCAACCTGCCGTGGTGGCAAGTTTTCGGTGACACCACGCTCCAGGAGCTCGTTCGCATCGCGTTGCGCGAGAACCGCGATGTGCGCATCGCCCTCGCGCGGGTGAACGAGTCCAGGGCACAGTACGGGATCAGGCGACTCGAGTTGCTCCCGCAGATCAACGTCAGCGGCACGGCGGCGGCCGTCAGCGTCAATGATTCGTTACTGGGCCTGCGCACCGGCACCTACGGATTCTTCGAGCTGGGCGCGAGCATCAGTTGGGAGATCGATCTGTTCGGTCGCCTGCGGCGGCTCAACGAGTCCGCGAAAGCGAGTTTGCTCGCGACCGAGTACGGTCGCCGGGCGGCCATCATGACGGTGGTCGCCGAGGTGGCCCGAGTCTACCTCGAACTGCGCGATCTGGATCAGCAAACGGTTATCGCGTTGTCCACCGTCGAAACGCGGCGCCGGTCGTTGGAGCTGGCGCGGGCGCGTTTCGAAGGCGGGCTGACGTCGGAGCTCGATATGCGTCAGGGCGAAGCGGAGCTGGCGCGCGCCGAGGGGAAGGTCGCCAACATCCGTTTGCAGGCGAGCACAACGGAGCAGGAGCTCAACGTCCTGCTGGGGCGCATGCCGGGTACGCTGCCGCGCGGTGCCGCGCTCATCAATCAAAGCTTCCGGACCCGGATTCCCCCCGGTTTGCCTTCCGCGCTGCTGCAGCGCCGGCCCGATATCCGCGAATCGGAACAGCAGCTGCGCGCCGCCAACGCCATGATCGGCGCCGCCATCGCCGCGCGGTTTCCGACGATCTCGCTCACCGGCGCGGGGGGCACGCGGACCGATGCCATCGAAAACCTGTTCCAGGCGGGGACCGGCTTCTGGCACCTCGCGACGAATATCCTGCTCCCGATCCTCAATGCCGGCCGGAGCGGCAAGCAGGTCGCGCTCGAGCGCGCGCGCACGGAGGCCGCGGTGGCGCGCTATGACCTGGTCGTGCTCAATGCGTTCCGCGAGGTCGAGAATGGGTTGGTCGCGGTCGAGCAGCTGCAGATTCAGGTCGGTGCGGCCGTGCGGCAGGTGGCCGCCGCGCGACGCGCGGTCGCGATCGCGGCGGATCGCTACCAGGGGGGCGTGGACAACTACACGACGCTGCTGGACGCGCAGCGCGTGCTCTCCGATGCCGAGCTGGGGGAATCGAGCCTGCAGCGCCAGCAACGGGTTGCCGTGGTACAGCTGTATCGGGCTCTCGGCGGAGGCTGGGACCCCGTCACGGATTCGCTCGCACTTCCGCACCCCGCCCAGTAAACCGGGTCGTCTCGCGAATGTCCAATGTTCCGCCGACGCTGAACGTTGGACATTCCGCTTCTTCCGCGCTCAATTTCGACCGGCATGGCCGGATCATCTGAACTCCCGAACGGCGCTACAACGCCCGCGCCCCCGCGTCGCGAACGCAAATCGCGCGCGCGCGCTCGGATCCGCAAGTCGGTGCTCCGGACGAACGACGGCAAGCCGATTCCGATCGTGCACGTCGTCTCCGAGTGCTGGCCCTACGCGCGCTCGGGCGGTCTGGGCGAGGCCGTCGCGAGCCTGGCCACGTATCAGGCCGCAGCAGGACTGCCGACGACGGTCGTCATGCCGCTGTACCAACAAGTCCGCAGCGTGGTGAGCGCGATGGAGCCGATCGGGGCACCGTTCACCGTGCAGCTCGGGCCGACGCGCGAGACCGGGCGGCTGTGGCGGGCGAAGGGCACCCCCCGCGGTACCGACGTCGTGTTCGTGGAGCATCCCGGGTTCTTCGATCGGCCGGCCCTCTATGGTGAAGGACGGGACTACCCCGACAATCACCGGCGCTTCGCCTTCTTCTCCCTCGCGGCGCTGACGGCGCTGCCGCGCGTCGCGCCCGCCAATGCGATCCTGCACGCGCATGATTGGCACGCGGCGATGGTGCTCGTCTATCTGCGCTCGCTGCTGACGCGAAAACCCTACTACAGGCGAGTCCCCGCGGTATTGTCGGTGCACAACGCCGGTTACCAGGGACATTTCCCGCCGGCGACGATGCCCGAGATCGGGTTACCGTGGGAGCTGTTCAATTGGGAGTTTCTGGAGTGGTACAACAAGGTGAATTGGCTCAAGGGCGGGATCATCTCGGCCGACGCGGTCGTCACCGTGAGCGCGACGCACGCGCGCGAGCTGCAGTCGCCCGAAGGCGGATTCGGGCTCGGCGACACGTTCCGCGCGCTGCGCGACCGCTTGTTCGGGATCACAAACGGCATCGACTACGACATCTGGGATCCCACGCGGGATCCGCACATCGCTCAGCGCTTCAGCGCGCGGCAGCTCGAGGGCAAGCGCGCGTGCAAGGCGGCGCTCCAGGCACGCTTCGGGCTCGCGCCGTCGCCGCGCACACCGCTGTTCGGGATGGCGGCGCGGCTCGTCGCCCAAAAGGGACTCGACTTGCTGATCGATGGGCGGGCGCTGCTGGCGAACGATGCGCAATATGTGTTCCTGGGACAGGGGGAGCGCCGCTACGTGGAGCCGCTGCGCCAGCTCGCGGCGCGGTTCCCCGATCGCATCGCGGTCGAGACGGGGTTCACCGATCCGCTCGAGCACGTCGTCGTCGCCGGGGCGGATGGGTTACTGATGCCGTGCCAATATGAGCCCTGCGGCCTTACGCAGATGCGTGCCCAGCGCTTCGGCACGCTCCCCGTCGTGCGCCGCACGGGCGGGCTCAACGACACCGTGGACGACGGGAGTACGGGATTCGTGTTCGATGAGTTCTCCGTGCCGGCGCTCACCGCCACGCTGCAGCGGGCGGTGCGCCAGTACCATGACGAACCGGGATGGCAGATGCGGATGCGCCGCGCGATGGGGAAGAACTTCAGCTGGCAGCACTCCGCCCTGAAGTACCTCGCTGTGTACTTGAAGGCCCTCGAGGTCGCCGAGCGGACCGGGCGCGGGACGGACTGATGGATTTCGTCCTCGCGCTGCACAGTCACCTGCCGTACGTGCTCAATCACGGCCGCTGGCCGCACGGCAGCGATTGGCTGTGCGAGGCAGCGATCGATACGTACCTGCCGCTGCTCGAGACGCTGGGCGCGCTCGCGGCCGAAGGCACGCCCGCGCCGGTGACGATCGGCTTCACGCCCGTGCTCGCCAACCAGCTCGTCTCGCCGACGTTCGCCCACGAGCTCGAGACGTATTTCGACCAGCGCATCAGCGCCTGCGAGGAAGCGGCGGACGCGATCGTCGGGACCAACGACGAGCACCTGATCCCGTTGACCCGGTACTGGCGGGACCGGTTGGAGCGGCTGCGCGCGTTGTTCCGATCGGTGGACGGCGACCTCGTCGCGCCGTTCCGCGCGCTCGAGGAAGCGGGTCACATCGAGATCATGGGTGGCGCGGCGACCCACGGCTTCTCGCCGTTGCTGGGGCGCGATGAGAGCATCCGCCTGCAGTTCCTCCTGGGCCGCGCCGAGCACGAGCGCCTGTTTGGCCGCGCGCCGGCCGGCTGCTGGCTGCCGGAATGCGCCTACCGGGGACGGGGCACCTGGAGGCCGCTCGCCGACGCCCCCTGGTCGGACAAGCGTCCCGGAACCGACGAGTTCGTCGCCGAGGCGGGCTTCGAGTATTTCTTCGCCGATGCGCACATGGCCGCGGCGGGAACGCCGCTGAGCGCGTATGAGGATGAT
>JBLNGI010000071.1:0-4736 GCA_050264615.1 Gemmatimonadota bacterium
TGGACGCCGTAGTCGAGCGCGCCCGTCCCCGCTGGGGCCGGCTCCTCAGGCGCCTGCTCGTCATTGCGACCGGGGCGGTGCTCGGCGGGATCGCCCTGATGCTGATCTTCAGCGCGGATGCGCGCTACATCGCGCGCGCCGGGATTGAGGAAGCCCGGCTGCTCCTGCGCCGCCGTGATCTCACCAAGCTCCTCGCCGACAGCGCGGCGCCGGCGCCGCTGCGGCAGCGCCTCGCGCTCGTGGTCGCGGCCCGCGCGTATGCCGCCGAGTCTCTCGGCCTGGCCGTCGGAAGCACGTACACGACCTACGTGGACGTCGGGCGTGATACGCTGCTGCTCGTCCTCTCGGGCAGCCGGCGTGATCGCCTGCGCGAAGTCACTTGGCGCTATCCGATCGTCGGCGTCGTGCCGTACAAGGGGTTTTTCAACGCGAATCGCGCGCGTCGTGAAGCGGATCGGCTGGGCCAGCAGGGATTGGACGTCTATTTGCGTCCCTCGGGCGCATTCTCGACGCTCGGCTACCTGAGCGATCCGTTGTTTTCGACCGCGATGAGCCGTGATACGATGGAGCTCGTGGCGACCGTCTTGCACGAGCTCGCGCACAACACGCTGTACGTGAAGAGTCAGACGCCGTTCAACGAGAGCTTTGCGAGCTTCGTCGGCTATCGTGGCGCCGAGGCCTTCTTCCGCGCGCGGCGCGATACCGTGGACGCCAAGCGCGCTGCCGCACGTTGGCGGGACGAGCGGACCCTCGACGTGTTCTACGCCGAGCTGGCCCGGCGGCTCGATTCTGCGTATGCCGACCCGCTCGCGACGGAGAAACTGGAGCAGGTGCGGACGACGCTCTTCGGCTGGGCCCGCGAGCAGTTTCGCGGTCCGGTCGGGCAGTCGCTCGAGACCTACGATTGGCGCTGGTTCGCGCAGGCGCCGCTGAACAACGCGGTGGTCATTGCGCAGCGGCTGTATCGAATGGATCTGAATCTCTTCGACGAGATCTATTTGCAGAATGGCGCTGACATCGCCGAGACCATCCGCGCGATCCAGATCCGGGTCTACACTCAGCCGGACCGCGATCCGTACCGAGCGCTCTATTCACGTCCGGGGATGAACGAGGACTAGTTTCCTCTCAGCCGTTCGGCATCGGCGACGCGCTGGAGCGCGATACCGTACGCTGCGGTTCTGAACGTCACCTTTTTTTCCTTCGACAAATCACGCACTGACGTGTATGCCTTCGTAATCGTTGCCTTCAGCTCGCGATTCACCTGTTCGTGCGTCCAGCGGTATTGCTGAAGGTTCTGTGCCCACTCGTAGTAGCTGACCGTCACACCACCCGCATTGGCCAGGAAATCGGGGATGACGGCGATGCCACGGTCCTCGAGAATCCGGTCGGCGGTCGGCGTCGTGGGCTCGTTGGCGGCTTCGACCACGACCTTGCAGTCGACCGTAGTGGCATTGGCTTCCTTGGTGATCACACCGCCCAGGGCCGCCGGCACGAGCCAGTCGCACGGGATCGTCCACAATTCTTCGTTCGTGATCCGCTTGCCGCCTTGCCACTCGGAGGTCGGCTTGCCTTGCGCGACGTGGGCCAGGAGTGCTGGAATGTCGAGCCCCTTGTCGTTGTAGACACCCCCGTTCACGTCGCTGACCGCCAAGATCTTGGTGCCGGACTCGGTATCGAGCAGCCGCGCGAGGTGGCTCCCCACGTTCCCGAACCCCTGAATCACGACCCGGCCGCCCTTCAGCGGGATTCCGTAGTCACGCGCGTACTCCTGCATCACGTACATGACGCCGCGTCCGGTGGCTTCTTCACGACCGAGCGATCCGCCCAGCGCCACCGGTTTCCCGGTCACGACCGCGGGGCTGTAGCCTTGGCGACTCGAGTACTCGTCCAGGATCCACGCCATCACCTGCGCGTTGGTGTTGACGTCGGGCGCGGGGATGTCCCGATAAGGACCCAGCACGATCGCGATGCGCTGCGTGAAGCGCCGCGTCAGGCGCTCCAGCTCAAGCTTGGACAGCTTTTTGGGATCGACGGTCACGCCCCCTTTGGCGCCGCCGAACGGGATGTCCATCAACGCCGTCTTCCACGTCATGATCGTCGCGAGGCCCAGCACCTCGTCGTGGTCCGCCTCGGGGTGATAGCGGATCCCGCCCTTGCACGGACCACGCGCCCCGTTGTGCTGGATCCGGTAGCCCGTGAACACCTCGATCCGTCCGTCGTCCATCCGCACCGGAACCTCGACCTGCACCTCGCGGAAGGGAGCCATGAGGATCTTCCGCATGTACGCTTCGAGATTGATGAGATCGGCAGCGCGATCGAACTGACTTTGCACGATCGCGCGCCCGGACATCGGCGCGCGACTGGGACGCGGCGGTTGCTGCGGGGTGGCAGTCATAGGGTCCGAGTTAGAGGGACAGGCTACAGCCGCTTCAGCCGCCGGCCTGCCAGTCGCGCACCGGGGGTTTGCGCGTCGGCCAGCGCCTGCACGGGGTTGGGCGCGCGCTCGCGGCGTTGTCCCGCATCCGTCAGCACCCCGATCACGTCCGTCGTCACGTCCAGCACATCGGAGGGATGCTCGAGTGCGAACACCAGTCCGACCGACTGGCTGGTAAGCCTGGAAACAATGCCGTTCCAGGTGCGATCGGCCGAGAGAGGCCGCAGGCCCACGATCAGCGGGCAGACCGCAGGGTCGAGCGCCGCCGCGGTCACGAGTGGCGCTTGCACGCGCTCGGCCAGATCGGTGCACGCCGGGAACTCGGGGCCCAGCAGGATGACCTGCCCGAAGTGCCAGCCGCTGTTCGCCGCCACCTCGGCGAAGGTGGCCACGAGCGTCGCGTCGCTCGGTGCCACGGGTCCGGGCGTCGACGCCAGAACCACGGATCCGGTATCGGCAAACCAGCGCTCGGCGGGTGTCAGGTCCTCCGGCCGGCGGGGGCCGAACGTGCCATAACGGCGCGTTGTCGCGATCTCCCGCTCGGCGTCGGCGCGTTGTTCGGCGTGCTCTGCCGCCTGCGCGGCGCCCTCGAAAGCGACCTCCGCCGCCTGATAGCGTCCCGCCTCGCGCAGCACCTGCCCGCGCAGCTTGAGGGTGTCAGTGTGCGGTTCGAGCGCGAAGGCGCGATCGAGGGCGAGGAGCGCCCGATTGCGGTCGCCCAGCTTGTATGCGGCGTAGCCCAGCTCGTGCCATACGAGTCCCAGATCGGGATCCGCCTCGACGGCGCGCTCCAGCTCGGCCAGCGCCTCGGGGTAGCGGCCCAACTCGGTGAGCGCAGCACCCCGCAGCGTGTACGAGAAACTCGTCTCCCCGAACGTCGCGCGCGCGCGATCGGCAAGCTGTAGCGCGTCGTCCGGTCTCCCGGACGTGCGCAGCAGCTCGAAGTACTCGGCCCAGCACGCTTTCAGGTCGCCGTTGGTAGCGAGCAGCTCGTCGTACGCCGACTGCGCGTCCTGCATCCGTCCCTCGCGCGCGAGCCAGCGCGCACGAGCCAGCGCCCGCTCGGTGCGCGCATCGGGAAACAGATCGTACGATGCGGTCGTCCGCATGACGCTAGAATCTACCCCGGCGCCAGTCGCTGGCTAGCAGCGACGGTCGTATCTACATTTCTGCCGCCATGAATCGCGACAAACTGCTCGGCGAGCTGAACGAGTTCCTGAGAATTCCTTCCGTCTCGACCCTGTCAGTACACAACGATGATTGCCGCGCGGCCGCGAACTGGGTCGCGGCCGAGCTGCGTCGTCTCGGGTGTGAAGGTGTCGAGCTGCTCGGCAGTTCAGCGCATCCCGTGGTGTGGGGGAGGGGGCCGGTGGTCCCCGGCGCGCCCACACTGCTGATCTATGGGCACTACGACGTCCAGCCGCCGGATCCGCTGGCCGAGTGGACGACGCCGCCGTTCGAACCCACGGTGCGCGACGGCCGACTGTACGCGCGCGGCGCCGCGGACGACAAGGGTCAGGTGTTCTGTTTGCTCAAGGCGATCGAGGCGGCAGGCACCCCCAGCGTCAATTTCCGGTTTCTCATCGAGGGGCAGGAAGAGCACGGGTCGCAGGAGCTGTTCGCGTTGATCGAGCGCGAGCCGCAGCGCGTCCGCGCCGACGCGATACTCGTGGCAGATATGTCGTACGTCGCGCCGGGCTGGCCCGCCGTGTATACCACGCTGCGCGGCTTGTGCTACGCCGAGATCACGGTGCGGACGTCCCAGACCGATCTGCATTCGGGTGAGTACGGTGGGGCGGCGCCCAACGCGCACGAAGAGCTCGCCCGGCTGCTGACGCGCCTCAAGCACGAGGACGGCTGGGTCAACATTCCGGGCTTTTACAAGCCGGTCAAACGTCCCTCCAAGGCTGAACGCGCGGCGTGGAAGAAACTGCCGTTCAACGAGAAGGACTTCCTGAAGCGCCGCGTTCAGGGGAAGGGTCTCGTCGGGATCAAGAAACACTCGGTGCTCGAGCGGCTGTGGGCGTTACCCACGTTCGAGATTCACGGGATCCTCGGTGGCTTCACGGGAGAAGGTGCCAAGACCGTGATTCCGGCGCAGGCGACGGCGAAGGTCAGCATGCGGCTTGTGCCCGATCAGAAGCTCAAGACCGTCGAGCGGCAGCTCACGGCCGCGGTGAAGAAGCTCGCTCCCAAGCATGTGACCGCAACCGTCCGGTTCTTGCACGGCGCCGATCCCGCGCAGATCACGGCCGACAGTCCTGCCTTCAAGCTGCTGGACCAGGCATTTCAGCACCTGACC
>JBLNGI010000072.1:0-25061 GCA_050264615.1 Gemmatimonadota bacterium
ACCGCCTGGTGCGCGGCCAATGGAAGGGACTGGGACCAAACCCTCCCGAGCATGATCCCGGCGCGTATGTGCTGCGCCTCGGCGGCGGGATACGCTTTGCCAAGCGACTGAATGCCGACAGCGGCTTCTGGAGCATGGGGACATTCCTGCTCGACCTGCTCTATGGCGACCAAGTCGGCCAGGAGTACGCCGCTCCATTCGACGTCTTCAACGTGCGCCTGCTCGTCACCTCTCAGGGAATCAATGCCCTGCGGGCGTCAGGACGTCTGTATGGCGCGAACCTGAACAGCCCCACGGGCCGCAACCGGCACATGCTCGCAGTCAACCAGCGCTACGACTTCATCAAGAACCCCGCGCAAAGCGTCGGCGGTCAAAGCGTGGAGATCGGGATCAACTCACGTTGGCCAATCGGATCCAAGGGCTTCGCGATCCGCACGGCCATCTTTGGTGACGGCATCATCCTCGGTGCGATCGA
Source organism: Gemmatimonadota bacterium (assembly GCA_050264615.1). Classification (GTDB taxonomy): domain Bacteria; phylum Gemmatimonadota; class Gemmatimonadetes; order Gemmatimonadales; family GWC2-71-9; genus 20CM-2-65-7. The sequence goes on from JBLNGI010000072.1 coordinate 476, forward strand.
TGCTCCAGGCACCGGCTTGGGTGAGCGTAACTACGACTTCGGTCCCGGAGTGGGAGCTCGCTGGGAGGCGGGGCTGGACCGCCATGGCGTGCGGTTTCTGCGCATCTTCAGCCAGATCGAATACATCCATGCCGTCAGTGGCGCGAGCGCCGATCACACCGTGAACTTCGGCGGCATCGAGGCCGCGATCCCGATCACTGGTCGGCTCGGTCTGTCCGCAAGCAGCACGATCTTTGGCCGAGTGAGCCATTACACCGATGGGCGCACCAGGGACGCGCGCGATTATCCCGAAGCGCGCCTGTTGCTGGTCTGGACCAAGGCCGGTTTCGGGGAGGCACCGCGGCGGTGATTCGCACAGGCTGCCTGGTGACCCTCGCGCTCCTGTGCGGTGGCACAGCGGTTTCGCAGAAGGCCCCCACCCGCCCCCCCCGTCTCCACCGCAGCGGGTTGTGGGGCGAGTTCGGCGCGGGGCCCGGCTACGTGCGCGTCGCGTGCTCGGGCTGTGACGATGTCGTCGGCGCGAATGGCACGACGAGTCTGTTTCGGATCGGCGGCGTCATCTCTGACAAGGTGCTGATCGGCTTCGAGGCCTTCACGCTCCTCAACAAAAGCTTCGGCTTTGGGCCGGGCGACTCCAGTGCGGTCGCGGAGACAGGAACAGCAGCGATCGTAATTCTGTGGTATCCGGGACGGCGCGGTCTGTTTTTCAAAGGCGGGGTCGGTGCGGCCTTTGGCCAGTTCTCCGTCCCGACGGACAGCGCGGGGGTCATGGTCGCCGATACGAGTCATGGTGGCGGCATCGGCCTGACGTTCGGGTTGGGGTGGGACTTCCCGATTTCCCGCAAGTTTGCGCTTACCGCGAACGCGGCGGCGTTTGTGACCGCCCTGGGTGACGTCGCACTGCCCGGTCGCCGGGTGGACGACGTCATCGCCACGATTTATCAGGCGTCGATCGGCTTCACGATCCGCTAGTCGGTCGCCCCTGCCTGCCGCAGGATCCGTTCAGGCTCCGCGGTAGCCCGTTCCATCCAGTAGGAATCGACACGCGCCTTGTGGGCGAGCACGAGCGGCGTCCGGCCCTTGTCGTCCCTGGCCTGCACGTCCGCTCCCCGCTCCACGAGCAGCTGCACCAGGTCAGGCCGGCTCTGCCAGGCCGCGACGTGCAGCGCGGTGCTGTTCTTGGCGATGTCGAAGTAGCCATCGCCCTCGTACAACGCGTTCACCGGCACGCCTAGATCGAGCAGGCGCCGCACGCCCTCGGTGTTCCAGGTGCTCGCGAAGACGGCCAGGAGCGTGGCTCCCTGCGCAAGCAGCTCACGGACCAACTCGGGCTCGTGCTCCCGAATCGCCTCGATGGTCGCGCCGTCGTCGAGCGCGCAGGCAGCGATGAGCCGGTCGACGCCGTGCAGCTCGATCGGGAACCCCCGCCGCTCGAACAGCTCCAGCAGATCGCCGCGTCCACGGCGCGCCGCCCGCTCGATCGCCGTCACGCCGTCCTTGCTGATCGTCGGGTACGCGCCGTGATCCAGCAGCAGCTCGATCATCTCGATCGAGTTGTTCCGCGCCACCGCGTGATGGATCGGGATCCAGCCGTGTTCGCGATGGTAATTCGGATCCACGCCGCGCTCGAGCAAATACTTCGCCCCGTCGTAGTCATGCCAGTCGTGTTTGCGAATCAGCATCAGCGAGAGGTTCTCGCGCGTCAGCTCGCCGGTTTCCACGAGGAGCTTCATCGCACCGTTGTCGTGGGTTTCGGGCGAGTGGTAGACCGCCTCTGCGTCGTTTGGATCGGCTCCGCGCTCGAGCAGGAGACGTGTCAGCGCTTCATTGTGCGCCACCCCGGCTGCTCCATACAGCGCCGTTTCGCGCTCGGGGTGCTGGCCCGTTGTCACAAATCCGCTATTCGGGTCCGCCCCGGCGTCGAGCAGCGCGGTGGCAGCGTTGAGAAAGGCCGGCGTGCGCGCCGGCTCGAGCCGCAGGTACTTCGACATGGTGAGGTGAATCAGCGCGTTCGCGCCGTACGGCGGGCTCGTGGTCGTCGCGTTGCCCGGATCCTCGGCGAGCAGGCGTCGCACCGCGGCATCGTCCCCGAGGACCGCAGCGGTGTGGATATCGGCAGACTCGAGCTCGGGGTGGCCGCGGAGCAGCGCGTTGGCCTCGTCCAAATCGCCATGCCACGTTGCCGCCGCGAGGAACGCGACCCGTGGATCGCTCACCGGAGGACTTGCTCCCCGTCGCGCGCGTGCGATTCCATCTGCCGTTTCACCATTTCGTAGTACGTACCCCGAGCACGCATCAAGTCTTCGTGCGTCCCACGCTCGATGATCCGCCCTTCCTCCATCAAGAGGATCAGGTCCGCACGATGAATCGTCGACAGCCGGTGCGCGATCACGAACGTGGTCCTGTCGGCCAGCAGGTCCGCCATCGCGGCCTGGATGAGCTGCTCGCTCTCGGTGTCGAGATTCGACGTGGCCTCATCGAGAATGAGGATCTGCGGGGAAGCGAGAATCGCGCGCGCGATAGCGAGGCGCTGCTGCTGTCCCCCCGAGAGCTTCACCCCGCGCTCCCCGATGGTCGTCTCGTAGCCCTGCGGCAACCGCACGATAAACTCCTGCGCATTGGCGCGGCGCGCAGCGTCCTCGACCTCGGCGTCGGTCGCGTCGTGCCGGCCGTAGGCGATGTTCTCGCGCACCGATCCATCGAACAGGAATACGTCCTGTTGCACGATCGCGAGCAAATCGCGGTAGCTCCGCAGCCGGAAGTCCCGAATATCCGTGCCGTTCAGCAGCAGCCGGCCCTGGCTCGGATCGTGGAAGCGCGCGACCAGATCCGTCACCGTGGTCTTCCCCGCTCCGCTGCGCCCGACCAGCGCCACGACGGAGCCACCGGGGACGGTGACCTCGAAGTCGCGCACCACGGGCAGGCCGGGCCGGTACTCGAACGCGACGTCGTCGAACCGGATCTCGCGCACGGTGCTCGGCGCCTCCCGGGCGTCGGGCTTGTCGGGCTTGTCCTGCTGCATCCCCAGGACCTCGAACACGCGCTCCATCGCCGCGAGCGAGCGCTGCATCTCCGAAAACGAGTTCACGATGCTCCAGACGGGATTGAGGAGCAGGAACATGTACCACTGGAACGCCATGATGTCCCCGACGGAGGCGCGGCCCACGATGTTCAAATAGCCGCCGAACCACACGATCACGACGCTGATCGCGGCTTCCAGCAGCCCCCACGACGTCCACAACAGCAGCTCGCGCCGGTGCGCGAACAACTCTTTGCGCAGCACCGTGTGACGGCCCAGCATGAAGCTGAGCAACTCCTGGATCTCCTGGCGGAACGCCCGCACCACGCGAATGCCCGAGAAGGTTTCGCCCACCCGGCCATCGACGATTTCCACGTCCTTGCGGACCGACCGGTAGATCGGACGGATGCGGCGCGTGAAGATGAGGCTGAGCGCCATCACGCCGGGGATGATGGCGAGGGCCGTCACGGCCAGCTGCCAGTTCAGCGCGAGGAGAATGCCGATCGCGATGACGAGCCGGATCGCCGAGATCGCCGGCGAGATCACGGCCATCTGCAGCAGACCGGTCGTTGTTTCGACGTCCCCGGTCAAGCGGGACAGAATGCCGCCGGTCTTCATCTCCCACAACTTGGGCAACGGCAGGTGCAGCAGGCGCTCGTACAGGGAGCGACGCAGCGTGAGCATGACCCGCACGTTCAGCAGGCGCTGGCGATAGTCTTTGAACCCGCCGCCCACGTGTGAAAGGATGATGACCCCGAGAAAAACGAGCCCCGTCAGATTGAGGCGGATGAGCCGGGCGTGAGTATCCAGGTCCTTGTTCAGGATCACCCGATCCACGATGTGGCGCATGAACAGCGGCTCGATCATCTGCAGACCGGCGACGGCGAGCGCGACGACGAACACGGTCGCGAGCTCGGCGCGGTGCGGCTTCAGCCAGCGCAGATACTCCCGGAGGTACGCTTTGCGGGAACCGGGCTGCCCCGGAGCGGGCGGCGGGCCGCCGTCCTCCGACGTGGCGTCGAGGCGGCGGAGCTTGTAGTCCCGAACGAACTCCTGGTAGCGCTGCTTGGACGAGCGAGCGGGGCTCACGCGGGAACGTGAACCCCGCCGTTCATCCTCGTCAACCGCCTTACCTGCCGAGTTCGGCGATTACGGCGAGCAACATCTGCACCTTCGCCTGATCGGTCGATTTGGGGAGGTCGGCGTTCAGCTGCGTCGTGATCCGGCTCAGCGCGTCGGTGCGCGCCTGGCCGGACGCCCGCTCGGCGGCCGTCAGGGCGTCCCGAGTGGCACTGATCCGGGGGGTGGGCAGCCCTTTTGAGCGCGCCAGCTGATCGAGATATGCGCGGGCGACCACAAAACTGGCCGGCCACACCAGCTTCTGCTGATCCTGGGCGTTCAGGTAGTCGAAATGCACCAGCTTCGCCGCATCGATCTCATTCTGGGAGAGCAGCGTGCTGGCGGTCAGCTCGAAGATGTCGAGGCCGCGCGCGATCTCCGAGCTGATGATGTAGCCGTTGTACCAATAGGCCGACCACGACCCGGCGCCCACCAGCTTCGTCGAATCCATGGGGCCACGGTCGAAGAAGGCGATCTCCGTCGGATGCGCCGGATCGGTCCAATCGAAGACCGACACGCCACCTTGATACCACCCCTGGGCCATGATGTCGCGGCCCGGAACGGGAATCAGCGTGCCGTTGTGCGCGACGCAGTTCTCGTTGGACGTCTGCGGCGCCGGCAGCTTGTAGTAGCTCTTGAACTCCATCGTGTTGCCCGAGAGCGTGAAGATGGCGTTCGCGCCCCACTCGGGCTTGTCGGTGGGACGGCAGCGCGGCTGCAGCCCCCCGCCCCACTCGTCGGTGAAGAGAATCTTCGTGCCGGCGTTGTTGAATGTCGCCGAATGCCAGAAGGAGAAGTTGGAATCCGCGACCGCGCCGATGCGCGTGGGATTCGTCACATCGCGAATGTCGAGCAGGAGCCCGTAGCCGCCGCACGCGCCGCCCGCCAACCCGATCGCCGGATACACCGTGATATCGTGGCACTGGGTGGGCCCGGGACGCGGTCCCCCGCCCGGTGGTCCCTGGACGATCAGGTCCACAATCGCCTGCGCATTGGCGCGCAGCGTGGCGGTGTCTTCCGCCGTGGGCGTTCCCGTACCGCCCCGTGCTTTGACGATGCTGTCGAGCCGGTTACGCACGAAGTTCGGGCCCAGTACGATGTCGGTACCCTCGATCGTCGCGGTGAATCCGCCGGCGGCCCGCGCCGAGTCGGCCTGCCGCTTCGCCTCCGCGATGTCCTCGGGCGCTTCGGGGTGGCTCTTGGCTCGGACCAGGTCCTGGAAGATGCGCGGCGAGCTGACGACGCGCGCCGACTCGGGGTGGGCGAGCGGCACCTGAATCACTTCGATGCGAAACAGCGCCGTGTTCGGGTTCGAATCCGGCTGCCCCACTGAGCAGCCGGGCAGCTCGTTGGGGGAGCGCACGGGCGCCGAGCCGGAGACGTAGATGTAAACGTTGTCCGTGTCCGACGGCGCCGTCACGACGGTATGGGTATGCGACCCGCGGCAGGTCTGGACGTTGGTGAGCAGCTTCGGATTGGCGAGGTCGGTGCCGTCGAAAATGCGAATACCGCGCAGCCGGTGATGATCGACGGTGTCCTGGACGCCCTGGGTCCCGCAATCGGTCCGCCCGTTCAACGCCTCACCCGACACGAACAGCAGGTTCCTGAACACCGAGACGTCGCTCTGCGACCCGGGACAGACGAACGCCTTGACCAGCTTCAGCTGCTTCGGGTTCGACATGTCCCACACCTGCACGCCCGAGAAATTGCCCTGAATGACGTAATTGCCTCGGAACGACAGGTCGGAATTGATCAGCCGGAAGTCGCCGGGCTCGCTGCGATTGATGAAGTCGGGTGACGGGGGCGTGCTGGAAACGAGCCGCATGTTCCAGTTTGCTGCGGCGGCATTCATCCAGCCCGCGCGCAATCCGATCCGTGGATCGGGACGTGGTGTCGTCGATCGGGTTTGTGCTTCGGCACCGACGTACGGTACGGCAATGAGGGAAAGCGCAAGCAACAATCTCGATTTCACGGAGCACTCCGTTTGAGGTCTGCCAACATGAGATTCATGCGATTGATTTCGGTCGTCTGATCGGCGAACACGTCTGTGGCGAAGCGATTCACCGGGCCGTTCTGCGCCGCGCCGGGCACCGCCAGGAGCTGCTGCACCATCGTGATCGCGCCCTGATGGTGCTGGATCATGAACGTGAGAAACAGCCGGTCGAACTCCGGCCCGCGCGCCGAGTCGAGCTGGGCCATCTGCGAGGGGCTCAGCATGCCCGGCATCAACATGGGCTGATCCATCCCCTGCATGACGTGACCGCGCGGGTCGGCGGGCGGGACGTACTCGCCGTGCTCGCGCAGCCAACGCTGCGCGAACGCGATCTCATCGTTCTGCGCCACCACAATGCGCTCGCACAGCGCCCGCAGGGACGGATTCGCCCCATGCGAGGGAGCCCAGCCGGCCATCTGAATCGCCTGCGCGTGATGGCCGATCATCCCGGCCAGGAAATGCACGTCGGCGGGCGTGTAGGGAGCTGGTTTCTGTTGGGCCCGAGCCGAAGCTGTCAGCGTCCCGAGCACCACAAACAGGAAAACGAGGGCTTTCATCCCAGCGTAAAGCTATCCGGAATATGGCCGATGACGACCCCGGGTTGAGAAGTGAAACGCTAGCTTACGAGCATGGCACGCCCCGCTCGGCCGCCCGCGCTCGCGGTGCCGCCACCCGTCGAGCCCATGCTGGCGAAGACCGCGGAGGAGCTGCCGCGCGACGGAGACTATCTGTTCGAGCCGAAGTGGGACGGATTTCGCGCGATCGTTTATCGCGGACCCGCGCGGGACGACGTGTACATCCAAAGTCGGGATCTGCGGCCGCTCGATCGCTATTTCCCTGAGCTACACGCCCTGTTCCTGGAACAACTCCCCATCGGCGTTGTGGTGGACGGCGAGATCGTGATGCCCACGGAGCAGGGTCTCGATTTCGGCGGCCTGCAGATGCGGCTGCATCCGGCAGCGTCGCGCGTGGAGAAACTCGCCAAGGCCAGTCCAGCCGTGTTTGTCGCGTTTGATCTCCTGGCGGTGGACGGCAAGAGTCTCCTCGACACCCCGCAGCGTGAACGCCGCGCGCAGCTCGAGAAGCTATTCAAGGCGATGCGGCGTCCCCTGCACCTCACCCCGATGACGCTCAAGCGCGATCTGGCCCTCGACTGGCTGCAGCGCTTCGAGGGCGCGGGTCTGGACGGCGTCATCGCCAAGCCCGCCGGCGCGCCATATCAGCCAGGCAAGCGGGCGATGTTCAAGATCAAGCACGTGCGGACCGCCGATTGCGTCGTCGGGGGGTTTCGCTGGCATAAGACCGGCAAGGATGCGGTTGGCTCTCTCCTGCTCGGCCTCTACGACGACGGCGGGATGCTGCAGCACGTCGGCGTGACGTCGGCGTTCACGATGGCGATGCGCAAGCAATTGGTGAAAGAGCTGGCGCCGCTGCGCAAGGATGCGCTCACGCGCCATCCGTGGCGCAAGTGGGCCGAGGTCGAGGCCGAATCGGGGGGGGGCCGGGGGGGCCGGAGGGGCCGGATGCCGGGCGGGCAGAGCCGTTGGAGCGCCGGCAAGGACCTCTCGTGGGAGCCGCTTAGGCCCTCGCGGGTGTGCGAAGTGAAGTACGATCATATGGAAGGTGACCGGTTCCGGCACCCGCCGGTCTTTTTGCGCTGGCGACTCGACAAGAAGCCTAAGGACTGCCGCTACGATCAGCTCGAGGTCACGCCGGCTTTCGAGCTCGAGAAGGTGTTCGGGGCCTAAGCTCGTCTGGAACGTGCTGCAGGTTGATCCGAATGCGGTACCACGCCGACGAGCGACCCCGCATCTGATCGACGAGCACGTCGGCAGGCTCGAGCCGTTTCGCCACTTTCGGATAGCGCTTTTTCCACTTCGCCAGGCCGGCGAGCGCTTCCTGCTTGTTCTTCCCGCGGCTCACCTCAATCAGCGGGTACTTTTCCGCGCGTAGCCGCGACTTGGAGGGCTGCACTCGGGGTGGCTCACCGGGTTGCTTTCGGTAATGAGGCGGCCAGGGGGCGTCGCCCTGCCCTTCCCGCTCCTGTCGTGCTGAGACGTCCAGCAGCTTCTCGAGTGAGCCTGCGTGATCGTCGATTCCCGTGTGGCGATCCCCCACCTGCGCAAATCGCTTGGGCATGGAGCCCAGCGTGAAATCGGCCGGATCGGCGGCGTCCACTTCGTTCCAGTCGAGCGGCGCGGAGACGCGGGCATCCGGGACCGGGCGCACCGAGTAGGCCGCGGCGATCGTGCGGTCCTTCGCGTTCTGGTTGTAATCGACGAAGACGCCCTGCCGCTCTTCCTTCCACCACTTGCTGGTCGCGAGGTTCGGCGCACGGCGCTCGACCTCGCGCGCCAACGCCAGCGCCGCCCGGCGCACCTCGTCAAAGCCCCAGCGTTGCTCGATCCGCACGTAGATGTGCATGCCGCGCGAGCCCGACGTCTTCGGCCAACCCACCAGACCCATGTCACTCAGTACGGCACGGACCACGTGGGCGACCTGCCGCACCTGCGGCCACTTGATTCCGGGCACTGGATCCAGGTCCACGCGCAGCTCGTCTGGATGATCAAGATCTTCGGCGCGCACGGGATGGGGGTGCAGCTCGAGGCAAGCGAGATTCGCGAGCCACACGAGCGAGGCCGCATCGCGCGGCACGACTTCGTCCGCCGTGCGGCCGGAGGGAAACCGCAGCGTGACGACCTCGATCCACGGCGGCCGCGATTCCGGCGCCCGCTTCTGATAAAAGGACTCTGCACCGACGCCGTTTGGGAATCGCACCAGCATGTTGGGCCGCCCGCCCGCTCCGCGCAGCGCGCCGTCGGCGACGGCCAGGTAATAGTTCGCGAGATCGAGCTTGGTGTACTTCGGCTTGGGAAAGAGCACCTTGGCGGGGTTCGAGACTGTGACCTCGTGCCCGCCAATCGTGCGTGTGACCGATTCCCGATTTGCCGCCGCCATGGGTGGAACTTAAGGGCGCAGCCTAACGAAGGCAGCGCGACCGCTCGTCCATCCGGTCGTCCCTGGCCATTTTCCGATAATCGTAGACGACCCAGCCTTCCTGTCCGGCGCGATTCCGGACGCGAACCCACCAAACCGTTTGGGGGAGCGAATCATTACCGCGGTGTCGCCTGGCTCGGCTTCGCCCGGCATGAACGGATCGCCGATCCAGAACTGATATCCCGTATCTGCGCGCCCCCGGTAGCACCACATGAGGTATCCCTCACTGAGTCCGTTGAGCACGTACAGGGTATCGGCCGGCGAAAACCGATCGAGGCGACCGCCTCGCGGCGAGCCTGGAAACGCTGGTAGGAGGCGCTGGACATGACGTCGCCAGTATCCCCCGCAATCGTCGCCATGGTGGAACGAGGCGTGTTGAAGCGGGTTCGGGCTGGTTCTGCAAACAACACCAGGCCGGCAGCCACAGCCACGCCCACCGCCCCATAGATCACGACTCGTCTCATGCGGCCAATATTGGAATCGGCCCCCGGGACTCAGTCGATTTCAGTTTACGCCGTCGAAGAATTTCACGGTCCCCTCCTCCACGTGGTACTCGGCTCCGACGATGAGAAGGCCGTCCTCTTCGATCCGCCGCTCGAGGAGGGCGGACCCATGCCGCAACTGATTGACCGACGCCTCCACGTTCGCCCGCATCGCGCGCTGCGCCAGCGCGGCCGGGTCTTTGGCGATCGGAAGCGCCAGTAAGGGCTCAACTGCCGGCCGGATCCGTTCGACGATCGCCCGGAGATTGGGAGACTGATTCGCCTGTGGCTCGCGCAGCTGCTCCAGCGTCGCGGCGACCGCGCCACACTGCGTGTGCCCCAACACCACCGCGAGCTGGGTCCCAAACAGCTCGGCCGCAAACTCGACGCTGCCGACCTGGGACGGCGCGACGATGTTGCCGGCGACCCGAATGACGAACAGATCGCCGAAGCCCTGGCCGAATACGAGCTCGGCGGGAACGCGGGCGTCGGAGCAGCCGAGGATGATCGCGAACGGCGCTTGTCCCGCGCTCGGCCGCCCGGCGGGGCTGGGCACACTTGCGACGAACCGTCGGTTGCCCTCGCGCAGGCGCGCGAGGGCTTCACGGGCTGGAATCAGAGAGTCCTCCCCACGGCGCTGGTGACCGCCTCGCAGAATGCCCAGTCATCGACGACTTGCCCCTGTGTTGGATGGGGCCGCGCGCCCCACGCGACGATCACCACCCTGGCTCCTGGGTTCACGTACAGATACTGCCCGTGAATACCCATCGCCATGAAGGTGCCGTCGCGCCCCGGCCACCACAGATAGCCATACGCGAGCGGCGTACCATCCCGCAGCGTCTTGGGCGTGGTCGCCTCCGCAATCCAACCCGCCGGCAGAATCGAATCTCCTGCGGCTACTCCGCCGCTCAGGATGAACAAACCGAAGCGGCCGTAGTCGCGGAGGGTGGCACTGAACCCACTGCCACCGATTTCGACGCCATCACGCGAATCGAGCCACCAGCTGGCATCCGTTTCCATGCCGAACCGACTCCAGATGCGGTCCGCCAAATAGCTCGCCAGGGGCTTGCCGACCGCGGCACGCAGCACCTCGGCCACGACCTGGGTCTCACCAGTGTTGTAGTTGTTTCTCATCCCCGGCTCCGCCGCGCGCGGCAGGCTCTTCATCAGGGCCAGTGCCGAGCCTGGCACCTGCGAGATCTGTGCCTCTAACAGACGCCGCCGGTCCGACGTTGGATCGCTGTAGGTCTCGTTCCAGCGGACACCAGAAGCCATCATCAGCACGTCGCGTACGGTGGCGCCGGCGTAGCCGCTCCCGGCCAGCGCAGGCACGTAGCGTGTGACGGAATCGGACAAGCTCCGGATGTATCCCTGTCTGATCGCGGCTCCGACGAGCGTGGAGGTGATCGATTTCGCGATCGACATCGACATCCAATGCGTGCGCTCCGTGTTCCCGAACCGATACCGCTCCAAGGCGATCCGGCCGTCCCTCAGGACGAGCAGGCCCGCGATCCGGTTCAGCTCGAGGTAGCGTTCGAGATCGTACTGCGCCCCGCCGTCCCTGAACGTGATTGGGGGAAACGGTTGACCGGTTGATGGCAGTGGGAACGGACGCTCGGATGCGCGCACCCGGCGCGTGGGAAACAGCCGGTCGATGTTGCGGAATGTGTTCACCGCCAGCTCGGGTGGGAGCACGCCGTCATAGATCTGACGGACCGTGCCGATCGGCTCGCTACGGTGAGGATACGGCGGTAAATGGGGCCGGCAGGCTGCGGCGGCGACAGCAGTCGCCACGACCACTCTCAAAGCGTGTGGCCGAAGCAGAGCCGGTAACCGTTGAGGTCGTCGATCTCAAAATCCCGGCAACCGTACTCCTGATCGCACGGAATCCGCGCGATCGTCACACCTTTCGCCTGGTACTCGGCGTGCAGCGCGTCCGCATCGTCCACCCAGACGTACGCATCCCACGCGCCGCCCTCCGGATCGACCGTGCGATTGGGACGAATCACGCCCGGCACCTCGTTTTGCGACAGCATGATGATGATGCCCGCGCGCTTCACCATCGCGAAGGACGGTGGCTCGTTCCAGAGCCGGTCGTAGTGAAAGCCGAGCTTGTCGCGATAGTAGTTGGCGGAGGTGACGACGTCGTCGACGTAGAAAAACGGGGCGATGGACCACTGCTCTTTCATGGCGCGCGATACTTCACGTAGACGGTTCGGCCGGGCGGCAGCGCGCACAATTCCTTCATGCCGATTTTCGTCGCAATCGAGCGGGCGCCCTCATTGTGATCGTCGATGCACGCGATCACGCGTTCCACCTTCGCGGTATCGAACGCCCACGCGAGAATCAATTCGCAGGCGCGTTTGGCCAGCCCGCGGTGCTGGGCTTCCGAGCGCAGCACGCACAGGACCTCCAGATCTTTGCCCTCCAATGCGTGCGATTTCACCAGCCCGCCGACGCCGACCGCAACCTGACCATCGATAACCGCGAACAGGCGAGTTCTGTCGCCCTGCCCTTCCGGCAGCTGACCGACAAACTCCCACACGTCATCCTGGTGTTGGAGGGCGTCGAGCAAGCCACTGTGAGCGCTGGTGAGGGGCCGCAATTCCATGCCCTAAAGACTACCACAGAAATTCGGAAGACGCGGGGGAGGGGTCAGCTCAACGGCTGCCGCACCTCGACTTGTTGCGTCGCCAGCGTCCAGCGCTCGAGCCCCGCCTCGAGGTCGCGCTTGAGCGTCTCGAGCTGCGCGCCGAGCTTGCGGGCCGTCGCGGCACCGTCAGGACGCGTGTAGAGCGCCGGGTCCTCGAGCGCCGCGACGACACGCGCGACCTCGGCTTCCAGTGTCGCGACCGCGGCTTCGGCCGCCTCGAGCTCCCGCTGCGCCCGGCGCAGCTCCTTGCGCGGGTCGCTCGTCGGGGTGGGCGCGACCCGCTGGCGCTCGTGCACGCGGCGCAACGCCTGCTCCTCGGCGGCGCTCACGGCGGCGGCGTGGGCGCGCTCCGTACTGACTTCCTCCCACTCGGCGAACCCGCCCGCGAACTCGGTCATATGCCGTTCGTGTAGGACCCAGACACGGGTCGTGAGGGCGCGCAGCAGCGCCCGGTCGTGGCTCACGAGGATTACGGTGCCGTCGTAGGCCTCAATCGCGTCCTCGAGCGCCTCGATGGACTCGACGTCGAGATGGTTGGTCGGCTCGTCCAGGATGAGCAAGTTGGCACCAGACAGCATCAGGATCGCCAGCGCGAGTCGCGCTCGCTCACCGCCCGACAGCGAGTCCGCGCGGCGCAGCACCTCCTGGCCTGAGAAGCCGAAGCGACCCAGGTGCCCCTGGATCGGACCGCGCTCCCATTTGGGGCGCAGCGCGGCGATCACGTCGTACAGCGTCTTGTCGAGCGGCACCTGCGACAGATCCTGCCGGTAGTAGCCGGTCCTGATGGACCCACCGAGCCGCAGCTCGCCGCCCTGCGTGGGATGCTCGGCCAGCAGCGCCCGGAGCAAGGTGGACTTCCCCGACCCGTTGCGTCCGATGATCCCGAGCACGCCGGTACGTTCCAGTGTTCCGCTGAACCGCTCCACCAGCGTGCGGTCGCCGATCCCGATACTGACGTTCTTGGCCGTGACGACTTGATCGCCACCCCGATCGGCCACCTCGAACCGCAGCGCCATCGTCCCGTCGGCGCCGATCACGGGACTGAGCCTCGGCAAACGCTCGAGCCGTTTGCGCCTGCCCTTGGCCTGTTTGCTGTTCTGCCCGGCGATGTTGCGGGCGATGTAATCGCTCTCTTTCGCGATTGTCCGTTGCTGCTGCTCGAACGCCCGCTGCTGCGTCAGCCGGCGCTCGGCGCGCTGCGCGACAAAGGCGGTGTAGCCCGCCGAGTACGGCGTGGCGGTGCCGCCCTCGAGGTGAAGCACGTGGTCCACGGTGGCCGACAGAAACGCGCGGTCATGGCTCACGAGCAGCACCGTGCGCTCGCTCGCAGCCAGGTATTGCTCCAGCCAGCGCGTCGTCTCGAGATCCAGGTGGTTCGTCGGCTCGTCCAGCAGCAGGACGTCCGCGGTGGACATCAGCTGGCGCGCCAGGCCCAGGCGGCCGAGCTCACCGCCACTGAGCGCGGACAGCGGCGTGACGCGGGCCTGGGCAGGATCGAACTCGAGGCCGTGCAACACCGCGTCGATGCGCGCCGTGACCGCGTAGCCGCCTTCGCGCTCGAAGCGCTCCAGATCCTCGCCGTACTGAGCCAACGCTCGCGGCGACGAGTCATGGGCGAGACTGGCGGCTTGTTCCACGAGGGATTGCTCGAGTGCCAGCAGTTCGGCGAGCTCGCCGGCCGCCGCCTCCCACACCGTCGTCGCAGTGCCGTAGTCGCGGTGCTGCTCGAGTAGCGAGACCCGTAGCCGAGGCGCCCGCGCGATGCTCCCCCGCGTGGGTTCGAGATCCCCCGTCAGCAGCCGGAAGAGCGTCGTCTTGCCGGTGCCGTTGCGACCGACGATGCCCCAGCGTTCGCCGGGGGTGACGGTGAAGGTGACGTCGGAGAAGAGCTTCGTGGCGCCGAAGTCCACCCCGACGCCGGCGAACGCGATCTGCGTCACCTAGGGCTCGTCGCCGCTCGGCCCGTAGATCTGCGGGACCTTGGAACCCATAGGCCGCAGATATGTCGTGATCTGCCCGCGGTGATGGACGATGTCGAAGAGGAAGCTCCAGGCCATGGGCGAAGCAGGACGCTGGCTGCCGAAGAAGTCCAGCGAGCCGCTCCAGTGCGCCGCGGGCAACGCGCGCCAGCGCTGGGCCATTCCCGCGCTCTGTGTCTCATACGCCGTCAGCACTTCTTTCATTGTCGCTGGCATCGGCGGCGGTGCCCACTCGGCCTTACCGTTTTCGAGCGCCTCGATGATCATCCGCTCCTCGCAGACGATCTGCCATGCAATCTCCTTGGCGGTGCGCGACTTCGGATCCGGCTTGTAGTCGGAGCGTTCCGGAATCCTCGCGAGCACTTTGCGGGTCGTGTCCGATTCTTTCGTCCAGAAGTCGGTGAAGAGCGATCTCTCGTCCATATCCCCTCCTAGAGTTTGGTGGGGCGACCGCCGAAATGCCCGGCATAGTCCGCGATCGCGGCCTCGACAACCTTCAACCCGTGCGCCCGGCCGTACACTCGCTCGATCGTCACTGAGGCGGGACGCTCCGGGACGAGTTTGTATGTCTCGAAGTAGTGACGCAGCCGCTCGACGAGCACCGCGGGCAAATCCGTGATGTCCTGAGCCGTGCCGTAGACGTAGTCGTTGTCGAGCACGGCGACGATCTTGTCGTCCGCATCGTGTCCGTCCACCATCTGCAACCCGCCCACAACTTTGGCGCGAACCAAAATCTCGCTGCGCGCGATTGGGCGCTCTGAGAGCACACAGATATCCAGTGGATCACCGTCTCCCTGCCGGGATTTGGGCGAGAGCTGCTGCACGCGCTCGGCACAGTATGTCCGCGGGATGAAGCCGTACAGCGCGGGCGGCTGCGATGAGCCACGCTGGGGGCGATCGACCTTGAGGTATCCGGAATGCTTGTCGACTTCGTACTTGATGAGATCGAAGGGGGTGATTTCAATAAACGCGTAGACAAGACCTGGCGGTTCGGGGCCGATCTCCAGACCGTGCCACGGATGAGGGCGGAACTGGCTGGCCGACTCGACGGCGTCCGATGATTTCTTGACCATGGCGGAATCTAGAGCGAAGCGCTGCTAGCGGGCGCCGGAGGCCGCCTGACAGCCGCCGAGCACGAACGGGTCACGGCGGCCGGCGACCGGCGTGCCGTCACTTGGTCTCTCCACCCCGCAGCCGTCGCGCGACCTCCCGGCTCCACGTGGCTTGCTGCGCGGCACGTAAGCCGTGTCCGGTCTCGGTGTCGTACCGCTGCTGCTCCGCCTTCTCCTCCTGGAGCAGGCGCCGGGCGAGCGCACTCAGCTCCCGGTCCGTCTTCTGACAGGCGTCCGGCAGCGCGTTGAAGTACTGCCGCATTCTCCGAGCGTGTATTTCCGCGAGATCGAAGTGCGTTTGCTCGTGGGCCAGGGCGCTCCTGCTCTGCGCAGTGTCGTTCATCATGACCGCCTTCACCCAGGACTGGCGGGGACGGAACGCCGCGATCACGCGGAAGTCGAACGCCGCACCCCGGCACTTCCAGGCGTAGAACAGGGCGTAGGCCGTCTTGGCGCCCTCCTCACCCGAGCCGGGCGGTTGTCCCCGGAAGTCCCTCCACCGGAGCCGCCGGGCGGCAGACCACGCGAACGCGGAATCGGCCGTCAGGTCCTCGCGCAGCAGGTCGTCGAGCGCCGCGGATCCGGTCTTGGGCGCCACTGCCGCCGACGGACGCGACGGCGCCCCATGCGCACAGCCCGACAACGCGATCGTGATGAGGGTAGAGAGTAGGGTGAGACGCTTCATGACCTCATTTGGTCTGCACCGCGTGCCCGCCGAATTCCTTGCGCAGGGCGGCGATCACCTTGCCGCCGAATGACTCCTCCTGACGGGAGCGGAACCGCGCGAGCAGCGACATCGTAATGACCGGCGCAGGCACGTTGAGGCGCAGCGCCTCCTCGACGGTCCACCGTCCCTCGCCCGAGTCCTCCACGTAACCCCGGATGGACGTCAGCTGGTCGTCACGAGAGAATGCCCGCTCCGCCAATTCATTCAGCCAGGAGCGTACGACGCTCCCGTGGTTCCAGAGCTTCGCGATCTGCCGCAAGTTCACTTTGAAGTCGCGCGAGGCGTGGAGGACTTCGTAGCCCTCGGCGTAGGCCTGCAGCATGCCGTACTCGATCCCGTTGTGCACCATCTTGACGTAGTGACCGGCTCCGGGCGGACCCACGTGCGCGTAGCCGTCCTGCGGCGCGAGTGTCTGAAAGATCGGCTCGCAATACCTGAAGGCAGCTTCTGAAGCTCCGATCATGAGGCAGTACCCGTTCTCGAGGCCCCAGACCCCGCCGCTCGTTCCGACGTCCAGGAATTCGATGCCTCGTACCTTGAGCGTTTCCGCACGCCGCACCGAGTCGTGAAAATTCGAGTTGCCACCCTCGATGACGATATCGCCTCGGGTCAGATGTGGCATGAGCTGTTCGAGGGTGCTCTCGACCGGGTCGCCCGCCGGCACCATCACCCAGATGATCCGGCGCGGCGTCAGTTGGCGCGCCACATCGGCGACGTCCTTCGCCCCCGTCGCGCCCGTTGCGGCACTCGCCTTGACCGCGGCGGCATTCTGGTCGAACACCACCACCTCGTGCCCGCCCTGCGCCAATCGCTGCACCATGTTGCCGCCCATGCGGCCCAACCCAATCATCGCCAGTCGCATCGTCGCGCGTTCCTCGAAGAGCGTCGCGGTAAGCGTAGCACCGAATCCAGAACCGGGATAGGATTGGGCCACGCTGTGCACACCAACTGCTACGTCATCATGGGTGTCACCGGCTCCGGAAAAACGACGATCGGGGCCGCGCTGGCGCGCGCGCTCGCCACGCCGTTTCTCGAAGGGGACGAGCTGCATCCACCGGCAAATGTGCAGCGCATGTCACAGGGCATTCCGCTCACGGATGACGATCGCCGTCCCTGGCTGCTCGCGATCGCGCAGCAGCTGCGTGACGCACAGCGCGCCGGCCTGGGCCTCGTCGTCACCTGTTCGGCGCTCAAGCGGAGCTACCGGGACTTGCTTCGTTCAGCGAGCGGAGCGGCACTGCAGTTTGTGCACCTCACCGGGGATCGGGACGTCATCGCGGAGCGGCTGGCGGCACGGCGCGGACACTTCATGCCGGCTGCGCTGCTCGACAGCCAGCTCGCCACGCTCGAGGCACCCGCGCCGGACGAACGCGCCTGGGTGTGCGACATCCGCGAATCGCCAGAGACCATCGTCACCAGCCTCGTGAAGCGGACCGTCTGAGCACCAACTCCCAGCTGCTGCTCTACGCCGCGATTGCGGTGATCGCACTGATCGTCCTGATCGCGCGATTCAAGCTCCATCCCTTCGTTGCTCTCATCGCGGTCTCCCTCGCCCTCGGGATCGTCGCCGGCATGCCGCTCGGTGGCGTCGTGAAGGCATTCCAGGACGGCGTCGGCAGCGTGCTCGGATTCATCGCGATCGTGGTGGCGCTCGGCACGATGCTCGGCAAGATGATGGCGGAATCGGGAGGCGCCACCCGCATCGCGACCACGCTGATCGCGGGGTTCGGCGAGCGCCGCGTGCATTGGGCCCTCATGTTCGTCGGGTTCATCGTCGGAATTCCGGTGTTCTTCCAGGTCGGATTCGTCCTGCTGATCCCGCTCGTGTTCACCATCGCGCGGCGCTCTGGACTCTCGCTCGTGAAAATCGGGATTGCATTGGTCGCGGGACTATCGGTCGTGCACGGCATGGTGCCGCCCCATCCGGCTGCCATGCTGGCGGTCGGCGCGTATCAGGCCGACGTCGGCCGCACGATCGCGTATGCGATTCTCGTCGGTCTCCCGACGGCGGCGCTCGCCGGTCCGATCTATGCCAGCTGGATTGCTCCGCGCATTCGGATGCCGGCCGAGAACCCGATCGCCGATCAATTGGTGGGGAGCACCGGGGACGGCTCGCGCGAGCTCCCGAGCTTCGGCATCTCGCTCCTCACCGTGCTCCTGCCGGTCATTCTGATGCTGCTCGCGAGCGTAGCAGACGTCGCCTTCGACCCGGCCAATCCGGTTCGGCGAACGCTCGATACCATCGGTAGTCCGATCGTGTCGCTGCTGCTCGCCTTACTCTTCTCCTTCTGGGCTCTCGGATTCCGGCGCTTCACGCGCGACCAGATCCTCAAGTTCGCCGGCGACTGCCTCGCGCCCACCGCCACGATTCTGCTGGTGATCGGGGCGGGCGGCGGCTTCAACCGCGTGCTGCTGGACAGCGGCGTCGGGAAAGCCATTGCGGACGCCGCGCTCGGATCGCGCGCCTCGCCCCTGCTGCTCGCCTGGACCATCGCGGCGTTGATCCGCGTTGCCACGGGCTCGGCGACCGTCGCCATGACTACGGCGGCCGGCATGGTCGCTCCCGTCGCGGCCGCCACACCAGGCACGTCGCCCGAGCTGCTCGTGCTCGCCACTGGCGCCGGCTCGCTCGTACTTTCTCACGTCAACGACGCGGGCTTCTGGCTCATCAAGGAGTTCTTCAACATGACCGTGCCACAGACGCTCAAGACCTGGACCGTCGCCGAGACGATCATCGGGGTTGCGGGCCTCGGCTTCACGCTCCTGCTCAGCCTGTTGGTGGGGTGCGCGCCCCGGACGTCCGATCCCAACGAGCTCAGCGCCCGCGGCTGGATCGATGTGAGCGCGACGCTCGACCCGGCGCGCACCCCGGTCTACCAGGGTGACGCCCCCATGAAGTTCGAGTTCCTCAAGAACATGCAGGCGGGCGACAACTTTACGCTGTCGGTCTATTCGATGGGTGCCCACAGCGGGACGCACATCGACGCGCCGATGCACTTCATCCGCACCGGCGCGGCGGTCGATCAGATCACGCTCGAACCGCTGATCGGACCGGTCCGGATCATCGAGATCCCCGACAGCGTCCAGTCGATCGACGCGGCGGAGCTCAATCGTCACGACTGGAAGGCCGCGAAGCGCGTGCTGTTTCGCACGCGCAGCACGGTACGCGGCTGGATGGATTCCGCGGCGTTCCACCGCGACTTCGCCTATGTCGCGCCTGACGCCGCGCAACTCCTGGCCGATGCCGGGGTCGTGCTCGTCGGGGTCGACTACATCTCCGCCGAGCAGTTCGGCGCGCCCACGCCCCGCACGCATCAGATCCTGCTGGGTCGGGGCATTCCGCTGGTGGAAGGGCTCGATTTACGTCCTGCGCCCGCGGGGGACTACGATCTGATCGTGCTGCCGCTCAAGGTGCGCGGCCACGAGGGAGCTCCGGCGCGCGCTATCGTTCGGAAGAAGGCCGCGTAACCCGTGGCAGGAACCGGCCGGTCCTCGTCATGTACCGACGGTACTCATCACCGAACTTGTTCACGAGCTCTCGTTCCTCCAGCGGAATCACCGCCAGCCGCAATGAGACGATCGCGAGGAGTGCGAAGATCAGAACGAACCAATTGGCGGCCATGAGACCGATGGCCAGCAGCAGGACGGCACCGGTCGTGTAGAGCGGGTGACGGATCCAGCGATACGGACCGGTGGTCACGAGCGCGTGGTCTCGCTTGGTCAGGACGGTTTCGCTCACGTTGCGACCAATCGAGCTGAACACCCACAATGTGGCCGGAACGGCGACAAGACCGAGCAGGGCCCCCACCCAACGCACCCACAACGGCAGCGCGAACTCGGCCCACGCCATCCAGCGCGGGTTCAACAGGTAGAGCAGGATGGCGACGAACAGCGGCAGCGCGACGACGGTCCGGCCCGCGATCAGCAGGGGGCCCTCCCGACGGCGTGCAATCGTTTCTCCCTGCGCGCGCGCGCGCCGGCGATAGAACGCCGAGATGCTCAGGCATCCGACGAATGCGGCCAACGCGAACCATCGGAACATGACCCGGTCCTTCGGTTAGCTTGGCTTCTCGGTCCGAATCAGTGCTCCGACGAGGGCTCCCAGACCCGCCGCGCCGATCACGATGCCGGCACGATACAGCCGGCAATTCTCCTCGTAATTACCTGACCCGCTGCAAGCGTTGCTGCCTGGGGCGAACAGCACGTACGCCGCGACCAGTCCGACCGCAGCCCCGATGACCAGGCCGGTGACCGCGTGGCCGCGTGTGGCGTGCGCGGAATCGACGTCAATTCGATGAGCGGACGGACGTTCTGCAGGAAGCCTCTGGGCAGCGACCGGACTCCAAGGGACCGCCTGTACGACCACGAGGAGCGCGAGGACCTCGAGGACGTGAAAAGTGCGTCCCATGGCTATAGCCCGGCTCTGGCGTCGAATATCGCCCGCGCGCGCGCCACGTCTCCCCGCAGCACAGCGGCGCTGCCGGCAAACGCGATCCACGAATCCTCATCCCACGCGCGGACGACCGCGGCTTGAGCCAGGCCCTTCGCCTCCGCAACCGCGCGGACGTAGTCGGCCGCCAAGTCTTCCGGAATCGCTGGGGCACGATGCTCGAGCCGCGCGAGCTCGATCGAAGCGATCAGGAGCAGAGGGTCATAGCGGAATCTGAACGCAGGCAGCTTGGCGATCCGAACGAGGTGCGGTACCGCGGCATAGCTCGCGGAGTACGCAGCACCCTGCCGGCACAGCGCCGACCATAACTCGAACCAAATGGTATCCGGGCGGTGGCTGGGCCTCCGCTCTACGGGCGCATGGGCCAGAAGCCCCGGGATGTCTTTGGCCGTCCCGAATGCGTGGTGAAGCTGGCGCCAACGGGCGCTGCTGAAGGGGAGCATGACGGGGGGGCTAGGGCGAGGTCGTCAGCTTGCTGAGCGGAGACAGCAGCAGTTTGCGAAACTCGACTTCCGATCCCTCGGCCTGAAGCGCGATCTGGCCGTGATCAGCGGTCGCGTCGGAGCCGTCATTCACCAGGTCGCCGTTGACCCAGACCCGGATCGTGCGGCCCACCGCTTCAATCACCATGGTGTTCCACTCGCCCAGCGCCTTCTCCGAGCTGTCGGTCAGGTTGCGAATGCGGCGCGCCTTGCCTTCGGTGGTGCCCCACTCCGCGCGGGGGCCGCGCCGGCTCTCCATGTCCGGAACCTGGATGTCCTCGAGGATGCACCAGAAGTCGCCGGCGTTCCCGTGCTCCATCTGGACTTCCACTGATCGCGGAAACATGCCATACAACGCGCGAGGTGTCGATGCATGCACCAGAACGCCGGCGTTCCCAGGAGCTGCGGGGAAGCGGTATTCCACCTCGAGCCGATAGTTCCCGAAGCTGGAATCAGTGATGAGATGCCCGCGTGGCTCACCCAGGCTCACCAGCAGGCCGTTTCGAACGACGAACGCGCCCGGCAGCCGCGGGTTGGAGTCGGCGGCCGGAATGTCGACGTGCCAGCCGCTCAGGTCCTTGCCGTTGAACAGGCTTCGTGGCTCGCCCGGCGACGTGCAGTCCGACGATGCCCCCACCACGGTCACCAGGCAGACAGCGAGGATCTTAGCTTTCACGAGACACGAGGTATTGATCGATCTTGCCGTCCGGCAGGGTCATCGTCGTGAGGTCCAGCACGACGTCGCCGGCGCGAATTCGATAGGACCGGATCATCATGCCGCCGCGCAGTGATTTCCCCCCCGCGGAGAACGCGCTCGGCGGCCCCAGCGGCGCGAGGCTGCCGGCGTAGTCGGTCAGCACTTCCGGTGAGAAGTAGGCGTTCGCGGCCGGTGTGAACAACGACCGATCGATCGTTCCCTTGCTGAGCCCGTCGTAGATCCGCCGCGCCAACTCGCGCGCTGCGGCATCGGACGTGTCGATCCGCGCGAAGATGACGCTCGCGACGCGCTCTGCGATCTGCCCCGCGGCGCCTGCCGCCCCCGGGTAGATGTTCGTAAACACCACGATCGCGGCGCTATCGTCGGGGTAGATCCGATTGTTGGTCGTGTACCCCGACACCGCCCCGCCATGCACAATCATCCGCCGACCAGACGGCGTGCCGATGCCGACGCCGAGTCCGTAGCCCGTACCCGTGCCGTCTTCGAGGAGCATTTCGGTCTGCTGCTGTTTGTACGACGCCGCCCGGAGCACCGACTGCTTGATGACGCCGACATTCCACACCGCGAGATCGTGTGCGGTCATGGCGAGCTGGCCCGCCCCGAACAGCCAGCCCCTGCCCTCCTTGGGCGCGGGACGAAGCGGGCCGAGCGCGTTCCGCAGATACGCGCCGGCATCGCGGTCCTGGAGCGGACCGGCATCGAAATCCGCAACCGACGTCATCTTGAGGGGAGTGAAGATTCGTTGCCCCAGAAAGTCCATGAACGGCATGCCGGCCACTCGCTCGACGATCGCGGCGGCGATCACGTAGTTGGTGTTGCTGTATTGCCACTTCGTCCCGGGATTGAAGTCGAGGGGTTTGCCCGCCCCCGCCCAGCGCTCGATGATCGCCTGCGCGGTGGTGGGGCGCTGCATATCGGGGAAGACGTAGTCCTGCGGCCAATAATCCTGGTATCCCGACGTCATCGAGAGCAAGTGCCGGACCGTGATGTCTCGCGCCCGAGTAAGCTGCGGGAACCATTTCGCCACCGGATCGGCGAGCGACAGCTTTCCGTCCTCGGCGAGCAGGAGCATCGCCGTCACGGTGAACTGCTTGCTGACGGATCCGATCGCGTAGCGCATCGACGGGACCGCCGCCGTCGTACCACGCCCGTTGCCGTAGGCGTGCTCGTAGACGATCTGCCCGCCGCGCACGACCGCGATCGACGCGCTCGGCGCGCCGGTTGACTTGAGAACCGCAGCCGCGCCGCTGTCGATCTGGCCCCGCTCGGCCGGCGTGAGCTGCTGGGCGGCTGATTGAGTGGCAATGCTGAGGGTAACCGCAACCGCCAGAACTCTCACATTCATAGGCGCCTATTCTACCTCCGCTGGCGTGGTTGGCGAGTCATCGATACACGCTTGTCCCCAACCCCGGACAGCGAGTTCCCTGTCGGCGCCGTTCTCGAGGCGGCACGACTCGTGCCTCTCGCCAGGGCATGCGCCGTCTAGCCACGCTGGTCTGGTGCTCCACGTCCCTCCTGATAGCCCGTCCCGCCGAGTGCGCGCAGCAGGCGACCCGACTCACCCCCGGCGTGCGGATCCGATTCGACGCCGCGAGCTACGGCTATCAAATGACCGGTACACTCGTGCGCTGGGAGGTAGACACCCTGGTGGTGCAAGTGGATGGGGATGCCCCGGGGCTCGCGCTCGTCGTACCGGCGGACTCCGTCTCGCGGCTCGACGTCCGTCGCGAACGAACTCTGGCCGCTGAGGGCGCGCTGCTGGGCGGGCTCGCCGGTACCGTGCTCGCCGTCGTCGCGTCCCCGGACGTCCTGGACGACAATGGGAATTGCACGACGCCGGAGTGCCTGGCCTATCAGGTCTCGCCGAAAGTCGATACCCGAATTGGGGTGCTGGCCGGCCTCGGCGTCCTGCTGGGCATCATCGTCGGATCCGAGACCAAGGTCGCCTCGTGGTCACCGGTACCGTTGCAGCGGCTGGCGGTGGGCTCGACACCAAACGGCGGGCTGGCGCTGGGAGTCAGAATCTCCTTCTAGTCTCCAATCATCATTGATCGTGTTTCGGGAACTGTCCGCCGATGAGCGCGCCCACGGGAAACCCCACGGAAGCGCCGATGACAAAAGCCATCGCCTCCCCCGCAGCGGTGGTGTTGCCTTCCCCCAAGCCGTTGGCCAGCATGGTCGCGAACACTCCCATGCCGAGGCCGCCGATCACACCTCCCTCGAGCCAATAGGTCCGCGGAATTGCCTGCGCGGTGTCGAAGCGAAATGAGAATGCGGGAGCTGGGAGCGAGGAGACTGCATAGTGCGGGATCGACGCGAGTCTCTGGCCAGATAGCGAGTTAGGCGCGAGCAGCGCCCCAACGAGGACGAGCTTCTTCACCTCACCAATTCACCTTGAGCATCCCGTTCGCGTGGAACAGGAGGAACATCGAATCAGTCGAACCGGAGTCCGAACGTGATCGGTGTCACGAAGCAACCGCAGTTAATCTTGTTCGTAAAACCGTGAACGCGCCCCTCCGCGAACACGTGGACCTTACCGACGCGATAGCGAAACCCCAATCCTCCGATTACCGCTGGTGAAACGCGGTCCACGTCAAAATGGCCCCCGGAGAATGTATGCATAGCTGAAACCCGATACAGGCCCAAACCGCCGAGCACGTAAGGACGGAGACGACTCGTCGTGAGATCGTAACTCAGCTCGGCATTCGCGCCGACGAGACGGAGCCTTTCGCTGCCGCCGAAGGAAAATTCGCCGTCGCGCTCAACGTATGTCGCGCCCAGACGGACACCGAATCGGTTGAACTGGCGCACGTAGCCGGCTTGGAGTGATAGGCCATACCTTCCGTGAGAGCCAC
>JBLNGI010000073.1:0-5261 GCA_050264615.1 Gemmatimonadota bacterium
GGGAGTCGGCCGTGCCGTAATAGAGATACCACCGGTTCTTGAAACGGACGAGACCCTCCACAAACGTCGTCCCCTCCACGTATTGCCCCGTCCGTTCGTAGGACTCTGTCGGCCGAATGAAGGGAGTGCTGGATCGCTGCAACAGTCTCAGCGGATTGCGTGCGTCGAAGAGCGCCTGCCCGCCCGTGTAGACCCGCGCCGGCAACGTCGAATCTCCGTGTGTCCCACTGTTGCCGGCATTGTACAGGAGGACGATTCCGTGACCGGTCAGAATGGCCGGCGGGCCGCCTTCCACGAGCCAGGAATCGAAATACCCTGGACGGGGCGAAAGCACCTTAACTGCATTGCCCTCAGCATCTTCCAGCGGTGTCCAATCGATCAGGTTCTCCGACGTCGCAATCCGGATGTCGGGAACGCCGAAGTACATCCAGTACTTCCCGTTCACCCGGCTCGCGACGACACGTTCGCCAACCAGACGCGCGAGGATCGCGCCGGACTTGGACTCCGTGCGCAGGTACTTCCCCCCCGCGGCCTTCGCGAACGCAGGTCCATGCTTGGTCCATGTCAGCAGATCGCGCGAGGTCGCGACCGCAAGCCGGGGGACGTCGCGATTCCATTGCGTGTACGTCAGCACGTACGTGCCGTCCTCGGTCTCGACGACGCGCGGATCCTCGACGCCTCCCGGCCACTCGTTCTGGCGCTGCGCGTCGGTGTCGGGGTAGAGCACCGGGGTAGCGCGACGCGTGAAGTGCAGTCCGTCACTGCTCTCGGCCAGGCCGAGGCGCGATGCATGCCCGCCGATCTGTTCCCGCCCGCTGGCATCTTCGGCGCGATAGAGCACGTACACCTTGTCGTCCTTCACGACCGCTGCCGGATTGAACGTGGCGTACGCCTCCCACGCGACGATGCTGTCGTTGGTGGGCGAGCGAAACCGCGCGGCGCGATTGGGCGCGATGACGGGATTGACCTGGCTCGGCTTGTTAAACGGGCCGAGCATCCACGATTCCTGAGTCGCGCTGCCGCGAACGGCCAGCAGCAGCGCGACAATGAGCGCGCCTTTACTCAGGGAGTTGGTCCTGGTCCGCCCGGACCTTTTTTCCGCCGGACGGCAAACAACACGATCACCAACACGACGATGAAGATCGCCCCGAGTTGCCAGTTCACAAGGACTCCTTTCGAGCTGGACGGGACATCAGAGAGGAGATCGCCAGCGAAGCCAACACCAGGATCACTGAGACCGGCGGAACGATGACAAAGAGAAACGCGCCTGTGGTACGCGGCGGAAACGCCGCGCGATACGCATAGATCGCGAGCGAGGCCGCCGCGACGATCAGCGTCAGGGCGCGGAGCGTCGTCTGAGCGCGAACGGACCAGCTCCCCGACCGCCGCTCGGCCAGCGCGAGCAGCGCGAACGGGGCAAGCACCCAGATAATGAAGAGGAGCGTGATCAGCAGATGCGTGTTGGATCGGCCGCCGTACAGCATCAACGCGAGGGACCCGGCTGCGCCCACGATGATGGTCACGCGCTGGGAGTTCATGGCGCCAATCTAGCGCTTTCGCGGTCGTTTGCTCTTCTGTTTCGCCGCCTGTGCGGCGACGGCGATCGACTTTTCGGCCCAGGGCCGGAGCGCGTCGGGGTCGTCCAGCAGGTCGGCGGGTACCTCGTAGTACGACATCTTGTCGCGCTCGTCACCATACGGGAGAAACGGCCCCATGCCGAGCGCCACGAAATCGGGGCGATTGGAATCGTCGACCTTGAAGTAGAGCGTGTCATCGGCGATGAGCGCGAAGAACAGCTCACCCGCGTAGATCCCCACGCCGCCGAACATGCTGCGCGCGCGGATGCCCCGCACGGCGCGTTTCATCTGGTCGAGGACGAAATCGCGAAAACTCGCGCTCACCGGCATTGAGGTACGTTTGTGCTCATGCCGCCGGCTGACAAGAGGGTCCGAGAGGCGCTCGCCTGGTTCGAGCGCCGCGGGACCAAGCGCAATCGCGAAGGGATGGCGCGCTTTGCCATCGTGGCCGACAAGGTGTTCGGCGTGTCGGTAAACGACGTGCGGCGCCTGGGGAAACAACTCGGCCGAGATCACGCGCTCGCCCAGAAGCTCTGGGCGACCGGCTGGTATGAGGCCCGGATGCTCGTTCCCTTTGTGGCCGAGCCCAGCCGCGTCACCCCGAGTCAGATGGACCGCTGGGCACGGGACTTCGACAATTGGGCGATCTGCGATGGATTGTGCTTCCACCTCTTCGACAGGACGCCGCATGCCTGGGCCAAAGTGACGGCCTGGAGTCGGCGCAAAGAGGAGTTCGTCAAACGGGCCGCATTCGCCCTGCTGGCCTCGCTCGCGCTGCACGACAAGCGCTCGCCCGATGCCCGCTTCGCCCGGGCGCTGCCGGTGATCGAGCGAGCGTCGACTGACACGCGCAACTTCGTCAAGAAGGGCGTGAGCTGGGCGTTGCGCGGCATCGGCGCACGGAGTCTCTCACTTCACACTGCGTCGATCGCCCTGGCGCAGCGTCTTGCCCAGTCGCCTGATCCGGCGCGCCGCTGGGTCGGCAAGGATGCATTGAGGGATCTCACGCGACCTCTCGTGAAGCAACGTATTCGAGCGAGAGGTTAGATCAGGGCCTGCACTCGACCCGTTCACCGGTAACGGCCACCCTTCCCCCTGAATCGTCACATCAGCGAATCGGCACCGGTGCGCTGGGGGTTGAAACCCCGTTCTCATCAAAGCTCTCGATCGCCGCCCAATACGCCTGCCCCACAGTGAGCGCGCGCAGCTCGAGCGTGGTCCCCTGATCGGCAAACCACTGGTACGTCTGGTACAGCTTCGCCGGCGCAATTCCCCAGCGGATGTTATAGCCGACCACACCGCGAACCGGCTTCCAGGTGATCACGGCATTGCGCTCGTCCGCCTGGCGCCGCGCGGTAAGCCCTGACGGCGTCGGGGGGGGGCGCTTCTGTGAGCCGGTACCAAACACGCGGATGTCACTGATCGCGAGGTTGGCGGCTCCCACGTGAATGTGCTCATAGCGCAGGAAGCGCGCGCTGTGCGGGGGCAGCTCGAGATAGGCGTTGGGCCGGTCGTGCGTCTCTTGGGACAGATCGCCCACCGTCGCCCACTGTCGACCGTCGAGCGACGACCGGATCCGGAATCGCGTCACGACGGTCGAATCGGTGCCGTACAGGCCCGACTTGTAGTCGGCATAATTCACCTGGACCGCCCTCAGCTGGTACGGCGCGCCGAGGTCGATCGTGAGCCACTCCTCCGCACGATTCTGGCTCGCGACCCAGAACGTGCGCGGATTCTCATCGACGATGTTGGTCGCGGGAAAGCTGTCCCGCGCCGACGACGCGGTCACCGGCTTGCGATACGAGAGCAGCATCCAGCCGGTGAACAGCTCGTCGCTGCGTTGCCATTGCTTCGTCGGCAGCCAGTGCGGAAAGTCGCCGAACCGCGTGTCGGTGTACATCTGGCCGTCCCCGTCGAAGCCGGTGGGATGCATCCCGATCCGCCGCTCGAAATTCCAGTTCACGCCGATCCAGGGCGTGCCGGTGTTCCACCAGTTTCCGTAGACATCCTGAAACGTGTTGCCGTGCCCGGCGCCCTGCACGAACCCGCCGGGTTTGTACGCGACCGGATTGTACGGCGCATACGTGAACGGGCCAAGCGGATCACTGCCGACGTAGACACCATTGGCATAGACGTTGTACTCGGTCCCCGGCGCGCCATACTGGAGGTAGTAGCGGCCGGCGTGCTTGGTCATCCACGCGCCCTCGATGAACGGCTTGATCGTGCTGTCGCGGTGATCGCGCCCGAAGCGCTCCCAACCGTGCAGCTCTGGCTGGAGACCGAAGAGCCATTTCGGCGTCCCCACGTACGCCAGCTGCTTGCTCTTGTCGAGCTCGATCGCATGCAACGGATATGCGTTCGACGAATTCCAGTACATGAACCAGCGCTCGGTATCGGGATCGTGAAACAACGCTGGATCCCACGGTCCCGGCTGCACAGAGTCCGGCTTCGCGAGCTGGTCCGTTTCGCGGTAGCGCGCCATCGGGAGCCAGGGCAGCAGCCGGTTGTAGAACTCCACCCGCCCGCTCGCCGGCTCCGTGAGCATCAGGACCGGCAGCGGGCTCGTGGTGCTGGGGAGCAGGTAGATCGTATCGCGCACCGAGAGCGCCGCCGGGGCAACAATGTCGGTGAGCGGCCAACGCGACGGCGTGATGTGCTCCCAGGTCCCGAGGTCGGTGGATCGCCAATAGCCGTCGCCGATCGTTTCGAACAGGTAGTACACGCCGCGGTGCACGACGATGACGGGATCCGCGCCCGAACGGTACGAGATGCCCTGGTTCTTCTGCTCGAAATTGTAGCGGTAGTCGATGTCGATCGGGTTGGCGTAGGTACGCGTGGACTGGGCGGAGCACGGCGCGGCGGCCAGCACGATCCAGACCACGGCCCCCGGTCTAACGTTTGCAATCATTCGATCTCCGCGGTTCCCCTGCGCGCGTGACATCCGCCCGCACGCCACCCGCAAGCATCCAGCCCGACCGTTGCGACGCGGAATCCGTGGTGTACACCCACCACGACCGGGCCGGTTCGGAGAGGACCTGCACCTGAGCCGCGTTGGACAGCTCCAGGACCTGACCGCGCCACCGCAACCGGGTCACGGGCTCGCCGACAGAGTTCAGAACTTCTACCGTATCACCGGGCTGGGGACCGGACAGGCCCGCGAACGATGCTGCGCCGACGAGGATGGCGAGTCCGGGAGGATGCAGGATCATGACGCCGCTGTCGGTCTTAACCTGGGCACCCGCATCGATGTGGTACACGCTGTCGGCGCTGACGGAATACGACGTGCGGAGCGTGCCCGCGTTGATCATGGTCGATTTGCCGTCGTTACAGCAGAGGTACGGGCAGTAGCCGTGGATGACGTACTCGCCGCCGAAGCTGCTCGGCGGCATGACCACGTCAGTCGCGGGCGTCTCGACCGCCGGCGACGAGTCAGGAACGTCGGATGATGCTTCTTCTTTCCGCTCCGCCGAAACGCACGCGCAGAGCACGGCGACCACAATGCCGAGAAGTATTCGAACGTTCATGTCAAAGCGCGTGACGTTTGAGTAGGTCGACCGCGTAGTGACAAGCGCGGGCGGTCAACGCCATGTAGGTGAGCGAGGGATTCTGACACCCGCTCGACGTCATCGCGGCGCCGTCGGTGACGAACAGGTTCGGCACGTCCCACGACTGATTCCAGCCATT
>JBLNGI010000074.1:0-9302 GCA_050264615.1 Gemmatimonadota bacterium
CTTCCAGATGTGGGGCGTCTTTGCCGGCATTGGTCTGGCACGCGTGGTGCGGTGGCTGGCGCGCGCCGGACCTCCGCCACGATGGGCCCTCGCGCTCGGAGTGGCGCTCACGTTGGTGCCAAATGCCACGAACTTCAAAGGGGCGTCACGGCGTCATGGTCCCGACGCGTACGCCGCGCGTGACTTCGCCTACAATCTGCTGCAATCGGTCGAGCCGTACGGCGTGTTGTTCGGGTTCGGCAACAACGACACGTTCCCCGTTTGGTATCTCCAGGAAGTCGAAGGGATCCGGCAGGACGTCACCCAGATCAATCTGTCGCTGGCGAATCTCGACTGGTACATCGAGCAGCTCGCCGCGCGACCGGTTCGGCCCGTCAATCTCAGGACCTTGCCGGAGATCTACTGGAAGCTCCAGCCACCCGAGCCACCGACTGGTCCAGCCCTGCCGTTGACGCCCGCGGATATCGCGGGCATGAAGCCCCTCCCGGTTCAAGAAGACGGCGTCATCCGCCTCGGGCCGTTGGAGCTGCCGATTCGCAAAGGCATGTTCCTGCGCCCGGCCGATCAGGTGATTCTGTACACACTCGCGACCTACCTTCCCAAGAACCGTCCGGTCACGTTCGGCGTGTCCTCGGGGCGCGGCTCGTGGCTCGGGCTCGATCCGCATCTGGTATTCCGGGGGCTCGTCTTCAAGGTCGTGCCTCGGGCCGACACGGTGCGCGCCTGGTTGAACGGCGTGCAGGGCACGATGGTCGACTCGGCAACCACGCGGCGGCTGGTCGACTCCGTGTTTGAATACGGCAGGTTTTTCGAAGTCGACTCGCTGGTGCTCGAGCCCGCGGCGCAGCAGGTCGCCAGATCCTTCTCCATTGCGTTTATCGAGTTGGGCAATGCGGCGGCGCTGCGCGGCGATCCACGAGAGACCGCGGCTCGCTTCCGCCGCGCGCACCATCTGAATCCGACGCCGGCCCTGGAGGAGCTGATTCGACGCGTCGAAACCGAGGGCGTCCAAGGCCTGTTTCGCCGTTGATTTTCCGAGGCCCCACCCCCCAGCCCTAGCCCCCCCCCTATATTCCCCGGCTATGAGTTTCGAAGCCCTCCCGGAGCGTTTGGCGCAGGTGAGGGCTGAAATCGCGCGGCGTGCGGCGCACCCCGTCACGATCGTCGCGGTAACCAAGGGATTCGGCATCGATGCGGTGCGCGCAGCGGTGGGCGTGGGGCTCGCCGACATTGGTGAGAATCGTGTTCAGGAGGCGTTACGAAAACAGCAGGAGTTGGGAGCTGGGAGTCAGGAGTCGGGGATGCGGTGGCACCTGATCGGCCATTTGCAGCGCAACAAGGCCAAGCTCGTGCCCGGTCGGTTCGAGCTCGTGCACTCCGTCGATTCGCTCGCGCTCGCGACCGAGCTCGACAAGCGCGCCTCTGGTTTGCGGGTGTTGCTGCAAGTGAACGTGGCGGGTGAGGAGCAGAAATCCGGCTGTGCGCTGGACGAGGCGCGGCCGCTGGCGCGGCGGATCTCGGCACTCGGGAACGTGCGCCTCGAAGGACTGATGACGATGGCACCACTCACAGACGACATGGAAGTGCAGCGCCGCACGTTCCGGGGGCTGCGCGTCCTGCGGGATACGATCAAGGAGGAGGACGGGATATGGCTGCCGACCCTCTCGATGGGGATGTCCGGCGACTACGCTATAGCAGTCCAAGAAGGAGCAACGGTGATCCGGCTGGGTACCGTTCTGTTCGGAGCGAGAACGTGAACGACGAAGCGTTCAACCTGACGCCCCTCGACATCCGCAAGCAGGAGTTCCGCAAGACCCTGCGCGGCTACGACACGCTGGGCGTCGAAGATTTCCAGGTCCGCGTCGCGGATGCACTCGAGCGCGCGATCCGTGAGCGCCAGGTGCTCGAGGAGCGCATCGCGGCGTTGACGGAACAGCTGCGCGTGTTTCGCGAGCGCGAGAAAGCGATGAACGAGGCCCTGGTCGCGGCGCAGCAACTGCGCCAGGAGACGCGCGACTCCGCCGAGCGTGAAGGGCAGGTCATCGTGCGCGAGGCGCAGTCGGAAGCCAAGCGGCTGCTCGACGAGGCCAAGGCGGCCCAGAGCACCGTCGAGGCCCGCATGGCCGAGACCGAGCGCCAGTTCCAACAATACGTGGGCGGCTTTCGCGCGCTGCTCGAGCGCCAGCTGGCCGAGCTGCGCGCCCTCGACGGCAAGAAGTGACCGACGCCGCCGTCGCCGCAGCGGTCCGCGCCATCAAGACGCGGACGGCGCTGGTGCCAGAGGTGGCCGTCATCCTGGGCACCGGCCTGGGCGCGCTCGCCGACGAGCTCACGACCGAGGCGACGATCGCGTATCCGGACATCCCCGGGTTTCCGACGCCGACGGTGGAGACGCACGCCGGCCGGCTGCTGTTCGGGAGCTTCGGCAAGCGCCAGGTCGCGATCATGCAGGGGCGCTTCCATCGTTACGAGGGCTATACGCTCCAGCAGGTCGCGTTTCCGGTGCGCGTGCTGCGCGCGCTCGGCGCGAAGACGTTGATCGTGTCGAACGTGTCGGGCGGGATGCATCCGCTCTGGTCGACCGGCGATCTCGTGCTGCTCTCCGATCACATCAACCTGCTGGGCGACAACCCGCTCGTGGGCCCGAACGTCGACGCGGAAGGCCCGCGGTTCCCCGACATGTCCGCGGCGTATGACCCCGAGCTGCGCAAGCTCGCGCGTGTGGTCGCACTCGAGCACAAGATCGTGCTGCGCGAAGGCGTCTACGTCGCCGTGCCGGGTCCGAACCTCGAAACGCGCGCGGAGTACCGGATGCTGCGCGCGCTGGGCGCCGACCTGGTCGGCATGAGCACCGTGCCGGAGGTGATCACGGCGGTGCATCAGGGCATGCGCGTCCTGGGCCTGTCGATCATCACCGACAACTGTCTCCCCGATGCGCTCGAGCCGACCTCGGTCGAGCAGATCATCGCCGTCGCGCGCGCGGCCGAACCGCATCTGGCCGCCGTGGTGCGCGGTGTGGTGGAGCGCATGAGCTAGATGCCGCATCCGCCTTCCGATCCGAATCAGTCCATCGACGCCCTGGAGCGGCAGCTGCTCGGCACCTGGAAACAGGAGCGGCTGTTCACCCGCGTCATGGACGCCACGCGCTACGGCCCGCCGTTCATCTTCTACGAGGGCCCGCCCACGGCAAACGGGCGCCCCGGCATTCATCATGTGTTCTCGCGCACGCTCAAGGACGTGGTCTGCCGCTATCACACGATGCTGGGGCAGGCGGTCACGCGTATCGCGGGCTGGGATACGCACGGACTGCCGGTCGAGATCGAGGTCGAGAAGGCGCTCAACATCAACGGCAAGCGGGAAATCGAGGCGTACGGGATCGAGCGCTTCAACCAGCTGTGCCGCGAGAGCGTGTTCAAGTACAAGACCGACTGGGAAGCGCTGTCGGAGCGCATCGCGTACTGGTTGGACTACGAGCACCCGTACATCACGTACACCAACACCTACATCGAGACGGTGTGGTGGTTGCTGAAGCGCCTGCACGAGAAGGCGCTGCTCTATCGCGGCCATAAAGTGCTGCCGTACTGCCCGCGCTGCGGCACCGCGCTGTCGTCGCACGAGCTCGCGCAGGGCTACGAAACGGAGCAGACCAACTCGGTCTACGTCACTTTCCCGCTGCAAACGCGCAAAGGCGACGACCCGCGCCATCTGGCGATCTGGACCACGACGCCCTGGACACTGCTGTCCAACGTCGCCGTCGCGGTCGATCCCGATCTCGAGTATGGCGAGTACGCCCTCCCCGATGGGGGCAAGTCCGCCAGCTACATCGTCGCGGTCGCGCGCGCGGCGGACGTCCACGTGCATGGTCGCCCGCTGGTGCAGGGCGAGCTGCTCAAGACGTTCCCCGGCCGCGATCTCATCGGTAAGAAGTACGTCCCGCCCTTCGACGTCGTGCCGTTCCCGAAGGACGGACAGCGATTCGTGATCGTCCCGGGCGCCTTCGTGACCGCCGAGGAAGGCACGGGCCTGGTCCACATGGCGCCGGCGTTCGGCGCCGACGACTACGCCATCGGCCAGCAACACGGACTCGCGTTCGTCAATCCGGTCGCTCCGGACGGCACGTTCAGCGGCGTCAACTGGCCCGAGCTCGACGCCAAGCTCGTCACGGACAAGGAAACGAACCGCATCATCATCGAGCGCCTGAAGCAGGACGGCCGCTGGCTCGAGACGCGCCCCTACTCACACAGCTACCCGCATTGCTGGCGCTGCGATTCGCCCCTGATCTACTACGCGCGCAGCTCGTGGTTCGTCCGCACCACCGCCGTGAAGCCGCGGATGCTCGAGATCAATCGCGAGATCGACTGGCATCCGCCCGAGACCGGCGCCGGACGGTTCGGTGAATGGCTCGAGAACAACGTCGATTGGGCGCTGTCGCGCGATCGCTACTGGGGCACGCCGCTCAACGTGTGGGAGTGCGACCAGAACCGTGACAATCATCGCGAGGTGATCGGCTCCTACGAGGAGCTGGCGCAGCGCTGGGGAAAGGCGCTGCCCGGGGACTTCGATCCGCACAAGCCGTATATCGACGCCTACACCTGGCGCTGTCGCGACTGCAGCGGCACGATGCGGCGGGTTCCGGAAGTGATCGACGCGTGGTTCGATTCGGGCTCCATGCCGTACGCGCAGTGGCACTATCCGTTCGACCACCAGGCGGAGTTCAAGTCGCACTTCCCCGCCGACTACATCTGCGAGGGCGTCGATCAGACGCGCGGCTGGTTCTATTCGCTGCTCGCGATCGGCGTCACGGCGTTCGACGCGCAGGTGTTCCGGCACGTGATTGTGAACGAGCACGTGCTCGACGTGCACGGGCAGAAGATGTCGAAGAGCCGCGGCAACGTCGTCGATCCGTGGAGAGTGATCGGCGAGCACGGCGCGGATGCCGTGCGCCTCTATCTGCTCGGCCAGAGTCAGGTGTGGCTGCCCAAGCGGTTCGACGAGAAACAGATCCCCGAGGTCGCCGGTGGATTCCTCAACACGCTGCGCGCGACCTACGACTTTTTCCGGCGGTACGCCCAGGATTGGAATCCGCCGGCCGAAGAAGACGTGACCCCGGCCAGTGAGCGGCCGGCAGCGGACCGCTGGCTGCTCGCCCGGCTCGACGAAGTCGTCGCGACGGTGCGGCAGGGGTGGTCCGCCTACGACGTCACTGCCGGCGTCCGCGCGATCATGGATTTCGTGGGGGAGGACCTTTCGCGCTGGTACATCCGGCGCAACCGGCCCCGGTTCTGGGCGCCCGACCGGGCGACCGATCCCATCGCGCTCGAGACGCTCCACGAGGCCCTGGTCGCCTCGGTGCGGATGCTGGCCCCCGCAGCCCCCTTCATCTCGGACTGGGTCCACCGGGCCCTCACCGGCACCTCGGTGCACCTGGCCCCGTTCCCCACGGACCGCGGGCATCGCGAGCCCGAGCTGCTGGCGGCGATGGGGACCATCCGGCGCCTGGCCTCCCTGGCCCGGGCGGCCCGGGAATCGCGTACCCTGCGCGTCCGGCAACCCCTGGCGCGGATGCAGGTGGCCGTCCCGGCAGCCGCCCAGGGCCCGGCCTTGTCAGACCTATTAGATATTCTGGCTGCCGAAGTCAACGTAAAGGACGTTCAGGTCGTGGCGTCCGACCACGATCTGGTGCGCCTGAAGGGCAAAGCGAATTTTCGGACCCTCGGAAAGCGCTACGGGAAAGACACCCCGAAGGCGGCTGCCGCGGTCGAGGCGCTCTCGCCCGAGGAGCTCCAGGTGCTGGAGCAGGGCGGAACGGTTCGCAGCGGCGAGTGGGAATTCCGTCCGGAGGATGTGACGGTCACCCGCGAAGTCGCGAGCGAATGGCTGGTGCAATCGGATGGGCCGTATGTGATCGCGCTCGATCCGCAGGTGAGCGACGACCTGATGCAGGAAGGATTGGCGCGCGAGGTGGTCAATCGCGTGCAGCGTCTCCGCAAGGAGGCGGGATATGATTACACGACGCGTATCGAGCTGAGCGTCGCCGGTGCCGAGGACGTGGTGGCCGCGACTCGCGCGTTTCAAGGATTCGTCGAGGGGGAAGTGCTGGCGCGCCGCATGGTCCTGGACGCCGCGCTCGACGAACCCGACGTACAGCGTGAAGTGGACATCGAGGGACGCCGGGTCACACTTGGGCTTCGGCGCCACGACGGAAGAAAGGGCGGAACCCGCTAATGCCGACGAAATCGACGAAGGTGAAGGCCAAACCCGGCCTGAACAAGAAACAGTTGACCCATCTCGAAAAGCGCCTGCTCGAGGAGCGCGCGCGGGTGATCAAGGAATTGGGTCACTACGGTGAGTCGTTCAACTCGAGCCTGCAGGCCTCCGATGGCGACCTCTCGAGCTATTCGTTCCACATGGCGGACCAGGGCACCGATGCGATGGAGCGCGAGAAGGCGTTCCTGTTCGCGTCGCAGGAGGGCCGCTACCTGTGGCACGTGAACGAAGCGCTGCGCCGGCTGTACAGCGCGCCCGAGCGGTTCGGCCGCTGCGAGCAGTGCGGCGAGCCGATCGGCTTCGACCGTCTCGATGCGCTGCCGCACGCGCGTCTGTGCATCAAGTGCAAGGCCAGGGAGGAAGATGGGAAACGCCGCTGAGCGCCGTCTGTTTTGGGGGACGGCGGTCGCGGTCGTTCTCGCGGACTTCGTCACCAAACTGATCGCGGAGTCGTTTCTGGCGCGGCGCCTGCCGCTCCAGGTGCTCGGCGACGTCGTCCAGTTCCGCCTCGTCTACAACGAAGGCGCGGCGTTCGGGCTGCACGTCGGCGAGCAGTCGCGCTGGATTTTTCTCGGCCTCGCGATCATCGCCCTGTTCGTGCTCGCGTCGCTGGTGCGCGGCACCAAGCCCGGCGACCGGTTCCGGCTGACCGCGCTCGCCCTGGTGTGCGGCGGAGCCGTCGGCAACCTGATCGACCGGGTGCGCAGCGCGCAGGGCGTCGGCGACTTCGTCGACGTCGGCCTCGGCGCCTGGCGCTGGCCCACCTTCAACGTCGCCGATTCGGCCATCACGGTCGGCGCCATTGCACTCGGACTCTCGCTCTGGCAGGAAGGCCGCGCCCAACAACGGGCTAAGGAGGCGCGCGCGGCGGAGCCTTGAACCTCACTTTTTGCGTTGTGCGCACCACCGACCGCCTCGATCGTTTCCTTGCCGACCAGCTCGCTCTCTCTCGCACACAAGCAGGACGTCTCATTGCAGACAAGCGCGTGACCGCGCGGGGCAAACCCCTGCGCGCGTCCGCCATTCTCGAGCCCGGGACGGAAGTCACCGTCTCGTTGCCCGAGGCCGAGCAGCCACGCCGCTACACGCCGTTTCACGCCGATCTACGCTTCGTGTTCGAGGATGAGCATCTCGCCGTGCTCGACAAACCGGCGGGTCTGGTCGTGCATCCCGGGCCCGGGCATTGGGACGACACGTTGGTCAACGTCCTCACCGAGCGCGGCACTGCACTGGCGGCGGGGGCGGGCGGCGCGGGACGGCCGGGGATCGTGCATCGGCTCGACCGCGACACGTCGGGTCTGCTCGTCGTCGCCAAGAGCGATCTCGCGCACCGCCGGCTCGCCGGCGCAATCGAACGCCGCGACGTGAAGCGGGTCTACGCGGCGCTCGTCTGGGGCCATTTGCGCAAGAGTCCCGTCGACATCGAAGCGCCGATCGCGCGTCATCCCAGGGAGCGCAAGCGGATGACGGTGGCGCAGGGCGGGCGCCACGCCGTCACCCACGCCGCGCTCGTCGCGCGCTTCGCGCACGCCGACTTGCTGCGCGTGCGGCTCGGCACTGGACGGACCCATCAGATTCGCGTGCACCTGGCGCACGTCGGTTGTCCGGTTGTCGGCGATCGCGAATACACGTTCGGCGGCAGCCGGCGGGTGACGCCGTCCGCGCGGCTCGAAGCGGAGCGGCTCGAGGCGCTCGCGCCGCGGCAACTGCTTCATGCCGCGGCCCTGTCGTTCGCGCATCCGGTGACGGGCGTGCCGATCTCGCTGACGTCGGAATGGCCCGACGATTTGCGTCCCGCACTCGCCCACGCGGCCGCAGACCCGAATTTGCTTGCTCAGCCCAACCCCTTGCAGTATCTTGGCTTCTTCGCATCCGATGAGTGAAGAAACCCTCGGTTCAGCCCGATTGCTGGTGTTTCGCGTGGGAGCACTGGCGTGTGCGGCCGAGGTGGACCAAGTGCGGGAGATTCTCCCGCGCCTCCCAACGACGCGTATTCCGGGCGCGCCCTCGGTCGTCGCGGGGCTCGTGAATGTCCGCGGCACACTGGTGACGGTCGTGGAAGGATGGCGTGCACTTGGACAGGCCCCCCCTGCGCGCCCCACTCCCGGCCACCCGACAGATGAGCAGGTGTCCCAAGGCTCGACGATTATTCTCGAGCTCGGCGGTGATGGGGATAACGGTGCACACAGGCTGATCGGGTTTACAGTTGATGAGGTGGTCGACATGCTGGCCGGCGGGGACACGGTGCTGGAGGATCGGAACGGGCTGCCGGGCGTCGATCCCACGCTGGTCCGCGCCGTCGGGCGCCGCAACAGCGAGCTGATCATCGTTCTCGATGTGGCGGCGTTGTTGGGCCCGATTCTGACTACTCAAGGAGCGAGCGGTGAGCCACACGGTTCTCGTCTGTGACGACGCCATCTTCATGCGCACGATGATCACCGACATCCTGGCCCAGGCCGGATTCGAGGTCGTCGGCGAGGCGGAAACCGGCACGCAGGCCGTTGAGAAATACCGGCAGCTCAAGCCGGACCTGGTCACGATGGACATCGTGATGCCGGATATGGGCGGCATCGACGCGGTCCGCGAAATCGTCAAACAGGATCCCGACGCCAAGATCCTGATGTGCAGCGCCATGGGCCAGCAGGCCCTGGTGGTGGAAGCCATTCAGGCGGGCGCCAAGGATTTCGTCGTCAAGCCGTTCCAGCCCTCCCGCGTCCTCGAAGCCGTGCAGCGCGTCCTGGGATAGCGATGGACCTGTCGCAGTACGCCGAGCTGTTCCTGGCCGAAAGCCGCGAGCACTTGAGCGCCTGCAATCAGTTGCTGCTCGAGTGGGAGCGGAATCCCTCGGCTCCCGAACCTGTCGGCGGAATTTTCCGGGCGGTGCATACGGTGAAGGGCATGGCGGCGACGATGGGCTACGGTCGCGTCGCCGATCTCGCGCACCGGATGGAAAATCTGCTCGATCAGCTGCGCCGCGGCGGCCAGCCGCCGGCCGACGAGATCCTCCAGCTGCTGTTTCGCGCGACCGATGCGCT
>JBLNGI010000075.1:0-8361 GCA_050264615.1 Gemmatimonadota bacterium
ATCTCCGGCTGCTGGGAGTGGCGGATCAGATTCACCCGCTGCTCACCCTCGCGCTGATCGTGGCCGAGGGAACGGGACGGCGCATTTCGGCGTGGTGCAACCTGCGGTGGGATGACGTGGACTTTCAGAACGACACCATCCGCTGGCGCGCCGAGACCGACAAGACGGGATTCGAGCAGATCGTCCCGATGACCGAACCCGTGAAGGACGCGCTCGCCGCGGCTCGGCGCGCGCAGGGCGCGATCGGCAATACGCCCGTCTTCAGAGCGCCGAAGAACTCGTCGAAGCCGTGCAATCGGCATCTGTTCGATGATTGGCTCAGGAAGGCGTACGAGATCACGAAGATTCCACGCGAGAAGTGGACGATGTGGCACTCGATACGTCGCAAATGGGCCACCGAACGGAAGGGCTACCCGGTACGTGACGTGATGGAAGCCGGGGGCTGGAAGAATGAAGAGACGCTGCTTCGTTCGTATCAGCAGCCCGATGCCGAAACGGTGAAGCGAGTGGTGTTGCATCCGACGCAGCGGATTGTGAGCTGCTGAGCCGGACTCACAACAAAACTCACAACACGGGGTGTAGGCGAAGAAAAAGCCCCACAGCGAAAGTCGCTGCAGGGCTTGATCTTCACTCAGTCGGGACGGCGGGATTTGAACCCGCGACCCCCTGAACCCCATTCAGGTGCGCTACCGGGCTGCGCTACGTCCCGCTACTAACAGTCACAAGACGCCAAGTACAAGACGCCACGTGGCTCCCAGTTCCAAGCTTCTAGTCTCTAGATCAATCAACCGCAATTGGTCGCGGCACGCCTTGCAACTGCGCAACTTGGCGTCTTGCAACCAGTCTCACCGCTACGTCCCGCTACTAACAGTCACAAGACGCCACGTACAAGACGCCACGTGGCTCCCAGTCTCACGTCTCAAGTACCCGAACAAACCCGATCACCGCTGCGACGCCGCAAGTTACTCCGGACGCCCCCTAGGCTCAACCTCGGCTCGCGCAGCTTGCACGACTCCATGGCGAGTCGCACGGTCTCCGCACACACGCCCTGCGAAAAACCTCGGCTTTCACGTGGCATGCCGAATGCAAAGTCAGGCAGCATGCTCACCTATCGCAGACAGATGCAGGTCGGTGCCATCGTCGCCATTGCTACGCTGGCGGTGCAATCGCTCGCGGCCCAAGGCGGAGCGCAACAGCGACGCACCGCAGCGCTCGCAGCAGCTGCCGCCGAGCCTACCGCCGACGGGACAACCGGTTCCCTGACGCTCCGGTTGGCAGGCGACCTGCTGAAAACCCTTCCCGGCACATGGCGCTTTGAAGTGCGCTTCGCCGGCAACTTCACGGGCGCCCCCGACGGCTCCGGCACCCGTGTATTCGAATCCCTGTACGACAGTCTGCGGCTGCAATGGCGCGAGAGCCTGGACTCCTCGACGCTCGCGTCACAGGGAATCATCGGCTTCGACCCGAACAGCAGCGCCTTCTACAGCACGGCGGTCTATAGCTCGGGCTCGGGGATGGAGCTGCTTACGGGGATGCTCGATTTGGCCGAGCCGTTCGTCGCCTTTAGACCGGTCACGCCGGAGAGTGGCGCCGCGGCGCCGCAAGGGACGAAATCGTTCACGCTGAGGATCATCGATCAGGACCACTTCACGTGGTCACCAGTCGATCGGAGTTGGCGCGCGGTCTTTACGCGCCAGCCCTAGAGCAGGAACGCAGGCGCCGCGCCCGCCGCCGGCTCGGATAACAAAGGGAAAGAGCCCGCTATTGCCGCGCGGCACCGCGCGTTAGGATTGCGCATATGCAAACGCGCACACTCGGCAAATCCGGCCTCGAAGTCTCCGCCCTCGGTCTCGGCTGCATGGGCATGAGCCAGAGCTACGGCACGCCGCCCGAGAAAGGCGCGATGATCGCGCTGATCCGCGCGGCCGTGGACCGCGGCATCACGTTCTTCGATACGGCCGAGATCTACGGTCCCCATACGAATGAAGAGCTCGTCGGTGAGGCGCTCGAGCCGCTACGCCAGCACGTGGTGATCGCCACCAAGTTCGGGATCAAGTACGAGCACGGACAGCAGGCGCAGGACAGCCGCCCCGAGCGCATCAAGCAAAGCATCGAGGGCTCGCTGAAACGGCTCCGGACCGATGTGGTGGACCTGTACTATCAGCACCGGGTCGATCCGACGGTTCCCATCGAAGACGTGGCAGGTACGGTCAAGGAGTTGATCGCGCAAGGCAAGGTGAAGCATTTCGGCATGTCCGAAGCGGGCGTCAAAACGATCCGCCGCGCCCACGCCGTCCAGCCGCTCACCGCGGTCCAAAGCGAATACTCGCTGTGGTGGCGGCGCCCGGAAGAAGAGCTGATCCCCACGCTCGAGGAGCTCGGCATCGGCTTCGTCCCATTCAGTCCCCTCGGCAAGGGCTTCCTGACGGGCACGATCGACGAGACGACGAGTTTTGTGAGCTCCGACTTCCGCAACGTCGTGCCGCGGTTTACCACCGAAGCGCGCAAGGCCAATCAGCCCATCGTCGCTGTGCTCCGGTCGATTGCGGCAAAGAAGCAGGCCACCCCCGCACAGCTCGCGCTCGCCTGGCTGCTCGCTCAGAAGCCGTCGGTCGTGCCGATCCCGGGCACGACCAAGCTCGCACGCCTCGAGGAAAACATCGATGCCGCCGCGATCAAGCTGACACCGGACGACTCCCGAGAAATCGAGACCGCCGCCTCGCAGATCACGATCCAGGGCGCGCGCTATCCCGAAGCGTTGGAGAAACGGACCGGCCTGTAGATCCCCCTTTCCCACTCATCGGAGAGCGTATATGCGCGTCCTCAGCTATCTCGCCGTTCTCCTCACCGCGGCGTTCGCCTGCCGGCCTGCCAACACATCGGCGGCCGATACCTCGGCGAGTGCCAGGCAAGCGATCGACGCGGCCAACGCCCAGTGGCCCCGGCTCACGAGCACCGGCCACGCCGACTCGATCGCCGAGTTCTACGCCGCGGACGGCGCGGTCATGCCACCCAACATGGCGGCGGTGCGCGGCAAGGAGGCCGTCCGCACGTTCTTCGCAACCATCAACACCATCGACCCGCGGCCGACGCTGACGCTGCGCAGCGACAAGGTCGTAGCGACCGGCACGCTGGCCGTCGAAACCGGGCGTTGGCACTGGGCCTTCCCCGCCGGCGCAAAGTTGCCGCCGGGCACTCCCGCCGTCGATTCAGGCAAGTACATCGTGCGCTGGGAACAGCAGAACGGGAAATGGCTCATGGTGGATGACATCTGGAACAGCGACACGCCGCTGCCCACGGCGCCTCCGCCACCAGCGCCCGCGCCGAGGCGGAGCCGGTAGGCCGCAGCC
This sequence comes from Gemmatimonadota bacterium, assembly GCA_050264615.1. Classification (GTDB taxonomy): domain Bacteria; phylum Gemmatimonadota; class Gemmatimonadetes; order Gemmatimonadales; family GWC2-71-9; genus 20CM-2-65-7. The sequence continues at coordinate 3,351 of JBLNGI010000075.1, forward strand.
CTGCTCCCGTCACGATCCCGGTGGACAGTGCACGGTGGGATTCCAGTCGGCGAACATCCCCGACGGGTTCTCCCGCCAGATCCACGCGTGCAAGTACCAGATTTCCAAACGGTCGGCGCGCTTGAGCGCTCGCCCCATGATCCGGGGCGGCGTCGCGTCGCGGGGGCGGGACGAATAGGGCACGATGTACTCCACACCGTTCAGTCGATAGCGGCCGTCCGGCAAGCGCTCGTAGACGAGGATTTCCGGCCGCTCCACGTCGAGCCGGTCATCGTAGAGCGCGCCGTTCGCGTGGTGGAAGCCCATGGTCCCGAGCGGCTCGTTGGCGAGGCATCCCCCCGCGTTTCGCTGATAGCCCGCGGCGACGGCGGCGTCGAGGTTCTCGAAGCGGGCTGTCGCCGCGCGCGCGCGCTCGAGCGCCTCCGCCACGGCCGGCGGCAGCGAATCGCCAGCAACGGGTTCGGGCGATCCGGCCGCGTCCGGATGGCGGTGGCCTCCGCCGCACGCCGCGAGCAGCGTGGCGGCAATCACCGTGAGACGAGCCTGTATGAGCATGCGCAGATCTAACACCCCTGAGGCCCCGAGTCGCGATCATCTGCGTTAGAGTTGTGTTCATTATTTCCCCCCTTCCCCGGGCCTTAAAAAAAGCCCCGCAACGTTGGTTTCGTTGCGGGGTTTTTGTTCTCCAGCCGAGAGGATTACGCGCTCTTCTTCGTCGGCCGGTCTTCCGAGCGCCGCTCCTCGCGCAGGTGGCTCACCGCCGTCCGCACGTGGTCGGTGATCTCGCGTTCCTGCCTGAGCGCCGCGATGACGGTCTCCGCCTGCTTCGTATGGAACTCGAGCGCACTGGCCTGCGTGACCGCCTGATCGAGAATCGCCTTCTGCCCGTGCAGACGCTCCAGCCCCGCCTGCACTTCTGACAGCATCGCTTCGGCCCGCGCCAGCCGCTCCTCGGCCTGCTCGACTTGCCGCTTCCGGTGCTCGAGCCCGTTGGCCGCGTCGTGGACGTGCGTGACCATGCTGAGCACGGTCTCGAGCATCGAGCGGGTCTGGCCGACTTCCTCGCGCGCGTTCGCGATCGAGCGCACGTCGTCGGTGGTCTTCTCCGCGACCTCGTACAGCCGGTGCATGTCCGCCTGCATGGCGTCGACCGTCGCCTGGCGTTGGCTCATCTGCTCGAGCGCGCGCGTCAGCTGCGATTCGACGGCCTCCCACTTGGCGAGCCGTTCTTCGAATTGCGCCATGCGCTTCTGCGCAAACCGGAGGGTGCCGGCGCGATTGTCCAGCTCATCCAGCGTCGCCGTCAGCTCCAGCAGCCGGTTCCCGGCAGTCGAAACCGCGGTGCCCAGCTGCGCCGAGCGCTCTTCCAGCTGTTGGGCGGCAGTAGCCGCTTGCTCGCGCAGCTGGGCCACACGGTCCAGATGCTCCGTGGCCTTGTCCAGCGCCGTCTGCTTCAGCTCGAGCTCCTGACCCAGCGCACGCGTGCGCTCGGCGAGGCCCTCGAGATTGTGCGCGCGCGACTCGAGCGTCGTCACCACGCTGTCCACCTCGCCGACGCGGCGCTCCGCCCGCTCGACGGTCGCCACCGCGGCGGGCACGAGCTTCTCGATCCGAGCCGCTTCGTCCGCCCGCGCGACCAGCGCCGCAAAGCGCTCGTCCGCACCCGCCATGCGCGTCACCAGCTCGCGACTGCGCTCATCGATCTGGGTGCCCAGGGCGGCGAGCTCGGACAGGCGGGTGTTGAGCCCGTCCACCATTTTGCTGCGGGCATCGATCTGCCCCATCGCCTGCGCCACCCGGTCCGCTTCGCCGCGCACCGACTCGACCGTGGGCTTCAGCTCTTCGACCGCCGCGAGTTCCGTCCGCAGCTTGTTGATCTGGTCCGTCACGCCTGTCAGCCACGCCTTGGTTCCAGCCTGCTGCTCGAGCACGCGCGCCATCTCGTCGGCGGCACCCTCGACCTGCTCCAGCGCGGTCTTGACCGATTCGTGCGTGCCCCTGAGCCGCGCCACATCTTCGAGCGCCGCCTGCACTCCGGGACGCACCTTCTCGAGCTGCGCGACGCGCTGCGCCATCTCGTCGACGGCGCTGCCCAGCCGGCCCGTGCTGGCCTCCATCGCGCGCACGCGCTCGGCCTGCGTGCCCAGCAAGGCCACGTTTTCCGCGATGCCCTCGAGCTGCGTCGTGAGGCCATCCGCCTTGGCGTTGACCTCCGTAATGGACCGGCTCGACTCCTCCAGGAGCTTGAACCGGCCTTCCATCGAGGTGAGCCCGCCGCGCAAGTCGAGGATCCGCTGGCCAACCGCGTCCAGGCCCTGATTCTCCAGCTCGAAGCGCTTCACGGACCGCTGCACGTCGTCGCGCAGCGCGCCGAGACGGGCGCGCAGCTCGTCGTCCGCCTGCTTCACGGCAGCGTGATTGGCGGTGATTTCGGTGGAACGCTCCAGCACCTCGGCATGCAGCGCCTTGAGCTCGCCGACCTTCGACTCCAGGTCGCGCAGCCCCTTGGCGCTGTCCTCGTGCCGGCGGATCTTCGCCTCCACGTCCTGCATCAGCGCATGGAGCCGGCCCACCTCGGTGGTGGCGCGGTCAACGACATCACGCTGCTGCTCCAGCGCGGTGACCTTCTGGGTCACCCCGTCGGCGAGCGTCTTGAGCATCGTGAGCTGGCGCCTGGTCTGCACCGCCTCGTTCGCGGCCTGCGCCAGGTCCTTGAGCGTCTCTTTGACCGCCGACGCGCGCGACTCGGTCTCGGCCACGCTGCGCTGCGCATCCTGCTGCCGGTCTTCGAACGCGCCGAACCGGGCCGCGACCGCCTCGCTCGTCTTGCGCAGCTCTTCCTGGCGCGCGCGCACCTGGTCGAACCCTTGCGTCAACTCGCGCACCGCCCCGCTCAACGTATCGGCATCCATCCGCAGCGCCTTGAAGCCGCCACCCAGCTCGAGGAAGCCGGCCACATCGTTCTTCAGCGCCAGCGCCTGTTCCAGGACGCCGCGCAGCTCATCGATCTCCGAGCGCAGCTGCTTGGCGCTCTCCGAGTTCTGCGTGAGCTGCGTCTCCGTGCGGCGCTGCGTCTTCGACACGTTCTCGGTCTGCTCGTCGAGCGTCGCGAGCACCGGCACCAGCCGCTCCAGCGATTTGACGCGCGCCTGCAGCTCGGCCACGACCTTCTGCGCTTCGGTGACGGGCTGCGTGAGCTGGGTCAGGTTCTGACCGGCGTCACGCGCCGAGTTGGCGAGCTGCTCGAACGCCACGCGCTCGCGCTTCATTTCCGCGAGAATGGCACGGAGCTCGGCGGGAAGCTGCTCGGGCGTGGTGTCGCGTCCGAAGATATTCCAGGCGGCCATGAATGAGTCCTTGCAGGTGGAAGTAGGGTGCCCGCGCTGGTGCGGGCGCCGACCGGCAAGGATGAGCAACACGCGCGCCGAGACGGCCGCCGCGTTAGCTCAAATGGCATCGTGACTTGGGACTGTCAGGGAACCCTTGCCTGAGGGCATCGCTCTCGCGTCGTGCAGATTGTGTTGCGAAATTCGGTACCCGGCGTGCGACCCGGGGCGAGGTGAGGTCCGTCACGCATTCAACGTGGAGCCCCTTCCGTTCGTATCGGAGTCGTGGCACGTTCGTTGGCCTAAACCTCATCCCGCTCGAGGACCGTCATGTTCCAGCGCCGTTGGGCGGCTGTTGCCGTCCTCACATTCGTCGCACTGCCAGTTCTGTCTCAGAATCCACCAGCACCTCCCGCAGCTCCCCCCCCCCCACCTCCCCCACCTCCATCGGCCTCCACCAGCACGCGCCAGACCGGCGTCAATTTGGACTCGACGCTCCTCGCCGCCTTCCGCTGGCGCAACATCGGCCCCGCGAACATGGCCGGTCGCGTCTCGAACGTGGTGGGAATCCCGAGTCCGTCGCGCACATTCTTCGTCGCGGCGGCGGCCGGCGGGATCTGGAAGACGACCAACGCCGGCACGACGTTCCGGCCCGTCTTCGACAACTATCCGTGCGTCGCGATGGGCGAGTTGGCGATCGCGCCGTCCGACACGCAGCAGGTGTGGGCGGGCACCGGTGAAGAGGACTCACGCAACACGATTTCCCCAGGGTGCGGAATCTTCAAATCGACCGACGGCGGCCTGACCTGGAAGCGCGTGGGGCTCGAGAAGACCGGCGCGATCGGCCGCATCGTCGTGCACCCGACCAATCCGAACATCGTGTACGTTGCGGCGCTCGGCCAACCGTGGTCGGCCAATCCCGAGCGCGGGCTCTACAAGACGACCGACGGCGGCCAGACCTGGCAGCTCGTGAAGTTCATCTCGCCGCAAGCCGGCTTCGTCGACGTCGCGATGGATCCGTCGAATCCCGAGGTGTTGTTCGCGGCGAGCTGGCAGCGCGTGCGTGGGCCGTACTTCCTTAATAGTGGCGGTCCGGGCAGCGCGCTCTGGAAAACGACCGACGGCGGCAAGACGTGGACCGAAGTGAAAGGCGGGGGTCTTCCCACCACCGCGAAAGGCCGCATCGGGATCGCGATCGCGGCGTCCGACCCGAAGGTCATTTATCTGATGGTCGAGGCCGACACCAACGCCAACGCGCAAGGCGGTGCAGGCAAGGCGCCGCAGACGCGGCCGTCAGGCTTGTACCGGTCTGCCGACGGCGGCGCGACGTGGGAGCGAACCAACAGCAACAACGTCCGCCCCTTCTATTACTCACAGGTGCGCGTCGACCCCAAGGACCCGAACCGCGTCTACTGGTCCTCGACGCCGGTGAACTATTCGAACGACGGCGGCAAGACCGTCGGCAACGCCACGGTCGGCATTCACGTCGATCATCACTCGATGTGGATCGATCCGAACGATCCGAATCACATCATCGTGGGCAACGACGGTGGCGTCGCGCAGTCGTGGGACAGGGGCGGCAACTGGGACTTCTTGAACACGTTCGCGATCGGCCAGCCGTACATCGTGAGCTACGATTTCAACTTCCCGTACGGGGTCTGCGCGGGCTATCAGGACAACGGCTC
>JBLNGI010000076.1:0-9881 GCA_050264615.1 Gemmatimonadota bacterium
CGCCGCGTAGCGGGATCCACATCTTAAGGCACGCCAGCTTGGTTGGCGCTAGCACGGCGCGGCGACCGCTCACGATCTCAGTCGGACGTGTCGCCCGGTCGCGGCCAGAGCCGACGACGAAGCGCCACCACCCCTGCGGCCAGCCCAACGCCGACCACCACCGGGACGGCCACGGCGATCCACGCCACCCCGAGCGCGACCACCACCCCGACCACCAACGTGAGCACGGCGAGCCCCGCGGTCACGAGCAATATGACGAGTCGCAGCATGACGTCGAGGCGATGATAGCGCAGGCCGATGCGTTGCGGGGCCAGGCAACAGCGGACATCACAAGCGGATCGCGGGCCGCACGGCCGCGGATCACCTCGCGGCAATTACCAGGTACCGGGCGGCAGTCGCGGATCTGCTGTAGGCCGCTGCCCCGACACCTGCAACTGGCTGACTCCAGCCTCGAGCGATCTGCCGGCGAGGTTATACTGTCGGCATGAGTAGCCGCCTCCGTAGCGAGCACCGGTGAAGGGCGTCGCGCGACACCGGGCTCCCTGATCCCTCAGCGGGTTCCCAGCACAGAGACGCCGTCCTGGGTAGAGAAATCATTGCGCTACGCGCTCGCGACGATCGCCCTTTGCAGTCTCGTTGCGGCAGCGCCCACCGCGGGGGCGGAACGGTCGCACGGCGCGCACCGCGTCGGCGTCGTGTGGCAAACGGATCCGGCCGCGACGCGGCCGCTCTTCGACATACTTCGCGAGGCGCTGGGCGGCCTGGGCTATCGTGAGGGGCACAACATCACCTTCGAGCAGCGGTGGGCGGCGAACGAGGAGGACCGCGTTGCCGCCGTTGTCGCCGAACTCGTGGCGCAGCAGGTCGACCTGATCGTGGCCCCGACGAATTCGATTGTCGCCGCGGCCACGCGTGCGACGACGACGATCCCTGTCGTCATGGTCGTGGCGACCGATCCCGTCGGCGCCGGTCTCGTCTCGAACCTACGCCGCCCCGGGGGCAACGTGACCGGACTCAGCGTCGACACCGGGGCCGAGGCGTTCACCAAGGGGCTCGAACTTCTCCGCGCCACCGTCCCGCGCCTCTCGAGGGTGGCCCTCCTGGGCAGTGAGCCCACCTACGAGAAAGCGATCGCCGACGCTGCTCAGGACCTCAAGCTCACCACTCGGCTGCTGAGGATCTCTACATCCGGCGACGTTGAAACGGCCTTTACCTCGATCAAGCGGGAGAGCATGGATGCGGTGATCGTGTTGCCCGGCCCCATCACGTTCGCGGCCCAGCGGTTGATCGCGGACACCGCCTTGCGGTTCGGGATGCCATCGTTCTCCGGGTTTGCCAGCCTCGTGCACGCGGGCGGCCTTGTATCGTACGGGCCGAGTGTACCCGACCTCATCCGCCGGTCTGCCGCATACGTGGATCGGATTCTCAAAGGGGCGCGCCCGGGGGACCTGCCCGTAGAGCAACCGCGGCAGTTCGATCTCGTAATCAACCTCAAGACCGCGAAGGCCTTGGGCCTGACGGTCCCTCCCTCGGTCCTGCTCCGAGCCGACCAGGTGATCGAGTGACCTGCGTGTCCGCACATCCTCGCGTGTCACTCGCCGCGGGCCACCAGCTCGGCGACCGGCACGCCGGATCGGAAGCGCCCGACGAGCTCGTCGGGGTCGTACTCCACGCCGACCGGGTTCCGATCGAACGCCGCTGAGGACATCCACGCGCGCCCTTCCTCCGCGGTGGCGAAGTTGTCGATCTGCAGCTCGACCCGGTTGCCGTCGGGGTCCCGGTAGTACATGGAGGTCGTGGGCCCGTGATTGACGCAGAAGAAGGGGCAAATCCCCTGCTCCTTGAGGCGGACGTAGTTGTCGAGCAGGTCCTTCATCGATGCGAAGGTGAAGGCGGTGTGGTGCAGGCCGGGCTGCTCGGTGGCCTTCGGGCCGAGCTCGGTCTGCGCGTCCCGCTGGGCCAGCGGACCGAAGTTCAGGAACGCCACACGGTGATGCTCCTCATCGTAGGAGATGAAGCTGAGATGATCGTTCTCGTAGATGACCTCTGCGCCGAGGACCGCGCAGTACCAGCTGCGCATCCGGGGGATCTGGTTGGTCTGGAACACGATGTGAGCGAGCTTGCTGGGCGGCATGGGTCCCTCCTCCCCTCATTCTTGGCTCGCGCCGGCTACTTGTCGAGCCAGACGTTCTTGTACACCACCTTGAACTCGGCCTGGTACGTGTAGCCCTTCATCCACGGCTGCGCGATCTGGTGGAAGGGCGATCCGGAGATGGTGTTCCAGTAGAGCTTTTCGACCGAGAACTCCTGGAACTCCTTCGCGATGGTCTTGCGCTTGGCTGGATCGATCTCGCGCGCATAGCGGGCGAAGTACTCGTCGACCTTCGTGTCCGTGTGCCGCACGCTGTTCCACGACGCCGTGCTGGCCGCCAGGTAGGCGTTCTGGTCGACGACCAGGAGAGATGCCAGATCCTCCACGTACATGTCGAACGGTCCGTCCTGCGTGGCCGTGTTCAGCCAGCTCACCTTGTCGGCGAGCCGGATGTTGGCGGTCACGCCGATGCGGCCGAGCTGCTCCTTGATGATGGTCGCGATGACGTTGAACACGGCCTTTTCCGTGTTCGTCAAGAGATCGAACGTCAAAGGCTTCTGCGGGCCGTAGCCGGCCTCGGCGAGCACCGCCTTCGCCTTGGCCTGGTCGTACGGGCAGAGCGCGGTGACGTCCACGGTGTCCTGGGTGCCCGGCGGAATGATGCCGGCCCACGGTGTGGCGTGCCCCTTGAACGCGATCTTCACGATCTCTCTGCGGTCGATGCCGTAGCAGCCGACGGCCTTGCGTACCCTGACGTCGCCGAAGATCGGATGCGGCGCGCGATTCTTGGACATGGGCTTGCCGTCCGCGGGCACCGTCACCTTCATCATCGCGACCATCGGGGTCGTCTCTTTCCCCGTCATGATCTGGGCGTTCGGGTTCTGGGACTTGAGCGTGTCCACGTGATCGATGGAGAAGTCCGCGATGAAGTCGATCTCACCGGCCCTGAAGGCCGCCATCTGCGTGACGGGATCCTTGATCGTGCGGATCACCACGCGATCGAGATGTGGCACCCCGGGCTCGAAGTACTTCTCGAAGCGGTCCATGACCAGCTGGTTGCCCTTCACCCATTCGACGAGCCGGAACGGCCCGCAGCTGATCGTCGCCTCCGGCTTGCCCGACTTTCGGTCGTCGGGCGAGTACTTCTGGATGGCGGCGGGCGAGTACAACACCAGGCCCATGCGGTAGGCCGCCAGCATGTGCAGCATGAACGCGTACGGGTGCTTGAGCCGGATCTGCACGGTGGAGGGATCGAGCACCTCGACCGAATGCACCGACTCGTAGAACGTCCGCACGCTGGACCGGGTGGCCGGGTCCATGATGCGGTCGATGTTGAACTTGACGGCGGCGGCGTCCACCTTGGTGCCGTCGTGGAACAGCACGTTGTTCTTCAGCTTGAAGGTGTAGAGCAGGCCATCGGGCGAGATCTGCCACGATTCGGCGGCGTCCGGGACGAATTTGCCGTCGGGCGTGATCGTGATGAGCCCGCAGCCGACGTTCGTCGCCACCCAGATCATCTCGTAGCCGGCCGTCGTGTGAAAATCGAGCCCGGCGATCTCGTTGCCGTAGGCAACACGCAGGGTGCCCCCGCGCTTCGGCGACTGCGCTTCAGCGCCCGCGGGCATGACGACCGACCAGGCAACGCCGATCAGCCCGAACAGGAGACCCGCGGTGATCCGTCGTGTGCGCATGGCGTGTTCCTCCCTCGTGTGGCGGGGATCCTCAGTTCCGGCGCATTCGGAAATTGAAGCGCCGGAGTTCCAGTTGCTGGTCCGGGCTCGGGGTGAACTCCACGTAGCGCCGGAACCCGCAGTCCTCGTAGGGTTGAAGCACGACGATCCATGGGTTGTGCTCGAGGAAGATCGCCGTCATCCTGCGGTATGCGTCGGCCCGTACGCTCTCGTCCCGCGCCATTCGCGCCGCGATGACCAGGCGGTCGAATTCGGGGTGCCTCCAGTAGTCGTGTGGCGTATCTGGGCCGAGGAGGCGCCCCATCATGCCGTCGGGGTCTCCGGTCGTGGACGTGGGGTCCGACCACGCGAGCCCCTTGAACGTCTGCTGGCGGTATTTGAGGCGGCGGACGTCATTGTCGATCACGTCGACGATGACCTTCACGCCGATGTCTTCCCACATCTCGGCGATCAGCTCGGTCATCGCCTTGTCGTTGGCGATGAAGCCGGCGGTCGTCTCCAGCACAACCGGCTCGCCCCGATAGCCCGCCTGCCGGAGCCGCTTCCGCGCCCCCTGTGGATCGTAGGCGAGCGGCGGCCGCGCGGGGTCGTAGTGAGTGTCCCCCCGGGGGATGGGTCCGCTGGGCACCACGCCTCGCCCGCGCCAGATATCCTTCACGATGGCCTCCCGGTCGATCGCCAGGGACAGCGCCTGCCGCACCAGGGGGTCGTTCAGGGGCGCCACCCAGACGTTGACGAGGAGCACGTAGAGGCCGGCATAGAGGGCGCCGGCCACCCGGGTCGATGGATGCGCCGCCACGCGTTCGGCGTGATCGGGCGTGAGCCGGGTGATCAGATCAGCGTCGCCACGGAGCAACGCGTCCACGCGCGCCCCGGGCTCCGGCACGGGCCGAAAGACGACACGGTCGAGATCGAGGCGTCCGTCCCAGTAGTCCGGGTTGGCCGCGAGCACGCACGCCTCTCCCTTGGTCCACGACACGAAGCGCAGCGGTCCCGTCCCCACCGGTCGGCGGTTGAAGACTGTGATGCCAACCCGGTCGATGTATGCCCAGGGCACCATCTGACCGCAGTATGCGAGCTTTGCCGGAATCAGCGAATCGGGCCGCTTGGTGTGGACGACCAGCGTCCCGGGGTCGGGCGCTTCGGTCCGGTCGATCGTCCCAAAGAACGGACTCAAGCGCGCGGCCTTGAGTGTGGCGTCGTAGGTCCGGTCCAGGCTGTACTTGGCGTCGACCGAGGTGAACCGCGTGCCGTCGTGCCACCGGACATCCGCGCGGATCGTGAACTGCCAGGTGGCGGCGGCCGTCCGCTTCCAGGCGGTGGAAAGCGCCGGATGCAGCGTCCCGTCCGGGTGGCGCCGCACGAGGGTATCGAACAGGCTGCCCTTCACGGCGATGTCGCTGGTGTGCATGCCGGCGTGCGGGTCGAGCGCGGTGATGTCGCTCCGCTGCAGCACCACGAGATCTCGCTTCTGCGTGGTCTTTCCCCCAGTTCCCGCCGCGGCACCGGACACGACGAGCGGGGCGCCGATCGTGAGCCCGAAGGCCGAGGCGCCCGCGAGAAAGCTCCGCCTGTCGACGGCCTCGTCCCACGAACGAGCGGCGGGGTCACTGTGGTGAGACACGGGGTCGCCCTCCATGAAGCTGTTCGGCGTCGGCCTGCCTCGAGACCGCTGGCGCACGTGATGGGGCTCACCTTCCAACAAGGGAGGTAACAGAGCTTCTACCGCATTGGTGGATGAGCGCGCAAGCCCTGCTTGGTCAGCCGGGACAGTCGCTCCGCGTGCAAGCTCGCGCCGGCACGACCCTCCACTGCGGCACGATGGCGGTACTCTACGGAGGCGCCGCTGGTCGGCACGGGCTTACCTATTGCATCGAAGCACTGTTTCTCGTGGTGCCTGTGGTCGACGTACAGGCAGCGTTGCTTGAGCAGGCAAGCCAGCAAGCACCTTGACCGCCGGCGTGACCTCGGGTCGTGGACGTGGGATCCGACCACGCGAGCCCTTTGAATGTCTGCTGGCGATATTTGAAGCGGCGGACGTCGTTGTCGCAAGCCGCCGCGGATCAAGGGCCGCGGCGGGTCGAGCCAGTAAGACTAAGGTCCCATAGATCACGAGCGGCGCGATGCACAAGCATTACCCTGGCGCCGGAGAAGCACGCCCTGCCCCTCTGGAGGGATGTGAGCGAGCGCCGGTGCGACAAGGTGGTTGCGCGGAGGGGCACCATGGAGCGGATGACGCGTACATTGCCTTTTTGTGGCGGCACTGATCATTGCCGGCTGCGCGAGCCAGAGCCAGTTTCTCGACGGCAAGCAGGGATCGAGGAGAGGGATCGCGTGAGCGCAGAGGTTGGTAGCCCCAGTGCGCCGGGCCCAACGCACGAGTGGAAGACGGATGGGCCGTGTTGTACCAACATCGTCCTCGAGAGGAGGAGGGGCATGAAACGCAAGGTCATGGTGGGGATGGCGCTGGCGATTGCGCTGGTGATGCCGCTGGCCGGCTGCGCCTCGAAGGGGAGGATCAGCGTCGCGAAGATGTGCGCGGGAGCCGGCGGCAAGTATTCGGCGCAGACGCAGTCGTGTGATGCCCCCGCCCAAACTGGCCGCAAAGCGGCTGACATCTGCCAGTCGCATGGCGGCTTCTACGACCCGACCACGGATACCTGCGAGGTGGGGTTGGATTAAGCCGGACTGAGGCCGCGCGGGGATAGACGGGTCCTCGCGCGGCTCCGTCGTGAACTCTGGAGAACGCGCTCGGTGTGCGCTGATTTCGCGCGAGCCACCGAGTGGCGACCGCCGCGCGAACCCTCTAGAATACGCACCGGAATGGAAGGGGTGCGCGGGCGCCGCGACGCGAGGACCTCACGGGGATGACCGAAGACGCGCTGGTCGCCATGGTCGACGACGACCCCATCGTTCTTCGCGCCCTGGCCAGGTTGATCGGGTCCGTGGGACTCCGCGTGGAGACGTTCCCCTCGGCCCAGGCCTTTCTCGACTACCGCCTGCCGGACAGGCCCGCGTGCCTCGTGCTGGACGTGCAGCTCCCCGGGCGTTCGGGGCTGGAGCTGCAGGCGTTCCTGACGCAGGCCGGGCGCGACATTCCGATCGTCTTCATCACCGGACGAGGCGACGTGCCGACCAGCGTCAACGCCATGAAGGGCGGTGCCGTCGACTTCCTGCAGAAGCCCTTCGAGGACCAGGCCCTGCTCGACGCCGTGTTCCGCGCGCTCGACCGGAGCCGCGAGCGGATCGCCGAGCGGTCGGGGCGCGCGGACATCGAGCGCCGGCTCGCCTCGCTAACGCCGCGCGAGCGCGAGGTGCTGCCGCTGGTGGTCGCCGGCATGCTGAACAAGCAGATCGCGAGCGCGCTCGGCGCGGCCGAGAAGACGGTCAAGGTGCACCGCGGCCGCATCATGGTCAAGATGGAGGCGAACTCCGTCGCAGACCTGGTGCGAATGGCGGAAAAGCTCGGCATCGGAGCCGCTTCCCGCCCTTAGCCCTCCCGGCGTCGCCACTCTATGGGACCTTGGTCCCATAGACGATTGTTCTTCCCCCCTGCCACGATGCGCTGCCGATGCGCCGGTGCGGAACGTCGAGCACCCGGACGGGAGCCTCGTCGTCCAGGGCGGGCAGGGCGCGCGGGGATGGACGCTCGTGATCTCGGAAAAGACCGTGCGGATGTCCGCCACGATCTCGGCGGACGGCGAGGGATTCGTCGTCTTCGGAGCGTGCACGATCCCGTAGCGACACTGGCCCGCGCCCATCGGGAACGACGGCGAACCCGGGCCAACGGCAACGAACCGATAGATGACCGGGACCCAGATCCCGAAGGAGAACGGCATGACGGCAGCGTTCACCGCTCTGGCCCTCGCGACCGCGCTCGTGTGGAGCGCCTCGGTGACGGCGGCCCACGCGGCCTCGCCGTACGAGGCGGAGCCCGTGCTCGAGGCGTCCAAGCTCGCGCCGTCGGAGCTGTTGAGCGGCCCGCAGTTCCGGGTCGAGCAGCGCGTGCCCGTGAAGGACTTCCTCGAGCGTTTCACGCTGCGGTCCAATTTCGGCAACTTCGACGTGCACGGTCTCCACATGCTCTACGTACGGGTGCTGGAAGTAGACGCGATCGGGCAGCTCGACCAAATGAGCAAGACGGGGGAGTTCGCCGAGGCGGCGGCCCGGGCGGTGGCGAGGCCGCTTACCTCGGCGGCAAACATGGTGATGAATCCCGTCGAGACCGTGGCCGGGCTGCCCGGCGGCGTCATGCGGCTGTTCAACCGCATCGAGCAGGGCGGGCAGGCCGTCGTCGCTGCGGCGACCGCCTCCGACGCGACCGACGCCCAGCGCGTCGAGAGCGTCACCAAGCGCGTGGGCGGCATCACCGCCACGGCGCTGGGGTACGAGAAGGAGCGGCGGGATCTGGCGCGGGGCCTCGGCGTCGACCCGTACACGACGAACCCCGTGCTCGCCAAGAAGCTCGACGACATGGCGTGGGTCGCGTTTTCCGGGCGCATGGGGATCCAGGCGGCCATGAGCGTGCTCGTGCCGTACTCGATGGCGATGTCCGCGGTGACCATCACGAACAGCACGGTGTACGACACGCCGGCCGGCGACCTCGTGAACAACGCACGGGCGATCTTCGGCGGCACCGGGGCGACGGACGCCCAGGTCACCGCCCTCATGAAAAATCCGCAGTACTCGCTGAGCCTCCTCACCGACCTGGCCATGGGCGTGCAGCGGCTGCAGGGCGTGAACGGGCTCGACAGCCTCGTGCAGTTCGGCGCCATCGCGCGAACGCAGGACGAAACCCGCTTCGTCGCCGCGGCCGCGAACATGCTGGCCCGGCATCACGAGCGGGTCGGGCGCCTGGCGACGGTGACGGCCCCCGGGCCGATCCTGGCGCGCACTGTGTCGGGCACGCTGGTGGTGCCGGCGCCGATCGACTACGTCGCGTGGACCGAGCGCATCGCCCGCTTCGCCGACCGCGCAGATCTCCGGACGCCGCGCCGACTGGCCTGGCTCTCGGGCCAGTTCTCGCCGCGGGCCCGGAAGGAGTTCGAGGCGCGCGGCTGGACCGTCTTCGAGAGCTTCACCGTCGCAGCCGAGCGGTAGGCCCCGGTCCCACAGCCCGCGGGCGGACGTCCGAGCGCCGCGCCGCGGGGCCTGGGCGGCGATCGCCGCCGGCCACGATGTGGGACGACCGACTGCTCCGGGACGTGGTCTATAATCCCGACGTGCGCTGCCGTAGTGGGCGGGCCGGTTTGCTCGCGCAGCTGTGGACCACCGCCACGCGCCGCTGCCCGGTGTGCGCGCCCGTGCTGGTCGCGATGCTGCTCGCCGTCACTGCGCACGCCGTCCGGCCTTCGGACGCAGCCAATCCCGCGGACCCGAAGACAGTGCTCATCCTGCTGCCGGGCCAGCCGGGGTTGCCGGCCGCGTTGGCGGTGGCCGCCGGCGTTCGCTCCGTGCTCCTCGCCGCGAGGCGGACCGCGCTCAGCATCGAGACCGAGAATGTCGACGCAGCTCGCTTCAGGGGGACCGACTACGAGCACCACTTGCGCGCGCTGTTCGGATTCAAGTACGGCGGCCGGCCGCTAGACGCCATCGTCGTCGTCGGCAACGAGCCGCTCGATTTCGTGCTGCGGGCGCGCGGCGAGCTCTGGCCGGACGTCCCCGTGGTCGTGTGCGCCGTGGACGAGCGGACGGTCGGCGGGTTCGCGCAGCCTTCCCGCCTCGCGCTGATCACGATCCGCTACGACATGGCGGGCACGCTTGCGGCGGCCCTGCGGCTGCTTCCCGACACCCGGCACGTCGCCCTGGTCGGCGGGGCAGCGCCCTCCGAGCAAGCCTTCCACGAGCTCGGGCGCCGCGCAGTCCGCGAGCTCGGTCCGCGTGTGTCGCTCATCGAGCTGATCGGGCTCCCAATCGAGGAAACGCTCGCGCGACTCTCGCGCCTGCCCGAACGGACGGTCGTGCTCGTGTCCAGCTTCCAGGTGGATGGCAACGGCAATCGCTTCTACGGCGTCGACCTGGTGGGCCCGATGTCGGCCGCGTCCAGCGCGCCGCTGTTCACGATCTTCGGCACGGTGCTGGGCCTCGGCCCGGTGGGC
>JBLNGI010000077.1:0-9252 GCA_050264615.1 Gemmatimonadota bacterium
CCGCGGGGATCCTCGGGATTCACGGCGACCGCGGTATCTCCCAGCATCGTTTCGGGCCGGGTGGTGGCGACCGTGATGGCACCAGAGCCGTCCACGAGCGGATACTCGATGTAGTACAGATTGCCGTTCGTCTCGTGGTGCTCGGCCTCTTCATCTGAGAGCGCGGTGAGGCAGCGTGGGCACCAGTGGATCACGCGGTGGCCACGATAGATGAGCTGCTGCTCCCACAGCCGCACGAACACCTCGCGCACCGCGCGCGAGTACTCGGGGCTGAGCGTGAAGCGGGTGCGGCTCCAGTCGCAGGAGCTGCCGATCACCTGGAGCTGCTCGAGGATCGTGCTCCCGGTCTTCTTCACGAACTCCCACGTGCAGCGGATGAACGCCTCGCGCCCCACGTCGAAGCGGGTCTTCCCCTCAGCGGCGAGCTGCTTCTCGATCACGTTCTGCGTGGCGATGCCGGCGTGGTCGGTGCCTGGCAGCCACAGCGCCGCGCGGCCGCGCATCCGCTCGAAGCGGATCAGCACGTCCTGGGTGACGTTGTCGAGGCCGTGCCCCATGTGGAGGACGGCCGTGACGTTGGGCGGGGGAATGACGATGACATACGGCTCGCCGTCGGGTTTGGGCTGGAAGATTCCCGCATCGAGCCAGCGCTTGTAGATGGCCGGTTCGACGGGCCGCGGATCGTATGCCATTCCTTAATATAGAAGCGGCGACTAGAATATCGTCCAATGACACAGCCGACATCCGCGCCATCCGAAGATCGCCTGCCGCCCGCGCGCCTGGTGCGCTGGCTCTTGCTCGCGGGCGTCATTCTGTTTTCGGTGGGACTCTTTTTCCGGTATGGGTTGGACGTGCAGCCTATCGGAACCGTTCCACCGCCGGCGACGACGACTCCCTAGCATGCCCTCATCCGAGATTCAGGTCGTCCTGCCGGATGGGAGCAGCAAGACCCTACCGGCGGGCGCGACGGGCGCCGATCTGGCAAAGGCCATTGGCCCGGGCCTGGCGAAGGCGGCACTCGCCATCCGGGTGAACGGCGACGTGCGCGATCTCCAGCGCCCGCTCGACAACGGCGCGACCGTCTCGATTCTGACGAACAAAGACCCGCAGGCCCTCGACGTGCTGCGCCACTCCTCGGCGCACGCCCTGGCGACCGCGGTGCGCCAGCTTTTTCCGCAGGCGCAGATCGGCTTCGGACCGCCGATCGAGGACGGCTTCTACTACGACTTCGACATCGGCCGGCCCTTTACGCCCGAGGACATCGAGGCGATCGAGAAAAAGATGGCGGAAGTCGTGAAGGCCGATTACCCGTTTACGCGCGAGGAAGTCTCGCGAGCTGAAGCCAAGAAACGGTTCAAGGACGACCCGCTCAAGTTGGAGCGAATCGACGATCTCAAGGAAGACGAGGTCATCTCGGTCTACACCGACGGCCCGTTCGTGGACCTGTGCCGCGGCCCGCACGTGCCGAGTACCGGGAAGATCCAGCATTTCAAGCTGCTGCATGCGGCGGGGGCGTATTGGCGCGGGGACGAGCGGCGCCAGATGCTGCAACGCATCTACGGGACGGCGTGGTTTTCAAAACAAGACCTGGACCAGTATCTCCATAGACTGGAAGAAGCGCGCAAACGAGACCATCGCGTACTAGGCAAGCAGCTCGACCTGTTTTCGATTCAGGAAGACGTCGGCCCGGGATTGATCTTCTGGCATCCCAAGGGCGCGGTCCTGAACTTCGAGCTGCGCCGCTTTATCGAGGACGTGATTCTGGCGCGCGGTTATCAGCTGGTGTACACGCCCAATATCACGCGCGAGCAGCTGTTCCTGCGCTCGGGGCACCTGCCGCTCTATGCCGAGAATCAGTTCCCGCCGATGGCGGCGGGCGAAGGCGAGTCGGAAGACGTGCGCTATCGCGTGAAGCCGATGAACTGCCCCATGCACATCCTGATCTACGCGAGTCAGCAGCGCAGCTATCGCGACCTGCCCATCCGGCTTGCCGAGATCGCCAACGTGTATCGCAACGAGCGCTCGGGGACACTGCACGGCATGCTGCGCGTGCGAGGTCTCTCGATGGACGACGCGCACATCTTCCTGCGCGAAGATCAGATCGAGGACGAGATCTTCCGCATGCTCGACATCGTCGAGCTCGTGATGGGTAAGACGTTTGGACTCGACTACCGCCTCGATCTCGCCACCCGGCCGCCGGGCAAGAAACTCGGCACCGACGCGATGTGGGAGGTTGCGGAAAAAGCGTTGGAGAGCGCGTTGAAGCGCAGAGGGTTGACGTATCGAATCGATGCCGGTGGAGGGGCGTTCTACGGCCCCAAGATCGACGTCAAGTTCAACGATGCGATCGGCCGCGAGTGGCAGGGCGCCACGATCCAGCTCGACTATCAGCTGCCGGAGCGCTTCAACCTCGAGTACACCGGGGCGGACAACAAGCCGCACCGCACGCTGATGATGCACCGCGCGATTTTCGGCACGATCGAGCGGTTCACGGGGTTTCTCATCGAGCACTTCGCGGGTGCGTTCCCGCTCTGGCTCTCCCCCGAGCAGGTGCGCGTGCTGCCGATCGCCGATACGCAGCTCGATGCCGCGCGCGCGGTGCACGAGACGCTGAGAAAGGCCGGAATCCGGTCACAGCTCGACGAGCGCTCCGAGACGCTGAACTACAAGATCCGGGACGCCGAGACGCACAAGGTGCCGTACATGGCGGTCGTCGGGCAACGCGAAGCCGAGGCTCGCGCGGTCGCCGTTCGCAGCCGGGGAGCGGGAAACAAGCAGGTGGTGATGCCGGTTGGGGAGTTTGTGGAGAAGCTGACCCAGGAAGTACACAGTAGGAGTCTCAAGCCGCTAATTTGATCGTATGAGCGACGCGACCACCCCTGTCATCGTCTCCGCCTGCCGCACTCCCATCGGCAAGTTTCTGGGCGGCTTGTCTCCGCTACCCGGCCCGCGCCTGGGTGCGCTGGTAATCCGCGAAGCCGTGCGCCGCGCCGGCGTCGCGGACGATCAGGTCGAAGAAGTGATCATGGGGAACGTGCTCCAGGGCGGTGAAGGGCAGGCGCCCGCGCGCCAGGCCGCGATCCACGCCGGTCTTCCGGGCGTGATTCCGTCGCTCACGATCAACAAGGTCTGCGGCTCGGGGCTCAAGGCGGTGATGCTCGCGGCGCAGGCGATCAAGGCGGGCGACGCGCAGTGCATCGTCGCGGGTGGGTTCGAGTCGATGTCGAACGCGCCGCACTACGTCTACGGCATGCGCGGGGGCATCAAGGCCGGCAACACGCCGCTCGTGGACGGGATGATCCACGATGGGCTGTGGGATTCGTTTTCCAACACGCACATGGGCAATCTTGCCGAGTACACCGCTAAGAAAGCAGGAGTTGGGAGACAGGAGCAGGATGAATTCGCGTTGAAGAGTCACCAGAAAGCTGTCAAGGCGATGGAGGCGTGTTTTTTCAAAGCCGAGACCGTTCCGGTTGAAATCCCGGGCAAGAAGGGCGTGACGGTCATCGACAAGGACGAGTCCCCGCGCAAAGACACGACGCTCGCAGCGCTCGCCGCGCTGAAGCCGTCGTTCGAAAAGGACGGCTCGGTCACGCCGGGGAACGCACCTGGGTTGAACGACGGCGCCAGTGCGCTGGTCGTGACGTCGTTGGCGTTCGCGAAGACCCACGGCTTGAAGCCGATGGCAACAATCACGGGCTATGCGACGGGCGGCGGCGAGCCGAAGGATCTGTTCTTCGCGCCGATCGTGGCGGTGCAGAATCTGATGAAGAAACGAGGAGTTGGGATTTCGGAGTTTGATTTGATCGAGGCAAATGAAGCGTTCGCGGTGCAGGCGCTCGCCGACGGCAAGGCGCTCGGGTGGGATTGGAGTCGCGTCAACGTGCACGGCGGTGCGGTGGCGCTGGGTCATCCGATCGGCGCATCCGGCGCGCGCGTCCTCACCACCCTGCTGTATGCGCTGAGGCAGTATGGAAAGCAGACTGGTCTCGCCACGCTGTGCCTTGGTGGCGGCAACGCGGTCGCCCTCTCAGTGGAGATGCTCTAAATGACAGATATTGCGTTGGGCGTGCGGCGTGCGGCGCAGGGTGTTCGCGCGCTCGCCGTGATCCTGGGTGCGGTGCTTGTTGCGGTTGCGGCTCAGCTTTCGATTCCGCTGCCGGGAACGCCCGTTCCCATGACACTGCAACCGATGGCGGTGCTGCTCGTCGGCGGCTTGCTCGGCGCGCGGCTCGGGGCGCTCAGCCTGATCCTGTATCTCGCGCTTGGTGCCGCTGGGCTGCCCGTATTCACGCCGACGGTGCCGCTGGTGGGCATCGCGCGGCTGCTTGGGCCGACGGGCGGATACTTACTTGCGTATCCGGTTGCGGCGTGGGCTGTGGGCGCCGTCGTCGCGGACGGATCGCGCGTGTGGCGCGCGGCGTGCGGCGTGCTGGCGGGTCTGGTGCTGATCCACCTGGGCGGTCTCGCGCAGCTCGCGATCCTCACGGGCAACCTCTCGGCCGCGGCGGGCTTCGGGACGGTGCCCTTCCTGCTGGGAGACCTCGTCAAACTGGCCATACTCGTGCCGGTCCTGACCAAGCTGACCCCTACGGTTCGCGCGCGCCTCTAATGGCGCGCGTTTCGTTTGCGGCTGTAAAGCGCGTTGCCATTGGGCTCGGCTGGCTCCTCCTGTTCGGCGCGATCGCGATCGGCGTGATTATCGGCGCCGCCGGCCTCGTGCCGGGATTGGGCGGGCCGCGTTGGTTCCTGGCGCGCAACGGCGCCTACTTCGCCCTGGGCTGCGGTGTGGCTACGCTGGTCGTGGGTCGCCTCCTCAACAAGTACTCGTGGGAACGGATGGGGTGGACGCGCGGGGCAGGAATCGCGCTGCTGCGCGGCAGCGCCGTCGGCGCCGTGATGGCCGTGGTCGCCATCGGCCTCGCCATCGTCTTCGGCGCCCGGCTGCAGTTCACGGGCGATTGGAGCGTGTGGGCAGGCGTCGCGCTGCCGCTGATCGTAGGCTTCGTCATCGCGGCGCTCGCTGAGGAGCTGGCGTTCCGCGGCTATCCGCTGCGCCGCCTCTCGGACGCGATCGGTGTGCTGCCCGCGCTGGTGCTGCTCGCGATCGCGTTCGGCCTCGTGCACATCGGGAACCCGAGTGCGTCGGTGTTCGGGACGGTGAATGTCGTCCTCGCCGGCGTCTGGCTCGCGATCGCGTTTTTCTCCGTGGGCGGCATGGGGCTCGCGTGGGGCGCGCACTTCGGCTGGAACGCCGGACTCGCGATCCTGTTCGACGCGCCCGTGAGTGGTTTCCGCTTCGCGGTGCCCGTCGTCGAGTACACTCCGGGCGCGCACACCTGGGTCGATGGCGGCGCGTTTGGGCCTGAGGGTGGAATCGCCTCGACGGTTGCGCTGCTCGCAGGAATCGTGTGGCTGCTGACCCGGCGATCGGCGTTCAGCGAGCAGCCAGGAGCAGAGGCCGCATGAGCAAGGTCGCCGTCGTGGGTGCGGGGACGATGGGGAATGGAATCGCCCATGTGTTCGCTCAGTATGGCTGGGACACGGCGCTGATTGATGTGTCGCAGGACGCGCTTACCCGCGCGGTTGGGACGATCAAGAAGAACTTGGATCGCATGGAGAAAAAGGGCGCCATCAGCCATCAGCAGTCTGCCGACACGCTGGGCCGAATCCGGACGAACCCCTCGCTCGACGCCGCGAAGGATGCCGAGTTCATTGTCGAGGCTGTGTCCGAGAACCCAGAGATCAAGTTTCAGGTCTTCGAGGACCTGGACCATTTATCGCCCACGGGCATCCTCGCGTCGAATACCTCCTCGATATCAATCACGGAAATTGCCAAGCAGACGATGCGACCGGAGCGGGTCATCGGGATGCATTTCATGAATCCGGTGCCGCTGATGCCGCTCGTCGAGATCGTCAAAGGACCTCAGACATCACTTGAGACGACCTCGAAAGTGGTGGAGGTCGCCAGGCAGCTTGGCAAGACGCCGGTTGAGGTGAACGACAGCCCGGGTTTTGTGTCCAATCGTGTGCTGATGCCGATGATCAACGAGGCGATTTTCTGCGTCGACGAAGGCGTCGCCACGCCCGACGCGGTCGATCAGGTCATGAAGCTCGGCATGAATCATCCGTTGGGACCGCTCGCGTTGGCGGATCTGATCGGTCTCGATGTGTGTCTGGCGATCATGAGGGTGCTGCAGAACGGGCTCGACAAGCGCAAGTACCGCCCCGCGCCGTTGCTCAAGAAAATGGTCGCCGAAGGAAAGCTGGGTCGGAAATCGGGGCAGGGGTTCTATGTCTACCGCGACTGACGTTCGCGACCAGGTCGCCCTGCTGGCGCGCGAATTCGCGCGCGAGAAGATCGAGCCGTTCGCCGCCGAGTGGGACCGCACCAGCCATTTCCCCCGCGACGTGATCGACGAGCTCGGCAAGCTCGGCTTCCTGGGCATGTGCACCCCGGAAGAGTATGACGGCATGGCATTGGATACCGTTACGTACCTGATGGTGTTAGAGGAAATCTCTGCCGCCGATGCCGCCCTTGCCGTTTCAATCGGTATCCACAACGCGATTCCCACGACGATGCTCGTGAAGCACGGCACGCCCGAGCAGAAAGAGCGCTGGCTCAAGCCGATGGCGCGCGGCGAGATCCTCGCCGGGTTCGCGCTGTCGGAAGCCGACGCCGGCTCGGATGCGGCGTCGCTGCGCGCGCAGGCAGTGCGGGACGGGAAGGAGTGGGTGCTGAACGGCGCCAAGGCGTGGGCCACGAACGCGGGCACGGCCGATCTGATGATGATCATGGTGCGCACCGATCAGCCCAACGCGCGCCGCGGCGCCAAGGGGATTTCGACGTTCATCGTGCCGACCGACACCAGGGGATACAAGGCGTCGAAACCGGAAGACAAGATGGGTCTGCGGGCTTCCAACACTGCGGGCATCGAGTTATCCGATCTGCGTGTACCCGCGGCTCAGATGCTCGGCGATGAAGGCATGGGGTTCGTGTACGCGATGGAGGGGCTGGATGCGGGGCGATTGGGGATTGGGGCTCAGGGCGTGGGGATCGCCCGGCGAGCGCTCGAGCATTGCCTCACGTTCACCGCGGAGCGGCAGCAATTCGGGAAGGCGATCCAGGACTTCCAGGCGGTGCAGTTCAAGCTCGCCGACATGGCGACGCGGATCGAAGCGGCGCGGGCGCTGGCGCATCGGGCGGCCGCCAGAAAAGACGCCGGTGAGGACATCACCCTGCACGCGAGCATGGCGAAGCTGTTCGCCTCCGAGACCGCGATGTGGGTGACGACGCAGGCGATTCAGCTGTTCGGGGGGTATGGCTACATGCGAGATTTCCCCGTCGAGAAACTTTTCCGGGATGCAAAGGTCACCGAGATCTATGAAGGCACGAGCGAAATCCAGCGCGTCGTCATCGCCCGCGGCCTCACGAGTCGCTAAGAAGGAAGAGGCGACCGCGCTGTTCGCGCTGCTCGAGGAGCACGAGCACGAGCAGGTGTCGCTCGTGTACGAGCCCTCCTCGGGCTATCGCGGCATCATCGCCATTCACGACACGACGCTCGGCCCGGCGCTGGGCGGGACGCGGTTCTGGAACTATTCCACCGATCGCGAAGCGCTGATCGATTGCCTGCGCCTGGCGCGCGGCATGACCTACAAAGCCGCTGTCGCCGGTCTCAATCTCGGTGGCGGCAAGGCGGTCATCATCGGCGACAACAAGATTCGCAATCGCGAACCGATCTTCCGCGCGCACGGGCGGCACGTGAAGGCGCTCGGCGGCCGTTACATCACCGCCGAGGACGTCGGCACGTCGGTGGGCGACATGGAGTTCATCAAAGCGGAAACGGATCATGTGACCGGCTTGATCGGGAAGTCGGGAGACCCGTCCCCCGTCACGGCCTTTGGTGTGTATCGCGGCATGAAGGCGTGCGCCAAGTACCGCTACGGCAGCGCGGACCTCGGGGGCAAGAAGGTGGCGATTCAGGGCTGCGGCAACGTCGGCTACTTCCTGGCCGATCTCCTTCACAAGGAAGGCGCGCAGCTGGTCGCGACCGACATCGACGCCGCCAAGCTCAAGGCCGTGGTGGACGATTTCCGCGCGACGCCGGTCGGTCCCGAGGAGATTTACGGCGTGGAGGCCGACATCTTCGCGCCGTGCGCCCTGGGCGGCATCATCAACGATCAGACGCTGCCGCAACTCAAGGTCGAGATCGTCGCCGGCGGGGCCAACAACCAGCTTGCCGAGGAGCGGCACGGCGACATGCTGGAGGAGAAAGGGATCACGTACGCACCCGACTACATCATCAATGCGGGCGGGCTCGTGAACGTGAACGCCGAGCTGCAGGGGTGGACGATGGAGCGCGCGCGCAACAAGGCGGGTGAGATTTACTACACGATTTTGACGGTGTTCGATATTGCGAAGGAGGAGCGGATTCCGTCTTACCGCGCCGCCGATCGATTGGCCGAGAGGCGGATTGCTGCCATCGCCAAGGTGCGACAGAACTTTGTTTGACCCATCCCTCTCTCCCTTCTCTTGCTCGGGCGAGAGTGGCGCATGTCATCCTGAGCGGAGCGCGCGCAGCGCGCGTAGCGAAGGATCTGCTGTGGCTAACCGTTCAACCACATGTTTCGTTGCGCGGCAGGCAAAAGCAGGTCCCTCGCGACACGCGCTAACGCGCGCGTCGCTCGGGATGACAGGCTCGCTTTGGGTTGTAGTGGAGGGGACAGGAGAGAGGGGTTAGTGATCGATGGCTGAGAAGATCCTCGTGGGAGCCGACCATGTCGGCTTCAAGCTCAAGAATCGTCTCGTGGACGAGCTCAAGAAGCTCGGGTATGACCCGATCGACGTCGGGCCGAAGGCGCTCGATCCGGCGGACGACTATCCCGACTATGCCAAGCCTGTGGCACAGGCGGTCAGCTCCGGGGAAGTGCAGCGCGGGATCCTCACCTGTGGCACGGGATTGGGCATGTCGTATACGGCGAATCGCTTTCCCAAGGTGCGGGCGGCGCTGGCATGGAACGAGCAGGTAGCGGAGCTCTCGCGGCAGCATGGGAATTCGAATCTGCTTGTGTTGCCGGCGCAATTCGTCAGCGAAGAGCAGGGCGTGAATATCTTGCACAAATGGCTCGAGACGAGTTTTGAAGGCGGCCGCCACCTTCGCCGTGTGGAGAAGATTGACAAGTGACTGACCGTCAAGCGCCGTTGTCCGACGTCGATCCCAAGATTCGCGCCCTCATCAACCAGGAGGTCGC
>JBLNGI010000078.1:0-8180 GCA_050264615.1 Gemmatimonadota bacterium
ACTCGGCCACGAATACATTGCCCCGGTAATCGAGATCGGCGACCCCGATCTTGCTCGACCAGAAGCCCGACGCCGTCAGGTCGCGGAACATGTTGAAGAAGGCGACGCCCTGGCTCATCTCCGGCTTCGCTTTCTTGGGCCACGCAATGTCGTCGAGCACCGCAGCCCGCTCGGTCTCGGCTGCCTGAACGAACGTCTTGGTGAAGCGCTCGTGGCACTCGTTGTCGAGCCAGGCGAGGCCGCCACGCATCGGAATCTGCCCATCGGGCCGGTCGCCCATCATGAAGTCCATGAACTCGGGGACACCGGCGTCGGTGGCGCTCCCCGAGCGCTCGTCTTTGGGGATCACCAGGTCGACCAGCACGCGCACCGTCTCCCATTCGTGCGGCGTGAAAAATGTCGGCGCGTACGGCGCCTTGATTGCCTCACGAGCGAACTGTGCCGCCTTTGCCGCCTCTTCCGGCGACCACTTGAACCCCGCCGTGAGCGAAACAGCGGCGACGACGCTCAACGCCTCGCGACGGCTCATGGCCGTCCGGCCGTCCGACCGTCCGTCCGTCGTCATAGGGCTCTCGCTTTCAGCTGGTTCGCGATGTATTCGGACGTCCGCCATGACAGCGCCATGATCGTCCAGGTGGGATTCTTGTCTGCTTGAGACGTGAAGGGGGCGCCGTCGGCAACGAAGAGATTCTTGACCTCGTGGGTCTGGCAGTTGCTGTTCACAACCGAGGTCTTGGGATCGGCGCCCATGCGGGCGCCACCCAACTCGTGGATGATCACACCGCCCGCGGCGATGCCGTAGCCATCCTCCTTCTTCGGCATGTCGCCCCACGGCGTGCCACCCATCTCCGTGATGAGTGCGCGAAAGGTCTCCTGCATGTGTTTCACCTGGAGATACTCGTGGTCGGTCCACTTCCAGTGGAAGCGCAGGACGGGGATGCCCCACTTATCCACCACATTGGGGTCGATCTCGCAGTAGCTGCCGTCGTTCGGAATCATCTCGCCGCGGCCCGAAAACCCGATGTAGGCGCCGTAATAGCGACGGTAATCGTTCTTGAGCTGCTTCCCGTAGCCGCCGCCCTGCAGGTTCTGGATGCCGCCACCGAAGCCCGCCTCGGGCAGCCCGGCGCCGCCCCACACTTCGATGTGGTAGCCGCGTGGGAAGTCGAGCTTCTTGTTGTCCAGCCACCACGGCATGTAGACATGCATGCCTCCGACACCGTCGTGATTGTGGGGGACCGGATCCATCATCTTCGGAACGAATCCCCCCGCATCGGTGCCGGTCGTATCGGTGAGATACTTGCCGACCGTGCCGCTGCCGTTCGCGAGTCCGTTGGGGAAGGACGACGACTTGGAGTTGAGCAGCAGGCGGGACGTCTCACACGCGCTCGCGGCCACCACGATGACGCGGGCGTCGATGTGGTGCTCGCTGCCGTCGGTCGTGTCGATGTACGTCACGCCCTTGGCGCGGCCCGTCCGGTCGAGCGTGATCTCGCGCGCCATCGCGTTGGTGCGCAGGGTCAGCTTCCCCGTCTTGAGCGCCGGGGCGATCAGCACATTGGTCGAGGAGAAATTCGAATTGGTCTTGCAGCCCCGCCCGCACTGCCCGCAGTAGTGGCACGCGGCGCGCCCCGGCAGCGGCCGGGTCAGAATCGAAAGCCGGGAGGGAACGCACGTGACGTTCAGTCGCTTGGCCGCCTGCTGCACGAGGAGTTCGTAGCAACGGGGGCGGGGCGGCGGCAGGAACAGGCTGTCGGGCGCATTCGGGATGTTTTCTTTGCTCCCAAACACTCCTACCAGCTGTTCGAGCTTGTCGTAATAGGGCCGGACGTCGTCGTAGCTGATGGGCCAGTCGTCGCCGAGACCGTCGAACGTCTTCGCCTTGAAGTCACGCGGTCCAAAGCGCAGCGAAATGCGGCCCCAGTGGTTGGTGCGCCCGCCCACCATCCGGGCACGCCACCACCGGAACTTCTCCCCCGGCGCGACGGTGTACGGCTCGCCGGGGATTTCCCACCCGCCGATGCAGCCGTCGAACTCTCCGAACGGTTTGAGCTTGGTGGAGGCGCCGCGCCGCGGGGACTCGTACGGCCAGGTGAGCATCGCAGAGTCGGTGGCGTTGTCCCACGGTCCGCCGGCTTCGAGCACGGTGACGTTGAGGCCGGCGCGTGTGAGCACGTAGGCCGCCATCCCACCGCCGGCGCCCGAGCCGACGATCACGACGTCCGCCGCGGGCGTTTGCGAGCGAATTGCCATGCGCATCCTCACCCCAAGGAGTGAACGGCTAGAGACAAGGAACGGAAACTATCAGTAACCGAGTGCAGCGCCGGCCGACCGTGGGTCGATAACCCCCACCCATCCGCCGGCGGTTCTTTGTATCGCCGCCACGGTGCCGCTTCCCCCGCGCCGGTCGACCGCGTGCCCCATCGTCTCCAGGGCATGGATCGTCGCATCACTCAGGCCGTCGCGCTCGGAGCGGATGACGTCGGGCAGCGCCTGGTGATGGAAGCGCGGCGCCGCGACGGCATCGGCCAGCGACATCCTCTGATCGATGACGTTCAGCAGCACCTGGGACACCGTCGTGATGATCGTGGGTCCCCCCGGCGTGCCCAGCACCATGTACAGCGCGCCGGCCGTGTCCAGCACGATCGACGGCGTCATCGCCGAGAGCATCCGCTTGCCCGCGACGATCGCGTTCGCCTCGCCCTGCACGAGCCCGAACATGTTCGGCTTCCCGGGTGCGGAGGTGAAGTCATCCATCTCGTTGTTGAGCAGGAATCCCGCGCCGGTGACCGTGACCCCACTGCCGAAGCCGCCGTTGAGCGTGGTGGTGACGGCCACCGCGTTGCCGTTGGCATCCACGATCGAGTAATGCGTCGTGTGCATCGCCTCGCCGCCCTCGGTCGTGGTGGGCGGAGTCGGCGTGGCGTGCTGCAGATCGATCTGGGCCCTGAGCGTCGCGGCGTATTCCTTTGAGAGCAGGCGATCCAGCGGCATCTGCACGAAATCGGGATCGCCCAGGTAACGGTTCCGGTCGATGAACGCGCGCCGCATCGCCTCGGCGACGACATGCACATACGCGGGCGTCCCGAACCGGGGCAGCGAATCGTAGCCCTCGAGGATGTTGAGCAGCTCGCCCATCGTGACGCCGCCGGAGCTGGGGGGCGGCATCGAATAGATCGTGTACCCGCGATAGCTCAGCTGCACCGGCGTGCGCCATTTCGCCTGATAGCGCGCGAGGTCTTCCTTGGTAATCAACCCGCCACCGCGCTGCATCTCGGCCACGATCAGGTCCGCGATCTGGCCACGGTAGAACACGTCGGGACCGGAATCGGCGATCAGCCGCAGGGTGCGCGCGAGATCGGGCAGGCGCCACATCGTACCGGGGGGTGGGGCACTGTCGTTCACGAGAAACTGCGCGCGACTGGCGGGGAAGCGCATGAAGATTTCGCGCTCCCAGCCGATCGCCTGACTCCGCGCGGTATCGATGACGTGCCCTTCGGCCAACGTGATCGCCGGAGCAATGAGCGTGGCCCACGGCAGCGAGCCGTATTTCTTCCAGGCCTCGTGCATGCCGGCGACGCTGCCGGGGACGCCGGCGGCGAGATGCCCGATCAGACTCCGTTCCGTGACGTTGCCTGCCGAGTCGACGTACATGTCGCGCGACGCACCGGTCGGCGCCATTTCGCGGTAGTCGAGCGCGTGCACCTCACCCGCCGCACTGCGATGCACGATGAACCCGCCGCCGCCGATGTTGCCGGCGTCGGGCAGCACCACCTCGAGCGCGAAGCCCACCGCCACGGCAGCGTCGATCGCGTTGCCACCCTGCCTGAGGATGTCCAGCCCGACCTGTGTGGCGAGCGGCTGCGCCGTAACCACCATCGCGCTCGGTGCCGTGACGGGTTGCGATCTGAGCGTCCAGGCCCTGGGAAAGAGCGATTCGGTGCGAGCCCGCCCGCAGCCTATCGCGGCCAATACGAGAAGAGGAAGGATCTTTCGCATTTCGTAATCTTCCGTCTAATTGTCTGCCATGGCAAACCCCGATTTCCGCGACCCGAGGCCCACCGAACAGCGCAACCCCAGGACGCAGCGGATCGATATCGCCTCGAGCCTGGAAATCGTCGATTTGATGAATGGCGAAGATGAGACGCTTGCCGGAATCGTGCACGGGGAGCGGGAGAAGATCGCCCGGGCCATCGACCTGCTCGTAAATGCCTTCAAGACGGGCGGCCGGCTGATCTACGTCGGCGCGGGGACGTCGGGGCGCCTGGGCGTGCTCGACGCCGCGGAATGCCCGCCTACGTTCGGTACGCCCCCTTCGTTGGTCACAGGCGTGATCGCCGGCGGCCACACGGCACTGGTGAAGAGCGCGGAAGGCGCTGAAGACGACGTCAACGCGGGCGCGGCCGATATCCAGACCGCAGGTGTTACGAATCGGGACGTCGTGGTCGGCATCGCGGCGAGCGGTACCACGCCGTACGTCCGCGTCGCCCTGTCCCGGGCGCAGACGCTCGGCGCCCGCACGGTGTTGCTCACCTGCGGGACCCCGCCCAAGGCACTCACCGAAACGTGCGACGTGATCATCAATCCGGTCACGGGGCCCGAAGTGCTCACCGGTTCCACGCGCCTCAAAGCCGGCACGGCAACCAAGATGGTCCTCAACACGCTCACGACCGGAGCGATGATCCGGCTGGGCAAGGTTTACGGCAATCTCATGGTCGACTTGATGGCCATGAGCCAGAAGCTGCACGACCGCGGTGAGCGCATCGTGATGGAGTGCTGCGCCGTGGGACGCGCGGAAGCACGCGCCGCCATCGAGCGCGCCCAGGGCAGCGTAAAGCTCGCGATCGTCATGGTGCGCAAACGCGTCGATCTCACCGAAGCCCGGCGCATGCTCGAGGCCGCCGGGGGCTTTGTCCGTCCCGTGGTTGGGGAACCGCCAACGGTGCGAGGATGAGCAAGACACTCGCGGTCGGCGTGATGTCGGGGACCTCGCTCGACGGCATTTCGACGGCACTCGTGAAGCTCAAGGACAACGCGGTCGAGCTGGTCGCCTTTCGGCAGGAACCCTACAGCACCTCCGAGCGCGGGTCGATCATCGATGCGATCGCGCGGGGGACCCCGAAAGACGTGGCGTTTCTCCATGTCGCGCTGGGCGAGCGATTCGCCGGAGCGGTGCTCGCGTTACTCGCGCAGGCGCGCGTGGCGCCCACGGACCTCGCGTTCGTCGCGTCCCACGGTCAGACGATCTGGCACGAGCCGGGCCGCGCGACGTTCCAGCTCGGCGATGCGGCGGTGCTCGCGGAGCGGGTTGGGGTGCCGGTCGTCAGCGACTTCCGCGCGCGCGACGTCGCGGCGGGCGGGCAGGGCGCTCCGCTGGTGCCGCTCGCGGATGTGATGCTGTTCGGTCATGAACAACACGGTCGCTGGCTGCTCAACGTCGGCGGCATCGCGAACGTGACCTGGGTGCCGCGCCGCGGCGTGAGTGAAGGCGCGTTCGCGTTCGACACGGGACCCGGCATCGGCGTGATCGACTCGATCACGCGGCGCATCGACCCCGAGGCGACATTCGACCGAGACGGCGAGCGCGCCCGCCGCGGCCGCCCGGTGAAGAAGGTCCTGGATGAGCTGCTCGCCGATCCCTATTTCGCCGAGCAACCACCCAAGAGTACGGGACGCGAACGATTCGGGATCGAGTACGCCGACCAGCTGCTCGCGCGTGTGCGCAAGGCCGGTGGCTCGGACAACGACGCGGTGGCCACCGCCACCGCGCTCACCGCCGAGTCGATCGGCCGTGCGGTGGCGCGCTGGGGCAAGGATGAAACGTCGGAGATCGTGATCTCGGGCGGCGGCGCGAAGAACCCCGCGCTGCTCGAGCGCCTGGCGGCGAAGGTGCAGCCCCGCCCGGTGGTGCTGTTCGATCAGGTGTTCTTCGACGGTGAGGCGAAGGAAGCGGTGGCGTTCGCGTTCCTGGGCTTGCAGACCGTGTCGGGGAAGCCGGGTAACCTTCCCGCGGCCACGGGTGCACGTGGGCCACGCGTGCTGGGACACATCACGCCGGTATGACTCGCGCGCGCCTCGTCTGCCCATCGCTGAGATGGCGGCGCGGCTCATTCAACTCAGAACAGGCCAAGATTCGCGACGCGCTCGCCGCGGGAGTGGGGGGATTTATTCTCTTTGGCGGCACCCGAGCCGGCGTGGCTGCCCTCACGACTGAACTACGCGCCAAAGCGGGACGCCCGCTGCTGCTCGCCTCCGATCTCGAGCGCGGGGCCGGACAGCAAATCCGCGGGCTGACCGAGCTACCGCCGCCGGGCGCCCTCGGCTTCCTGAACGATCTCGACGCCACGGCCCGCTGCGGGCTCATCACGGCGCTCGAAGCGCGATCGGTCGGGCTGAACTGGATCTTTGCGCCGGTGTGCGACCTCGACATCGAGCCGAAGAACCCAATCGTGCAGACGCGCTCGTTCGGCGCGGATCCCGCGCGCGTCGGGGCGCATGGGGCGGCGTGGATCAGCGCCTGCCAGAATGCGGGAGTCCTGGCCTGCGCCAAGCATTATCCGGGACACGGTCGCACGACCACCGATTCACACGAAGGGGTCCCGGTGGTCGAAGCGTCACCCGCCGAATTACAGCAGACCGACGCGGCGCCGTTCGCGAGCGCGGTGCAGGTGGGCGTGGGCAGTGTGATGCCGGCGTTCGTCGCCTATCCGGGCTGGGATTCGAACGGGGGGGGCACCGCGGCCACGTTCTCGCGGGTGATTCTCGACTATCTGCGCACCAGGATCGGCTTCAGCGGGCTCGTCGTGACGGATGCGTTCATCATGGGCGGCGCGACGGCGGCGGCGCCCGAGGCGAGCGCGGCGGTGGCGGCGGTGCAGGCCGGTTGTGACATGCTGCTCTATCCGACGGATTGGGCGGGGGTGGTCAGGGCGCTGCAGGGGCTCGAAGCAGCTCGGGCGGACGAAGCGCTGGCGAGATACGAGAAGGCGATTGCGAGATGGGGGAAGGGGGATGCGGGACGGGTAACTCATCCACAACTCGCCGAACACCAGAAGTTCGCGTATGAGCTCGCCGATCGCGCGGTGCATCTCCTGCGTGGCGAGCCGCCGCCGCTCGGCAGATCGGTGAGCGTGACGATCGTCGATGACGACGTCGGCGGGCCATACACGATTCCGCCGCGGGATGTGTTCGCGCGGGAGCTGGTGGGGCGTGGAATCAGCGTGCCGCGCTACGCCGAACCTGGGACGCGGCACATCGTGCTGGTGTATGCCGAGCCACGGTCGTGGAAGGGGCGCGGGAACTTGGGGCCGAAGTCGATTGCGCAGCTCGAGCGGCTCGTTCCGCAGGCGTCGCTGGTGATTCTCTTTGCGCACCCGCGGCTCGTAGCGCAGATCCCGGGTGACGTGCCGGTGCTGTGCGCGTGGCACGGACAGGCGTTGATGCAGCGCGCGGCGGCGCGGCGCGTGGCGGGGGCGCAATGATTATGACTTTTAGGGCGCCTGCAGTACCTGCGCGGCGTCCATCTCCTCAGATTGCGGGTGATCGCACAGGAGGAAGTCATGGGTCGCCGCGCATTTGCTTTCCTCTCCGTTCTGTGCTTCACTGTCATCGCTGCCGGCTGTGAGGATGGAACTGCTCCCGGCGGGATCGTCGTCAAGGGCCGCATTCAGAACAACACGGATGCCGTCATTCCCGCGAATGCTCGCCTCGTCGTGGTTTGGGGAGTGTCGTCGGGTACGCCCGACTACGGCTACGTGTTCGGTGCCGGCACGATCCATCGGTTCAATGGAACGTTCAGCGTCCGGCTCGATCAGCCACCGCCGTCCGCGGCGCTGAACGCGTACGGGCTAGGCGTCGGATTCATCATCGTGACCACAGACCCCCTAACGGACGGCGACAGCATTACCAACTCATCACAGATGACAGGCGTGCTTGGCCTGACGGGCCAGCACGCGCTGATCTTCGTCGCTGATACGAATTCGGCCCAGGCGCTCGACTGGGCCGCCGAGTTCGATTTGGGTTACTCCGTCGGGGTCGGCGTCAAGGTTCCCGGCGAGATCTTCGACAAGTTTGTGCCCGCGAGCCGTTCGAGCCCGGTGCTGATCATCGACGACCCCGCGAACATCGAGGTGGTCAACTGGACGTCGCCGCGGGCGGTGCCTCAGTGAACTGACGCCAGG
>JBLNGI010000079.1:0-13536 GCA_050264615.1 Gemmatimonadota bacterium
GTCGAGTTCACGCGGGGCGTGTGGCATCGCTGGGAAGCGCTGTTGATCGCGAACACGGGCGATCAGGCGAACGGCGAGGCGCATTGGTGGATCGACGGGGTCAAGGTGGGGGAGTACCGCGACATTCAATACGGAACGAGTGGGGAGAGCAAGTTCTGGGGTGACGAGTTGTCGTGGCGCCCGATCTGGGGTGGGGTCGGGGGGACCGTGAGCCAGACCATGTACATGTGGATGGACCACTACTACGCCAGCGGGCGGTGAGGTCTCTTAGGAAGCGCTGTTGCAGGTGTGCAACAGCGCTTCCTTCGTAGCGGGGCTAGCGGCAACAGCGACGCGCGGCACGATTCTCTCTCAGCAGCGCGGCAGTCATGGATGCGCTGCTTACGGATGGTAATGAGCGTGCCGCGCTCGCGGCCGCCCGCTCGCTTGTAGACGCCGGCTACGAGGTGGGGGTCGCCGCCCCCCGGCGGCGCTCGCTGGCAGGCGTGTCACGAGGGGTGCGCAGTCTGCGCCTCGCGACCGACCCCCTCACCGATCCCGCCGGGTATGCGGCCGAGCTGGGTGCGGCGGCGCGCGAGCGCCATGCGCGCGTGCTGCTTCCCGTCACCGACGCGTCGGTCGAGGCCATCCTCGCCGGGCGGCAGTATCTCCCGTCGGCGGTGGCCGTGCCGTTTCCCGATCTGGCGACATATCGCGCCGCGTCGGATAAAGCCGGCATGCTCGAGCGCGCGCTGCGCGCGGGGTTCGACGTACCCGAAACGCTCGTCCTCGAGCGCCCCGACGCCACACTGCCACGCGCATTGTTTCCCGCGGTGCTCAAACCCCATCGATCAGTCATCAACACCGGCATACGGCGGGAGCATTTGGCCGTGCGGTTCGCCGACACGGTCGCGGACGCGCGCGCGGCGCTCGACGCGCTGCCCGCAGCCGCCTTCCCGATCCTGCTGCAGCGCCGCGTGCGCGGCGCCGGCGAGGGTCTGTTCGTCCTGCGGTGGAACGGCCGCGTGATCGCCGAGTTCGCCCATCGCCGCCTGCGCGAAAAGCCTCCGGAGGGAGGTGTGAGCGTGTATCGCGAGAGCATCGCGCTCGACGACGCTGTCGTTGCCGCAGGCCGGCGCCTGCTCGATGACCTCGACTGGCAGGGCGTCGCGATGATCGAGTGCAAGCGCGATGCGGGGACGCGTCGCCCCGTGTTCATGGAGGTGAACGGCCGCCTGTGGGGATCGCTGCAGCTGGCGATCGATGCCGGCGTCGACTTCCCGCGGCTGCTCGTGGCCGGCGCACTCGGCGAGCGCGTTTCCGCGGTCACGCAGTATCGCGTGGGGGTCCGCAGCCGCTGGTTCTGGGGAGACGTCGATCAGCTCTACCTCCAGCTGCGCAACGGGGGCGGCGCCAGAGGGAAACTCGCCGCCGTGCGGGACTTCGTGCGGATCAATCCCCGGCGCAGTCGTGAGGAAATCTGGCGCTGGCGCGATCCCGCACCGTTTCTCCTCGAGTCGCTCCAACAGTTTGGACTCGCGCGATGAGCGCCCCCGCCCCCGCTCCCGCTCCCGCTCCCGTTGTCGCAACCGTTGGTCGGGCGGTCACACGCATGTCGTTGTCGGACGCGCTCGCCCTCGGGCCCCACAGCTGGGACGAGATCGAGGCGCAGGCTGAAGCGCGCTCTCCCTTCATGAGCTGGGCCTGGCATCGTGCCTGGGCCGACGCGGACCCTGACGCCGCGGCCGCGGAGGCTCTGGTGTTGCGCTCGGGGGGAGGGGGGGGGCACACCGTACAGGCCATCATGCCGCTGCTGAGCCGGCACATCCGGTTTCATCGTGTACCGGTCCGGGCGCTCACGTGGGCCATCGGCGATCTGGGCTGTCCCGATCACCTCGATGTGCTCGCGACGCGGGGAGCGGATGTCGCGGCACTCGTCCCGCTGCTCGAGGAGCTCGAGTGGGACGTCATCGTGCTGAGCAACCTCGCACCGAATGCGCCGGCCGCGGGGCGTCTCGCTCAGGCTCTGGCCGCGCACGGTCACGTCACCCAGCGCCAGCCGCTCTGGCTCTGCCCCTATCTCGACCTGGCCGGTGATTGGGAGACCTACTTGAAGAGCGTGAGCCGGAATCGACGCCAGGCGCTGCGCTACATGGAAAAAAACCTGCGGCGCCACCACGCGGTGCTGATTACGGATTACGACGGTGAGCGCGTCGCGGAGGGATGGCGGCGCCTGGTGACGTTGCACGAGCAGCGCTGGGCGGATGGAGGGGGGGGAGGCCTGGGCGCCTTTCGCGATCCGCGCGTCGAGCGCCTGCATCGCCGCTTCACGGCCGAGCTTGCCGGGCGCGGGCAATTGTGGCTCACGACACTGGACCTCGACGGCGAGCCGGCTGCTGCCTGGTACGGCTTTACGCATGGCGACACCGCCTATTTCTACCAGAGCGGCCGTGACCCGCGCTGGGAGCGTGAGAGCGTCGGCCAGGTGCTCCTCGCGCTGATGATTCGCCGCGCCATGGAGCGCGGGTTCAAGCGCTTCGACCTGCTGCGCGGCGACGATCCCTACAAACGCCTGTGGACGACGACGGGGCGCACGACTGAAGAGATCACCGTCTTTCGTCGCGGCTTCCGCGGCCGCTGGCTGCGGGGGGTCGAGGCGCTCGCCGGACTCCGCAGCCGGCTCCGCAACAACGGGGGGGGGCGACGCCGTGTCTGATCGCGTCCTCATGGTCGTGTCGATCGACACGGAGGAAGACAACTGGTATCGCAGTCGCGAGCGGGTGACGTGCGAGAACATTCGAGAGCTGGAGCATCAGGCCCGGTTCTTCGATCGGCTGGGCGTGCGCCCGACCTACTTCACGTCGTATCAGGTGGCGATCGCTCCCGCCGCGGCCAACGTGATCAGCGTGGTGGGTCCGCGCGGCGAGATTGCGGCGCACCTGCATCCGTGGAACACGCCGCCACTCAGCGAAGCCTTCGTGCCGCGGAACTCGATGCTCAAAAACCTGCCGGGCGAGCTGCAGCGGGCGAAACTCGAGACGCTCACCACGACGCTCGCGGAGACCTTCGGCCTGCGCCCGCGCGCGTTCCGCGCCGGCCGCTACGGGCTCGGTGCCAGCACCGTGGCGGCGCTGCAGCGGTGCGGATATCTGATCGACAGCAGCGTCACGCCGTCCGTCAGCTGGGAAGACTGCGATGATGGGCCGAGCTTTGTGGGCGCGCCACGCGACGCCTATCGGCTCGCGCCCGATCGGGACGTCACGCGCCCCGCAGCGGGCGGCGACATCGTCGAGGTGCCGTTGTCCTGCGGATTCACGCGCGGACGATTCCGGGTGTGGCGTCGCACGCGCACCATGCTGAGCCCCGAGCTGGCGTCCGCTGGCGAGATGCTCGCGCTGTCGCGGCACCTGCTCGAGTGCGGCGTGCGCCACCTGCACCTGACCTGGCACAGTCCGAGTCTCATCCCCGGCCTCGGTCCCTTCACGCGCACGCAGGCCGACGTGCAGCGCCTGTACGCCGTCGTCGCGGACTACCTCGATCGGCTTGCGCGGATCACGTCACCCACATTCGTCACGGTCAGCGAGGCAGCCGCGATACTGGCGAGCCCCCCCTCGGTGCTGCCGGAGGTCGCCACATGCTGAAGAGTATCGGCAGTAATTGGGTCGTCACGCTCGTCACGATCGTCGTGTTGTACCTGCTCACACCGTTCACGCTGCACAAGCTGGGCGCGCAGGGGTACGGCACGTGGCTGCTGATTACGTCGATGAACGGCTATCTGGGGCTGCTCGTGCTGGGTGTCCCGATGGCGTCGGTCCGCTATTTCGCTCAACACGTGGCCAATCAGGACACGGGCAAGCTCAACGAGGCGATCGGCAGCTGCACGGGTCTGTACCTGTTGCTGGGCCTGGTGGCGTTCGTGATCGGCATCGGGTTGTACGCGTTCTTCACGATGTACGGCATCCCGACACAGATGCACAGCGACGCGCGCTCCGCCTTCGTCGTCATGGTGTTGTTTGTGGCCGTCGGATTCGTGGCGCTCCTGCCCGAGGGCATCCTGGCCGCGCACGGCGACTTCGTGCCGCGCAACATGGTGCGACTCGGGAGCATGGTGCTCCGCCTGGCGCTCACGATCGGGCTGCTCTCCCTCGACGCGTCGCTGACGGTGCTGGCCCTGGTCCAGCTCGGCTGCCTGGTGTTCGACTTCGCGGTGTGCCTGCTCCTCATCCGGCGCCGCTATCCCGCGATCCACCTGGGCCTGTCCGGGTTCGACTGGAAGGTCGTCCGCCAGATTTTTTCCTTCAGCCTGTTCGTGCTGGTGCTCAATGCCGGTGCGCGGCTGTCGTTCGAGACCGATTCGATGGTGATCGGGGCGTTCATGGACGTGGGGCACATTCCCCACTTCACGATCGCCAACAGCTTCATCATCTACCTGATGGAGTTCGTGGTCGCGATCGCGGCCGTGGTGATGCCGGCCGCCACGCGCTTGCAGGCGCACGGCAAGATCCCGGAGCTGCGCGAGATCTTCCTCAAGTGGTCCAAGATCGCGCTGTCGCTGACGATGATGGCCGGTCTGTTTCTGCTCGTGCTCGGCCCCCGGTTCATCGCCTGGTGGGTCGGCCCCGAGTTCGAGGCCTCGGCGGGACAGGTGCTGCAAATCCTCATGATCTCGTATCTGGTCTTCCTCCCGGTGCGCGGGGTCGCCCTCCCGATACTCATGGGCCTCGGCAAGCCCAAGCTGCCGACGATCGGATTCCTGATCGCCGGTCTGGTCAATCTCGCGATCAGCATTGCGCTGGTCCGTCCCCTGGGGATCGCCGGCGTCGCGCTCGGCACGGCCATTCCCAATGTGCTGTTCGCCGGGCTCGTGCTGGTCGTGGCGTGTCGCGAGCTGGGGACGTCGGTCGGCGAGTACGTGCGCTACGTCGCTCCGCGCGCGGTCCTCGGCGCCATCCCCGTGCTGGCGCTGCTGCTCTGGTTCAAAGTGGGTCTCGACGTCCGCGGGCTCGTGGGACTGGCGTTGGCCGGCGCGGTCATGGCGCTCGTGTTCGGAATGATCTGGGTGCTGTTCGTGTATCGCAACGACCCCTACGTCGCGCTGCCGTTCCGCATTCCGCTGCTGCGTGCCTCGAGTCGCGCATGATCCGCCTGCTCGCGCTCATGCCGCTGGCCGGCATCGGCCTGTTGCTCCTGGCGGAAGCCGTCAGCCGCTGGTGGCTGCGCCACCGCTCGCGCTACGCCGTCTGGCCCCCCTTCATGCGGCAGGAGATTCGGCTGGCGCGGGACGTGTTCCCCGAGCTCGAGCCGCGGGTGCGGTTCTACATCAATAGTGACGGTGAGCGAGGCGCTGAGGCGCCGCGCGACCGGCGCGGGCTCTTCCGCGTGCTGGCGACGGGCGGGAGCGCCGTCGAGTGCTTTGCACTCGATCAGTCGTCCAGCTGGCCCGCCGTGCTGGAGCGCCTGCTCACTGAGCCCGCGATGCTCCGGCGCCTGGGGGCAGGAGGCGGAAGCACGCGGCGCGTGCATGTGGGCAACATCGGGCACTCGGGCGTGGGCGCGGCGGAGTTGGATCTCATTCTCGAACGCGTGCTGCCGCAGTACGAGAAGCTCGACTTGATTCTGATCATGGTCGGGGCGAGTGACGTCTACCATTGGATCGAAGAGGGCGCGCCGCCCTCGCGCCCGGCGGCGCGCGTGCCGGAGCTGCTGTTGTTCGGCGCGCATCCGCGGAAGCCGATGGGCTGGAAGCCGAACCGGTGGGCGCTGGCCGAGGTCGCGCGGCGGGCGCGGCGCCGCTGGCTGCGGCCGCTGGAGGTGAAGGAGCGGGCGGGCGAATGGCAGGCGCAGGCGCGCATCATGCGCGCGCAGGCGACCGACGTCCGGGACACCATGCCCCACGCCGGCGTGATGGTGAAGAACTTCGAAACGCATTTCCGGCGGCTCTGTGCGCGCGCGATGGATCACGCCGATCGCGTCATCGTGATGCTGCAGCCCTGGTTCGAAGGCGACTACACGCCGGAGGAAGCCGCCCGCTTCTGGCATGGAGGCGTTGGAAAGCCCTGGAAGGAGCGGATCAGGACCTACTACGGTCTCGACATCGTGAACCGGCTGCTGGACCTGGTCCATACGCGCGCCGCTGCGGTTGCCGATGACCTTGGTCTCGATCGCGTGACCCTGCGCAGCGTGCTCACGCAGCGCGCGCGGCACTACTTCGACCACGATCACTACACGCCCGCCGGTGCCGCGGTCGTGGCCCAGGCTGTCGCCGCCGCCGTCCTGCGGGGCGGACCGGCGCGCCCGAACGCCGTGTCACGCCGGGGCGCGGTCGTGCAGGCCTCGTGACGGTCCCCGCCTATCCCACCCTCGCCGGCTATCGAACGGCGGGGCGGCTGCATACGGACTGGAAAGCGTGGTTTCCGTTCACGGTGCCAAAGGGCTGGGCATTCAGCGGCCGCGTGGCGCTCTACCATGGAGTCAGGGGTCTCAACCTCCCCAGAGACAGCACCGTCCTCGTGCCGGCGTATCACGAGGGCGTCGAGGTCGATGCGCTGCTCGCCGCCGGCTGTCGCGTGCGTCACTATCGCGTCGACCAGGGCCTGCGGATCGATCTCGAGGACGTGGAGCGCAGACTCGACTCGAGTGTCGCGGCCCTGTACGTCATTCACTACTTCGGCCTGCCCCAGCCGCTCCCGGCGCTGCGCGCCTTCTGCGACGCGCGCGGCATTCGCCTCATCGAGGACTGCGCGCTGGCGCTGTTCAGCCGGAGCAACGGCACCTGGCTCGGGTCGGTCGGCGACCTGTCGATCTTTTCGTTGTACAAGACCCTGCCGCTGCCGCACGGCGGCTACCTCGTATCGAAGGCCCCGCTGTGGAAGCTGCGCGCTCCGCCCGCCATGTCGACCTTCGTGCAAACGCTCGATCTCGTCCACCACACGCTGCAGGCGAATGGGTTCAACGGCATCGAGCGCGCCGCGACGCGCGCGTCGGGGTTCGTGAGGCGGATGCTCGGCTGGCAGCGGCGAGGGACGGTGTCGTCGGGGGGCTCGCGCTGGGATGAGCGCCTGGTGGGGTACGGCGTCTCGCGCTGGACCCGGCAGCTCGTCGGGTTTACGAATCCGGACCGCGTGGTGGCGCGACGCCGCGCCAACTATGACCGGTTGGTGTCCTGGCTGCGGCTCTACACGGCGATTCCATTTCCGGAGCTCGCACCCGGCGTCTGTCCGCTGCTGCTGCCGATTCTCGTGCCGCATCGCGCGCAGGCCCAGGCACAGCTCCAGGCTGCCGGCGTGGAGAGCGGCCAATTCTGGCCCGACGCACACGCGACGTGCCCGCCCGATCTCGCCGCGGAGGTGGCGCCCTGGCGTCAGCGCTGCCTGGAGTTACCGATTCACCAGGAGTTGTCCGAGGCTGACATCGATCGGGTGGCAAAAGCTGTTATCGAGGTGTTGACCCGACACTAGCCAAGACGCCAAGACGCCAAGACGCCACGTTGCAAGTGGCTTCAAGCTGCAGGCTGCAAGCTTCTAGGAACTTCCACTTAAGTCTTGCGACCACTTGAAACTTGGCGTCTTGGCGTCTTGGCAGTTGGCGTCTTGAGGGTTTTGATCACCGCATCTGCAACACGTTCAATATGTTCGGCAGACAATTCTTGGTGTATC
The DNA here is from genome assembly GCA_050264615.1 of Gemmatimonadota bacterium. Classification (GTDB taxonomy): domain Bacteria; phylum Gemmatimonadota; class Gemmatimonadetes; order Gemmatimonadales; family GWC2-71-9; genus 20CM-2-65-7. The sequence continues at coordinate 7,635 of JBLNGI010000079.1, forward strand.
GGCAGCTCGAGACACTCTCGCCGCCAATGGGAGACTTCCGCCGCCAGATCAACCGGGCAGCTGGGATGCGATGCATTCCACAGGTTCACGCTCTGCACGTCGAGCGCTTCGAGCTCCTGCTGCACGCGAACCTTGTCGCGGACGAGTATCGGAAAGAACAGCGGGCAGGCGCCGTCGGTGAGCTCGGGGAAGGGCAGCCCCACGCGGCCGCTCAGCCGGCGCGCGAGCTGCTGAAAGTTTGCGCGGCGCCGCGCGATCACGGTGTCGCGGTCCATGAAACGCATCAGCCACGTGATCCACGTCGAGGCGCGGTAGTCGAGCAGGCGCTGATCCCACGTGGCGCCGCCGGAGCCGATGGTGGCGTTGCGGTCCCACCCCACGCGTCGCGCGACCCAGTGAGACGCGCGCCCCAGCCACTGCTCGACCTCACGTCCCCAGCGGTTCGCCTGCAGTCCCGAGTTCAGCAGATCGAGAGTCTGGACTGCCGTCGAGCGCCAGGGCGCAGGGCGCAGGCCGTTTGTCGTGCGAGGCTGTTTGGTGACGAGAAAGCCGCCGTGCGGGACCGGCAGCGTTTTGTAGACGGAGTACAACGCGAGGTCGCCGGCTGAGCCCACCCACGTGCCGTGGTCGCGCGTGAACAGCGAGAGCGCGCAATCCTCGATGAGCTTCAGGCCGTGCGCTTCGCAAAACCGGACGATCGGCGCGAGCGGCTGCGCAAAGCCGAAATAATGGATCACATGCAGCGCGGAGACCGACTTGTCGACTCGGCGCTCCAGGTCGGCGAAGTCGATGCCGAGCCGCTCGTCCATGCGGTAGTAGCGCAGTTCGTAGCCGGCGACGAGCAGCGTCTCGATCTCCACGCCCTGGTGATAGGCCGGCACCAGGATCGTGCTGCCTGGGGGAAGATTCAGCGTCGGCAGGCCGTGATACAGAGCGACGCGGCCGCTGAACGTCCACGTCCCCGTTGGCGCACTGAACGGGAACCACGTGTGCCACGGCGCGTGCAGGCGGCCGACGCGCGCGAAGCTGGCTGCGGACGGATAGACGGGAATACGGGGGGGGGCGCGCATCAGCGGCGTCTCAACAGCGCCTTCGCGCTCTGGCGTACGCCGTAGCGAGACCAGTAGGCATAGCGCCCGCGCGGCGAGGGCGCGAACAGCAGGAGCTGATAGTGCGGGCGAATGCGCGGCGCCCAGTCGGCTTTCCACGTCATGTTCGCGGCGAGGAAGTCGAGCGCTTCCATCCCGTGCGCGATGCCGTGGCGGACCAGCCGTGCCGTCAGCAGCTGGCCCGGCGCGTACGGGGCGAACGTGGGACTGTACGCCGTCTTCTGGAGGTACATCCAGCGATCGCGCACCAGCAGGAATTGCGCGGCCGCGGGCTCCCCGTTCACCGCCAGCAGCGGAATCCAGATCTGTTCCGGCGCGCGCTCCACCAGCAAGTCGTAAAACCGTTTCACGTTGGCTTGCTGAAACACCGCGCTGCCATGCTCGCTCTTCCAGCTGTGCGAATCCAGCTCGTAATAGATCTCGAACGCGCGCTTCAAAGCGTTGCCGGTCGCGATCTCGAACGTCACGTCTCCCCGCCCCAGCGCCTGGATGCGACTTTCGCGATTGCGCAGGTTCGACTTGAACTTTCGCGCCAGCCCCTCGTCCCAGCTGGCGGGCGGCGGCAACAGGGCACGCCAGGGCGACTCGAATGTTTGATAGATGTGCGAGTGCCAGCCGAGCTCCGTGGCGACCTTGAGGCCCGTGAGCAGGGTCGGCGATCCCTCCGGCACATGGTCGAGCCGGATCACGTCACAGCGTCCCTCGGCGCACAGGAACCGCCACAACCGCTCGAGCACATCGAGGCGCTCGCGCCAGGCCAGAAAGTCGAAGCGCGTGCATTCGACGTTCGTGAGCGACTGCAGCACGGAGATCTTGCGTCCCGCCCAGCGCTCGCTGAGCCGCTGCATGGCGGCGAGTCCGACCAGGAGCTCACCCTCCCACGCGCCGACCAGAACGGGCTCGGGCGGCTGGAAGGCGTCGATCCAGGACGTGGCCCACGCCTCATCGACGAACGGGGCGCTGATCGATCCGTGCTCCGCCAGCGCCCGCCAACCCGCGTGGTCGCCGAGCGTGCCGAGCCTGAGCCCCCCCCCGGCCTCGGTGCGGGTGGAGGGCGAGGGAGGTATCGCTACGACTGGCATGCGCGGTAGACCCGCTCGTAGCGGTCGAGCCATTGTTCGGGCCCAAACTCGGTTTCGAGCCGCCGGCGCGCCGCGGCGGCCCGCTGCCGCGCCGCGTCCGGGTCGGCGTAGGTGCTGAGAATCGCGTGAGCGAGCGCGGCGGGCTGTTCCGGGGGTACGAGCAGCGCCCCCGCCCCGTCGGTTCCGACGAGATCGGGCACGCCCCCGACCGCCGTGGCGATGACCGGCACGCCGGCCGCGATCGCCTCGGGAAGCACCAGCGGCGTTCCTTCGCTGCGCGAGCTCAGGACAAAGGCATCGAAGGCGGGGAAGAGGCGTGACGCGTCGTGGACCTGACCGTGAAACGTCACGCGCCGGCCCAGCTCCAATCCCAACCTGCGCGCCTGCTGCTCCAGGCGGCCACGCTCCGCGCCATCGCCCACGATCGACGCGGTGATCGAACGGTCGGAGAGCTGCGCCAGCGCTTCGAGAAACACGTCGGCCCCTTTGACGGGGATCAGGCGCCCCACCCATCCAACCACGAATCGATCGGGAGGCGCGCCGAGCGCTGTGCGCGCGGTCGCCCGATCGGACGGCGGTACCCGCCCGTTCCAGCCGTTGGGAATGACATGGATGCGATCGCGCGCGACGCCGAACCGGCGGAGCGAGCGCACCAGGGGTCGCGAGACCGCGACGACGGCGTCAAAGCGGGGGAACAACGCAAACTCCAGCCATTCGTACAGCCGCGTGATGCCGCCGAGCCGGCTCGAGCCGTGCACCGTCGTGACCGTGGGGATACCGAAGGAGCGCGCGACCCCCGCGTCGACGACATCCGAGCGGCAGCCGTGGGTATGCACGACATCAGGCTCGAATTGCAGGCACAGATCGCGCATCAGCCGGCGCTCCCGCCCATACGCCCGCGCCGGCACGCGCAGCACCTGGAGCTCGACGTCGGCCTGTTGGAACGAGGTCACGAGGCCGTTCAGCTCCTGGTCGGGCTCGACCACGAGTGCCACCAGCACGCGATGGCCCGCGGCCCGCTGTCCGCTCGCGAGCGACTGCACGACGGTTTCGAGCCCGCCGACCGACCCCGGTGCGGCCACGTGCATGATGTTCATGCGTAGCCTTCGTGCCTGAGCCACGCGGCGCTCAGCCCCACGCCGCGCTCGGTGCTGAACCGGGGCCGATAGCCGAGCAGGCGCGCGGCCTTGTCCGTCACGTAGAACGCGGTGCGACTGCACAGCCGGAACTCCTGCGGCGTCGGCACCTGGCGCAACACGCGCTCGGCGCGTCGCATGAGCTGCCGCGCGAGGCGCGAGCGCTGGTACACGCCCATGATCTGATCCTGGTAACGTTGCAGCAGAAACTTTGCCGACTTGCGCACCGGGAGTGTCAGCCACGCCCCAGCGCGAGCCGTGAGCGCGCCGCGCCGCTGCAGCCGGGCGACGCCCAACGCGCGTCCCAGGGCCCGGAAGTAGTCGTTCCACGTGAGTCGTTCCGCGCCGTTGATGTTGAAGGCTTCACCCACCGCGCGGGTGTCGTTGAGTGCCAGCAGCACCGCGGCGACGAGATCGTCGATATACACGAGATTGCAGGTGCCTTGCGTCGCCTGCTCGGGCAGCGACCACGAGCTCGACAGGAGTCGCTGCGCGACCTCCACCGTCCAGCTCTCGCTGAATGGCCCATAGACGATGGTCGGCCTGAGGATCACGATCGGCTGACCGCAAGCGATATACTCGCGACACACCGCCTCGAGTCGAATCTTCAGGCGCGCGTAGTGGCTGTGCGCTTGCGCCGAGTCGAGTGCATGACCCTCGTCGATGTCGCCGCCCCCCGGTTCGCCGTACACCTCCATCGTGCTCAGATGCACGACCCGGCCCACGTGGTGGCGCGCCGCCGCGTCCAGCAGATTGCGCATCTGCCGCTCGGCGTCGGGCAGCGACTGGAGGTTGACGGCGCAATGCACGATGGCGCCGACGCCGGCGCAGGCGGCGTCGATCTGCCGTGTGTCGGCCAGATCGCATTGCACGATGTCGATCGGCAGCCGCCCGATCCGGGCGGCGCTCGACCAGCGCCGCACGCCGGCGCGCACGTCGTAGCCGAGCTGGTGCAGGACTTCCACCGCGCGACCGCCGATGAAGCCGCCGGCGCCCGTCACGAGCACGCGGGGTTCAGGAGGCATAGTCCAGCCACGGCATCGGGAATCGGCGGCGCCGCGCATAGCATTCCTCGATCAGCCCGATCGACGGCACGACATCCCGGCCCGGGACCAGGGGCTCTTCGTCGCCCGCGATCACCGCGAGGAAGTTCTCCATGATCAGGGGCGCGATGTCGCCGAGCGAGCGCACCCGCGTCGTGATCGGTACGGTCTTGCGCCGCCCGCCGTTCGATTTGGACGTCACTTGCAGGCTTTCGAAATCGAAGATGCTCCCGGTGATCGTCCCCTCATCGCCCTCGATGCGGAATCCGTTTTGCAGCTTCGCCAGCCAGCTGAGATGCACCTCGCCGCGCAGGGTCTCGCGCTCGTCGGCGAACGAGACCTTCGCAACCGCTTCGCTGCCGCCGCACGAATCATCGATGTAGTCGGTCACGCGCGGCGGGCGGCCGAGCCACCAGCAGATCAGGTCGAGCACATGGGCGCCGATGTCGAACAGCACCCCCTTTCCGCCGCTGCGTACCCCGAACGCAAAGCCCGACGCGGCCGGCCAGTCGTACTTGGCGCCGTCGTAGTAGCCGATGAACCGGACCGTGCCGATGGCGCCCTGGTGCAGCAGATAGCGCACGGCCTGGGACGGCGGAAACAGCCGGCGGATATGGTTCACGGCCAGGCCCACGCGGGCGCGCTTGGCCGCCGCCACCAGTTGCGCGCCTTCCGTCGCGGATGCGGCGAGCGGCTTCTCGCACAGCACATGCACGCCGGCGCGCAGACAGTCGAGCGCGACGGGGAAGTGCAGGTGGTGCGGCACCGCAATCACGGCGCCCTGGACGGCGGGAAGGATGTCCCGGTAGTCGGCGGCGGTCGTGGCGATCCCGAACTCGCCCGCGAGCGCCTGTGCCCGATCGCGGTCGGAATCCACGAGGATCGCGCGTTTGCGGACGCCGGAATGGCGGGCCAGGGCGGGCACGTGCGCGCTGCGGGCAATCGCGCCACACCCGATCACCGCGATGGCGGGAGCGGACGTGATCGGTTGGACTTGGAGCGCAGCACGCTGAACGAGAGTTGCCACGCTGGCTGAGGGTGCAAAAGGCAGACCAGCTTCCGACACCGTGGACTGACGGGAGCGGTGTTGCGGGAATACCACAGACGCAAGAGAAGACGCCAAGACGCCAAAACGCCAAGACGCCAAGACGCCAAGACGCCAAGTGGTCTCAAGCTTCAAGCAGCAGTTCCTAGAAGCTCCCAGCTTGAAGCTTGGAGCCACTTGCAACTTGGCGTCTTGGCGTCTTCCCCTGGCGTCTTGTACTTGGCATAGATCTTGTCTAGGGAGCCAGCGATGATCGCGTCACTCATCGCGGCCGCCGCGCTGTTCGTCTACACCTACGTAGGCTATCCGTTGTTGCTGCAGCTCTTGCTCCTGGTCCGTCGGCGTAACGGAGTCAACGCCGGATCCCCGGCCGACTGGCCGACCGTCAGCATCGCGCTGCCCGCCTACAACGAAGCCGAAACCATCGCCGGTACGCTCGAGCACGTGCTCGCGATCGATTATCCCGCCGACCGGCGGCAGATCCTGG
>JBLNGI010000080.1:0-3111 GCA_050264615.1 Gemmatimonadota bacterium
AGGAGGTTTGAGGGGAGCTGCCCCTAGTACGAGAGGACCGGGGTGGACGGACCGCTAGTGTGCCAGCTGTTCCGCCAGGAGCACCGCTGGGTAGCTATGTCCGGCAGGGATAAGCGCTGAAAGCATCTAAGTGCGAAACCCGCCTCAAGATGAGACCTCCCAGGGCGAAAGCCCTCTGAAGGCCCCTGGAAGATGACCAGGTTGATAGGCCGCAGGTGCAAGCGCTGTGAGGCGTTCAGCTTAGCGGTACTAATCGGCCGTGCGGCTTGACCACGTTGCACTCATTTCTGATTCGGAACCGCTTGGCTGCACTCGAGAATCAACGTATTCGATTGGCTGCCGATTCCCGGTGGCGATGCCGGAGGGGCCACACCCGTTCCCATCCCGAACACGGAAGTTAAGCCCTCCAGGGCCGATGGTACTGCGCTGGTAACGGCGTGGGAGAGTAGGTCGCTGCCGGGGTAATTCATCGACGCCCAGGGTTGAACTACCCTGGGCGTTTTGCTTTCGTGCGTCCGCGGTGTTCGGGGGCCCGGGCCTTGGAGTAAAATGCCATCCGGCGCCCTTGCCCGCACCGCGGCGCACGCGCTGCAGCGCACCCTCAGTCAGGAGGACACGATGAAAGACGGTCTCCGCTTCGTGGATTGCGACATGCACATCATGGAGCCACCCGATCTGTTCGGGAAATATCTCGATCCGGAGTACCGCGACCGGGTGATCTTGCCGATCGGCACCGATGGCCAAGCCAAGCGCGGAACGATCATCATCGACGGCCTCCCGACCAGCATGGATGCCGAGCTTCAGCAATACAGAAAGCGGAATCGCCCCGGCACGACACACAGCACCCAGCCGTTGTCCGGCTCGCGCCTGGCCGACACCGGCCGCCTCGACTTCGCGATCCAACGGGGCTACAACGCCGAAGCGCAGCTGATGGGCATGGAAATAGAGGGCGTCGACATTGCAGTGCTCTTTCCCACCACCGGCCTGAGTCTCCTCGCCCGCGACAATCTGGACCCACACCTCTCCCTGGCCCTCTGCCAGGCTTACAACAACTGGATCCACGAGTTCTGCCAGGCGAGTCCGGACCGGTTGAAGTGGGTCGCGATGCTGCCCGTGCACGACGTGAATCTCGCCTGCCGGGAGCTGCTGCGCTGTGTCCGTGAAATGGGCGCCGTCGGCTCGTTCATTCGTCCGAATCTCGTCAACGGTCACTACTGGCACTCCAATTATTGGGATCCCCTCTACAGCTTGCACGAAGAGCTCGACGTCGCTTGGGGTTTCCACGAGGGGACCGGGGCCTGGTATTCCCACATGAACGTGCTCTACGGCGAGAACCGGTTCTACCGGCACGTCGCCAGCCACTGGATCGAGATGCAGCAGGCGCTCATCGCGATGATCATCGGAGGCGTCTTCGAGTTTCACCCGAAGCTGCGGGTCGGGTTCCTCGAGGCTCAGAATTCCTGGGTTCCCGGCCTCCTTTCCCGAATCGAGTGGGACTACCCGCAATATCGAGATACGCACGCGCCGTACCTCGCGCTCACGCCCAAGGAATACTTCCGGCGCAATTGCTGGGCGGCGGTCGAGGGCAGCGAGCCGGAGATCGAGGCGACCGCCGGCCTGATCGGGGCGGATCGCATGTGCGTGTCGACCGACTATCCTCACTTCGATTCGAACTTCCCAAACGTGTCGAGCAATCTGCTGAAGGGCGTGTCGCGCGACATCGCCGCCCAGATTCTGCTGGGGGGAGCCGGCCTCTATTCGTTCACGCCGGAGCATTTCGCGAAGGCGGACGCCGCCGCCCGTCGCGCACCTGTGGCGGTGGCCGCAGGCTCCTAATCGCGGGCGAGCGACCCGGCGGCGCCAGGCGGCGCCGGTGTCCGCTACGAGCGCCGCAGGCCGTGGCCGAAGAAGCGACCTCTCGGACGCCCGTGGGCGTGATAGTGGTCGGGAATGTTTCGCATGTGGTCGTCGATGTAGATTTCGCCCAATTGCGCCGTCGCGACCTCGCGAAGGCGCGCGTGCATGTGCGTCAGGTGCTCCTGAGGAGGTTCCGTGCCATGGAATCTCCACACCACCATGGGGACGTCGCACACGTCGCACTCGGCGACCCAGCAGATGTCGTCCTCGTGATACCAGGGCGTGATGCGAGCGGCGCGGCACAGGTCGCAGCCGTCCACTTTGGTGAAGGATGGTTCAGGCGCCACGGCGGGCCGAGCATAGACGAAGCGCGCGTGCCGCGTCAACGCACCGACGGTTCGGGTTCAGGTGATACTCTGGCGTGTGTTTCTCGTGACGGAGATCGCAGGTCATCCAAGGAGGCAGCATGACGGGGCGGACGATCTACGAGGCGCCGCGCATTGCCGCGCGCCCGGGCGAGGCAATCGTTCCGAGCACGTGCGGTCACAACTGCGGTGGGCGATGCGTGGTGAACGCTCATGTCCGCGACGGCCGCATCGTGCGGATCAGCACGGACCCGCGCCGCTGGACGCCGGAGATGCCGCCGCTCACGGCGTGCGTGCGCGGCTTTGGCGCGATGGAGCGCGTATATCACCCGGAGCGTCTGCTGCATCCGGTGAGGCGAACGGGCCCGCGTGGCTCGGGCCAATGGCAGGCCATCTCCTGGGACGCGGCGCTCGAGGAGATCGCGGCTCACATGCGCCGCGTGAGAGACACGTACGGGGCGGCGGCCATCCTGGACGCCTCCCGCTCCGGGAGCACCTCGCTCCTGCACAACCGAGCCGTCGTCCAGCGGCTGCTTCACCTCTTCGGCGGCTGCACCGAGCTCTGGTCGAACCTCTCCGCCGAGGCCGAGGTGTTCGCCACCCGCCACACCTACGGAACCAAGGCCGATTACAAGAGCTCCGGTCGCGAGTGCGTGGATTACGCGAACTCGAGGCTGATCATCATGTGGGGCTGGAGTCCGGGTGATGGGCATTTCGGGACGAGCACCTTCGAGTACCTGAAGTGGGCGCGCAGGGCAGGAACACGCATCATCTGCGTCGATCCGCGCATCACGCACACGAGTCTGCAGCTCGCGGACGAGCACGTGCTGATCCGCCCGTCGACCGATGCCGCCATGCTGATCGCGATGGCCTACGTCGTCGTGTCCGA
>JBLNGI010000081.1:0-12985 GCA_050264615.1 Gemmatimonadota bacterium
CTCGACTGGAACTGCATCAGGAGATTGTTCGCTGAGGCGCCGCCGTCGACGCGCAGCTCCTTCAACTTGATTTTCGCGTCCGCCTGCATGGCCCGCAGCACGTCGGCCACCTGGAACGCGATGCCCTCGAGCGCGGCACGGGCGATGTGTGCGGCGGTCGTGCCGCGCGTGACGCCCGCGACGAGCCCACGCGCGTACTGGTCCCAGTGCGGCGCGCCCAGACCGGCAAACGCGGGGACGAGATAAACGCCGTCCGGATCGGTGACTTGCGCGGCGAGCGCTTCGACGTCGGATGACGATCTGATGATGCCCAGCCCGTCGCGCAGCCACTGCACCACGGCGCCGGCGATGAAGATCGAGCCTTCGAGCGCGTACTCCGTGCGATTTCCAATACGCCAGGCCACCGTCGTCAGGAGATTGTTCTTGGACGGCGTGGGCTTCGTGCCGGTATTCATCAGCATGAAGCAGCCGGTGCCATAGGTGTTCTTCACCATACCCGGTCGCGTGCACGCCTGGCCGAACAGTGCAGCCTGCTGGTCGCCGGCGATCCCCGCGATCGGGATAGATCCACCGAGCAGCGTCGTGTGGCCATACACCTCACTCGAGGAACGCACCTCGGGCAGAACCGAGCGCGGCACCGCGAGCATTTTCAGCAGCTCGTCGTCCCAGTCCCCCCGCAGATTGAACAACATCGTGCGCGATGCGTTGCTCGGGTCTGTCACGTGCACCCGGCCGCCGGTCAGGTTCCACACGAGCCAGGTGTCGATCGTGCCGAACGCGAGCCTGCCGGCGTTCGCTTTTGCGCGAGCGCCGGGCACGTTCTTCAGGATCCATTCGAGCTTGGTGCCTGAGAAATAGGCGTCGACCACGAGGCCGGTCTTGCGCTTGATCGTGGCGGTGAGACCGCGGGCTTTCAGCTGATCGCAGCGCGCGGCCGTGCGGCGGTCCTGCCAGACAATCGCGTGGTGGATCGGGACGCCCGTCGCGCGGTCCCACACCACGGTCGTCTCGCGCTGGTTGGTAATCCCGATCGCGGCGATGTCCGACCCGCTCAGCCCCGCGCGCTTCAGCACGTCCTGAGCGGTGGAGAGCTGGGTTGCCCAAATCTCGTTCGCGTCGTGCTCTACCCAGCCCGGTTTCGGGAAGATCTGCCGGAACTCCTTCTGCGCCGTGGCGACGACGCTGCCCGCCTGATCGAACACGATCGTGCGCGAGCTGGTCGTCCCCTGGTCCAGCGCGAGGATGTATGTCACGCCGGCCACCACGCCTTATAGAGGAAGGCCGCGATCACGCCGCCGATGATCGGTGCGACCACCGGAATCCAGGCGTAGCCCCAATCGGAGCTGCCCTTGCCGGCAATTGGCAGGACGGCGTGCGCGATACGCGGGCCGAGATCGCGCGCCGGGTTGATCGCATAGCCGGTGGGGCCGCCGAGCGAAAGGCCAATCGCCCAGACGATCACGCCGACCAGTGCGGGACCGAGGCCGACGTTCCAGCCGTAGTCCGGATTGAGATTCTTGGGGGTGAGGACCGCAAGCACGCCGAGCACGAGGACCCCAGTCCCGATCACCTCGGTGATCACGTTCGCCAGCGGCTTGCGGATCGCGGGACCGGTGCAGAACACGGCCAGCTTCGCAGCGGGATCGGGCGTTTCCTTCCAGTGCGATAGATACGCGAGCCACACGATCACGCCGCCCAGGAATGCGCCGAGCAGCTGGGCCGCGATATACGCGGGCACCAAGCCCCAGGAGAACTTGCCGATCGAGGCCAGGCCGATCGTGACCGCCGGATTCAGGTGCGCGCCGCTGAACGTGCCGACCGCGTATACGGCGACCGTCACGCCGAATGCCCATCCGGCGGTGATGACGATCCAGCCGGAGTTCTGGCCTTTGGTGCGGTTCAAAACGACGTTGGCGACCACACCATCACCCAGGATGATCAACAGCATCGTGCCGACGACTTCCGCGAGGAAAGGGGACATGAGGCGGCGAAGGTAGCCGCGATTGGGGACCCTGTCTATCGACTGAGAAAAACAACTCGGCGTCTTGGTGACGCGACGGTAGGGCGCCTAGCGACCCGTGGCACGAGTCGAGACGAGGATGGCGCCCTGCTCGTGGCCGACCCCATACCGCGCGGCGGCCTGGATGCCATCGAGGTGCTTGATCATCGAGATGCTGGTGGTCCGCACGCTGCGCAGCATCTCGAGCCCGCCGACATGATTGTCATCGACGTAGACCTGGATCGAGCCGTCAGGTCCCCGCTTGTTCAGCCACATCGGCCGCAGCGCCGCGACCGCGTCGTAGGCCGAATAGAAGTTGCGGGTGCCCCACTCGTCAGGGCGGAGCGTCTCACGATCCGCGGGCGGGGCGCCGGCCGGCTTGGCGCCGCCACCGCCACAGGCCGATGCCAACAGCACCGCGACCATCGCCACGAAACGCAAACGGAGCATTCCTAGAGATGCCGTTACGCCTTCAGGTCCGCAAGAGGCTGGCCCGGCGTTCAAACGATCGGCGCACCCCCGCCATCTAACCGGCATGAGAACACAGCTCGCCGTCGCGCTCGCCCTGATTGCGGTTCCCCAACCGCCTCCGACGCTCAAGCCCGTCATCAACTACTCGCTGCGCGTCGACAGCACCGACCTCTCCGGCTGGAGTGTCGAAATCCGGCTCCGGACCGTCAGCGACACGTTCCGTCTCGCGATGGCGGCGCATCCCGAGTACGACGACCGGTACGTCCGCTACGTCACGGGATTCACCGTCGAGCCGGGCTCGGCCGTCATCACGAAGGTCGATAGCGCGGTGTGGCAGGTCATTACGCCAAAGGGAGACGTCCGCGTCCGCTATCGCATGACGCTCCCCACCGAGCAGCTCCCGCGCGCAGCGTGGCGACCGTTCCTGACTCCGACGGGCGGCCTGCTCGGCGGGCCGCATGCGTTCATGTATCTGCTCGGTGCCGAGCGTATGCCGGTGACGGTGACGCTCGATCTGCCTCGCTCCTGGGGCGTCGCAACCGGACTCGAGCGCACGCGCGACCCCAGAGTGTACACGGCTGCCAACGCCGCGGCGCTGATGGAGTCGCCCATACTCGCCGGGCACCTGCGCGAGTGGGGATTTGTCGAGCGCGGCGTGCCGCATCGGATCGTGTACTGGCCGCTGCCTGATGCGACGCCGTTCGACACGATCGCGTTCGTTTCCGGGATTCAGCGCATGGTCGCACAGACATTCGCGCTGTTCGGCCGCGCCCCGTACCGCCACTACACGTTCCAATTCCAGGACGGAGCCTACGGCGGCCTCGAAAATCCCAATTCCGTCAGCCTGGGCGCGCGCAGTGTGAACCTCGCGCGAGATCCGTACGAGGAAATCCAGGAAACCGCGCACGAGTTCTTCCACACCTGGAACCTGATGGCGATCAAGCCGGTTGAGTATCGCGATATCGACTACCGCACGCAGCCACCGGTCTCGAGTCTGTGGTTCAGTGAAGGACTCACGCTCTTCTACTCGGACCTGCTGTTGCGCCGCGCCGGCATTCCCCTCGCGGACTCGACGCCAATCGCTCACCTCGAGCGGCTGCTGGCGCGCTACCTCACGAATCCGGCGTACGAGCGCTTCTCCGCAGAAGCGATCAGCCGCGTGGCCTACAACGCCGAGCCGGGCGCGCTCGGCGACTATACGGCGAGCACCCACCTCCAGGGTGAGGTCCTGGGCACGATGCTCGATTTTATCGTCCGCGACGCAACAGGCGGCCGCCGCTCGATGGATGACGTGATGCGCCTGCTGTTCTCTCGCGCCGATCAACGGCTCGACGGCTCTGCCATCGAGCGCGCCGTAGAAACGACCTGTGGGTGCGACGTGTCCGCGTTTTTTGACAGCCACGTGCGCGGCGCCGCGGCGCTCGACTACAATCGCTACCTGGGACGAATGGGACTGCGGGCGAGCGCGAGCTGGGCGCCGGCGGTGTACAACGGCGAGCCCGAGCGCGATCTGCGGATCTTCGGATACGACCGGGGCGACGGCACCCTACGGTTGGTGATCTCGAATCCGGCGAGCATCTGGGGCGCGGCCGGACTACACAGCCGGGACCGGCTGGTGTCCATGGACGGGTCCCCGGTCAAAACCTGGCCTGAGTTGCGCGGGCGGCTGCAACGGCTGCGGATGGGCGACACCGTCCGCGTAGAGGTACAGCGGCCGAGTGGTCCGTACACGGCCACCGTCGTCGTTGCCGGATTCCAGCGCCCGTCAGTAAGAATCGAAGGCGCACCGAATGCGTTGGGGCAAGCCTGGCTCGGCAAACCTTGAGGGAACGCACGGGGCCGCGCATGCTTCCCATGCGTACACTCATCCTGCTCGCGGCTGGTCTCTGCGCCGCATCACCCCGACCCTTCGCTGCTCAAGCCACGAAGACGGTGACGCTCGATGCCGGACTCGGGAACGCCTCGGGCAACTCGGATTTCACAAGCGCTAGCTTCAGGTCGCGCTATAACCGCTTTCCGGGAGCCAGTCCCCCGGGGATGATGCTCTTGGGACCGTACTTGCCGCGCACCCGGTCGATGGCGCGGGCCAGCCCGCGATCGCGGTCCGTTTCGTCGGAGCGCAGCAACGCCATCTGATCGCGGTCGTGCGCTTTGGTCAGCCCTGAGAGCCGCACACCCACCAGCCGCGCCGGCACGCGCCGGGTCTGCCGCAGCTTGGCGAGCAGCTCGCGCGCGATCCGCAGGATCACGCGGTCGGATACGACCGGCTCGGGCAACGTGCGCTGGGTGACGCGCGTCGTGAAGTCCCAGTCGCGGATTCGCACGGCGACGGTGCGCGCCGTGAGCCCGTCGCCGCGCATGTCGGACGCCGCGCGGGTGACCAGGCGCAACAGCTCGCGTTCGATGGCCTCGTCGCTACTCAGATCCTTGCCGAACGTCTCGTCGCGGCTGATCCCCTTGTTCATCACGCGATGCGCGACGGTGTGGTCGTCGCTGCCGTGCACCCGATTCCAGAGCCACGCCGCCTCGCGCTTGCTCATCCATTGCTCGAGCGCCGCGCGATCGCGGCGCAGCACGTCTTCGATTGTGACGAGCCCGTGCCTGGCGAGTCGCTGCTGGAACTTGGGACCAACGAGGGGGATGTCGGCGAGCGTGCAGGTTCGCAGGAACGCTTCCTCGCCACCTGGTTCGATGATCACGACGCCTGCGCCGCCGCTGCTGGGCTTGGCGCGATCGACGGCCATTTTGGCGATCAGTTTGTTCGTGCCCCCGCCGATCGAGAGCGTCAGACCCGTCGCGGCGCGCACGCGCTCCCGGATGCGCTCCGCGGTCCGAGTCAGGGGCTCGTGGTGGTAGATGCCCTCGGTGCCCGTCATGTCGAGGTACCATTCGTCGACGCTCGCGCCTTCGACGACGGGTGTGAATTCCTGAAGCACGTGGCGGATTTCGCGGCTCTTCTGCCAGCATTCTTTGAACGGGACCGGAACACAGGTTGCGTCGGGGCAGAGCCGGAGCGCGCGCGCGATCGGCATGGCCGAGCGGACGCCGTACTTGCGGACTTCGTAGGAGGCCGAGCACACGACGCCGCGGCTGTCGCGCGAGCCGCCGACAATGAGCAACGTCGCCTTGCCGGCGCCTTCGGGATCGACAGCGCGGGCGACCGCGACGTAAAAGGCGTCGGCATCAGCGAGGAGAATGCGACGCATGCCCGAACATATGCCGAAGCTCGGGGGGCTCGCAAGGCGTGATTCCCGGGCACCATACTCCCGCATGAAAAATCCCCTCCTCCCGCTCCTACTGTCATCGGTGGTTGCCGTCACCATCTCCGCGCAAACGGTCGATCCAGCCGCCGCCATGCGTTGGCGCTCCATCGGCCCGGCTCGCGCGGGTCGCGCGCGCGCCGCGATCGGCGCTCCCGGACACCCGAGCGCGCTGTACATCGGCTTCGATAACGGCGGCGTCTGGCGGACGACGGACTACGGCGCGAACTGGACGCCCCTGTTCGACACGCAGTCCACGGGCTCGATCGGCGCGATCGGCATCGCGCCCTCCAATTCGGGCGTCATCTACGTGGGCACGGGCGCGGGGATCATCCGCCCCGATCTCGCCACCGGCAACGGGATGTACCGATCGAATGACTCGGGGCGTACGTGGACCCACCTGGGGCTCGATTCGACGCAGATGATCGCGATGATCGACGTCGATCCCAGGAATCCCGATCGCCTGTTCGTCGCGGCGCTGGGCCATCCCTACGGGCCGAACGCGGAGCGCGGCATTTACCGCTCGACCGACGGCGGTCGCACGTTCGAGAAGGTGTTGTACAAGGACGAGTACACGAGCGGCAACGACGTCCGCATCGACCCGAGCGATCCCAACACGGTCTACGCCGCCTTGTGGCAGCAGCAGCAAACGTTCTGGGAGGCCGCGTCGTTCGGTCCCGATTCTTCCGATTGGGGCGCGGGCGGCATTTACAGGTCCACCGACGGCGGCACGACGTGGACACAGCTGACCGATGGGCTGCCCCCCGTCCTGGAAGCCAATCTCGCCATCGCGCCAGGCAATCCGCGGGTGCTCTATGCCATGGTCGCATCGGTACGCCCCTCCGGCGGATCCGGACCGGTCCAGTTCTACCGGTCCAGCGACGGCGGCGCGCACTGGACGCTCCGCACCCGGGCGCCCGGGGGCCCCGGCGACACGACCGCCACGAGCGATCCGCGACCGCTCACACGTATCGGCGGAGGCGATGTTCCGACGATCACGGTCGATCCGAAAAACGAAAACGTGATCTACAGCGCGTCCATCGTCATGTGGCGCACGGAGGATGGCGGCGCCTCGTGGTCGGCGGTGCGTGGCTCACCAGGCGGCGACGACTACCAGCGGATCTGGATTCATCCCGACGATCCGAACCTCATCCTCGCCGTCTCCGACCAGGGCGCCGTGGTGTCGGCCAATCGCGGAGACTCCTGGAGCGACTGGTACAACCAGTCAACTGCCGCGGTCTATCACGTGACGACCGACAACGCGTTCCCGTACCGCGTCTGCAGCGGGCAGCAGGATTCGGGGTCGATCTGCATCAAGAGCCGCTCAGACGATGGGGAGATCACGTTCAACGACTGGCATCCGGCGAATATTCAGGAGTACGGCATCGCGGCGCCCGATCCGCGCGACCCCGATGTCGTCTTCGGCAGCGCGCGGCGCTCCGTGTCGCGGTATGACCGCCGGACCGGCCAGACCGCACAGGTCGGTCCGGATTCGGCGGCCCGCGGCGACAAGTACGGCCGCAACGTCCGCACGATGCCCATTCTCTGGTCACCGGTTCGCCCCGACGTGCTGTTCTATACGTCGAACGTCGTGTGGCGCTCCGACGACCACGCCCGCACCTGGCGGCGCATCAGCCCCGACCTCGCCCGCCAGACGTGGCCCGTGCCGGCGAGCGCGGGCAAGTACGCGCGCGGTGTCACGCCCACGCCGCGCGGCGCGATTACCGCGCTCTCGGCGTCGCCGCGCAGTTTCGGCGTGCTGTGGGCGGGCACCGATGACGGCAACATCCAGGTGACGCTGAACGGGGGCGCGACGTGGACGAACGTGACGCCCCAGGGGATTCAGCCGTGGACGCGAATCTTCAACATCGACGCCGGACACTTCGATACCCGGACGGCGTACGCGGCGGCCAACACGCTCCGCATTCACGACATGCGGCCGCATTTCTGGCGCACGCACGACGGTGGCCGCACGTGGACTGAGATCAACACGGGCCTCGCGCCCGATGCGGTCGCGAACTCGATCCGCGAGGACTCGCGCGTTCCCGGACTGCTCTACGCCGCGACGGAAACGCAGGTGTGGGTCTCGTTCGACGACGGTGACCACTGGCAGTCGCTGCGGCGCAACATGCCGGCGATTTCGGTGCGTGACATTCAGGTGAAGGACAGCGACCTCGTCGCGGGAACGCACGGCCGGGGCTTCTGGATTCTGGACGATCTCAGTCCGCTCCGGCAGATCGCCGCGCTGCGGCGAGCCGCAGACGCGGGTCAGCCGTATCTCCTGCGGCCGAGTAGCGCCGTCCGCGTCCGCTTCGGGACCAACGAGCCGACGCCCTGGTCGCCGGACCTCCCGGCGGGGGAGAATCCTCCCGCGGGCGCGGTGATCGACTATTTCGTGCCGGTGGATGCTTCCGGCCCGGTGCAGCTCGAGATCGTCGACACCACCGGCCGCGTGGTGCGCTCCTATTCGAGCGACGATCCGGTACGTGATCCGCACCCCGCGCTGGATCCGGCGTCGTATGACCGGATCTGCCAGAAGCGGCCGGCGGCGCCCGACTGCGGAGTGCCGCTGTACTGGCCGGCGCCGCCGCAGCGTCTGTCGCCGCGCGCCGGGATGCATCGCTTCGAATGGGACATGCGCTACGAACCCGTCGGAGGGGACAGCCTGCAGGAGCGGGGCGATGTCGACGACGTGGGGGCCGTGCCGCACCGCAGCGTTCATCCGCCGCGCGCGCCGTGGGCGCCGCCCGGTCGTTACACGCTACGACTGCGCGTCTCGGGTCGCACGCTCACACAGCCGCTGGTGGTCCGGCTCGACCCACGTGTGAAAACACCACCCGCTGAGCTTGCCCAGCTCGCCGCGCTGACCCGGGAGATGTACGACTTGGCGCGGGCCGCTCATGCGGCGTACGTGCCGGCCGATACCGCCACCCGGGCCCTGGAGCGGGCGAGCAATGTGGCGCTCACTGCGGCGTTGGCGATGCAGGATGCCGACGTCGCGCCGACCGCCGCCCAACGAGCCGCGTGCGGACGGGCCCGCGCGCTGGTCCATGGGCTCCTCGCGAGTCGGAAAAAGGGCTAGCGCGTTCGCCGGTGGCGACGACCCCACTCAACCCGCAACGGACTACGCAACGGATGCGTGTCTAGAACGCGCCCTCCCGCACCTCCGAGCGCCGCAGCCCACGCCGCAGCTGCGTGACGTGCTCGACCGTGACCGGATCGTTGTCGGCCAATTGCTCGCCTTTGTCCTTCGCCAGGTGCGCGAGGCTCTTGAGACCGTTCAAGATTCCGGAACCCGGGACCGCCTGCAGGTCGGCGGCATAGTAGTCGAACCAGGGAACGCCGGCGCGCTGATAATGCGCCGCGGTGATTGGCGTGGTCGGTGGCGCCTCGCCGGTGATCGCGCGCCATTGCTGGGCGTTCGCGATGTGCACGAAACACCGCGTGCGCTGCCGTTGATCCCAGTCCTCGAGATTGAATGTGTCCCGGTAGATCTCCTGCTTCATCCGGCCGCCCGGGGCGAGCCCCATGTCCGCGCCGAGCATAGTAAGAGCGCCGAAAGACTTGCCGACCCGCAGGTTGCGGAACCTCTGGATGTGGCGCTCGTACGCCTCCGGCTTGAGCGGGTACGCCACGATTTGCAGGCCGCCTACCGTGCCCCGTCCCGTGATCTGCTCCTCGGCGCTGTACCCCGATCCCAGGGGCATCGCCACGAATTGTCGGATGACTCCCCGCTCGACGCAGTAGCCATCGAGCCACGGCTGCTCGGATGTGACCATGTAATCCTGCGGATCCCGATGCAGGCCGTCGCGGGATTCTTCGCCGGTCACGGCGTTGATTTTTCCGGCGGTGACTTTGATCGCGAACGGGTAGGGCGAGTGGAACATGATCCAGAGCGCCTCAGCCTGGTACATGGGGAGCATGACGCCGCCGTGCTCGATCCAGCGCGCCGGGACAGTGCGGGGGAAGTCATCCACGTGGCGCAACGGAAAGCGGCCGAGGCCGGCCGGCAGCGGATAATCGTGCCCGTCGTCGGGGATGCGCAGGGTCCGCTCGAATTCGATCGTGACGCGCGCCTCGTCGTGCAGGTCGGGGCAGTGAATCGTGAGCTGGTCGTTGGTCAGTTCGATCATGGTGGTCACCAGTTTCCTTCTCGTACCTCGCGCACGAGGCGCAGGACGGCGTGGTCCGGGGCGTCCTTCAGCTGGCGGATCAATGCGGCGAACAGCTCCGGCCGCTTGCGGATTGCCCGCTGCAGATCGCTCGACACCTTGCCGGCCATCGCGAGGAGGACGTCGGGATCCTCGTCGAGGACGCGGGCCAGGGCCATGATCTTCTCCTCCGAAGGGGGCGCGGTTTCGCCGCGCTCGACCTTGCTGAGGAAGCTCGGCTCCACGCCGATCCGGTCCGCCACCTGGCGCACCGAGAAGCGATCGTCCTCGCGGCGCAACGCCTCGCGCCGCGCCCGCAAGTAGGCACCGAAGCTGGGCATATGTGGAGTATGTACTACATAGTACACACTCGTCAAGACTGGCACGCGGTGAAGCTGAGCCGTGTCCGCTACGAGTTCCTGGCGGCGCTCTTTGAAGACCTGATTCTCATGGGCCTCTCCGGTGTCTTCTGTAGCCTCCTGTTTCGCGTATTTTCCCCGGCACTATGGGCAAAGGCACAATCGGCATCCTGACAGGCGGCGGCGACGTCCCGGGACTCAATCCTGCCATCCGCGCGATCACGATCCGCGCGCTCCGCGACGGCTACAAGGTGGTGGGCATCCGCCACGGCTGGGGCGGGCTCGTGGATTACTCGCGCGAGAAAGGCGCAGACAACGCAGACTCCGTCCTGCCGCTGACCGAAGCCATCGTCAATCGCGCCGGACGCACGGGCGGCACGTTCCTCCACACCTCGCGCACGCGGCCGAGTCACCTGCCCAAAGAGCGCGTGCCGCGCCACCTGGCGAGCACCTACACCGAGAAGACCAACGACACCACGAAAGACGTGCTCAAGAATCTCGAGCACATCGGTATCGATGTCCTGATCCCGATCGGTGGCGACGATACGCTGAGCTACGGCAAGCGGCTGAATGACGAAGGCGTCCATGTCGTCGCGATTCCCAAGACGATGGACAATGACGTCTATGGCACCGACTACTGCATCGGCTTCAGCACGTGCGTGACGCGCACGATCGAGCTGACCCACCGGCTGCGCACCTCGGCGGGCTCGCACGAGCGCTTCCTGGTTATCGAAGTGTTCGGCCGGTACGCGGGGTTCACCGCGCTGCTGCCGACCATGGCCGGCGCCGCCGATCGCTGCGTGATCCCCGAGTACCCGGTCGACGTGGAGCATCTCGCCGAACTGCTCACGATGGACCGGAACCGCAACCCGAGCCGCTACTCGGTCGTCCTCGTGTCGGAAGGCGCGACGCTCAAAGCGCACGAGGGCATGAGCTTCGAGGGCGAAGAGACCGATATGTACGGTCACCGCAAGCTTGGCGGGATCGGCGACCGGATCGGCGCCGCGCTCAAGGAGGCGTCCGCGAAACACAATAACGGCCGGCGCATCGATGTGGTGAACCAGCGGCTCGGCTACCTCGTCCGGTCCGGTGACCCGGACGCGCTCGATTCCATCGTGCCGATGGCGTTCGGCAACCTCGCGCTCGACCTGGTCAACAAAAAGGAATACGGACGGCTGGTCAGTATCCATCGCGGCTTCTACGACAGCGTGCCACTGGCGAGCGTGACGTCCGAGAAGAAGGTCGTGGACGTGTCCAAGTATTACAACACCGAGCGACTGCGCCCGATCTACAAATTCGACGGCGCGCCGCTGTTCATCATGACGAGCGACGATCGACCTAAATCGCCCGCCGATTGACCCGACGGGGCATTGGAAGGTCACAAACATGCTCGGTCCGTTAGGGGCCACCTACGTACCCTCTCACATGAGGTAGCTTATGCGCGTCCTCGCTTCTCTCGGGTTGGCGACTGTTTTTCTCTCCAGCGCAGTTCTGGGGCAGGGGCAAGCACCTGCGCATGCGGCACACAAACCCGCCGCGCCCGCGCTCAAATGGGGTCCGGCGCCGCCGGTCTTCCCGGCGGGCGCGAAAATGGCGGTGCTTCAGGGCGATCCGTCCCAGGCGGAGATGTTTACGGTTCGCCTTGATTTCCCCCCCAATTACACGATCGCCGCGCATTACCATCCGACCGACGAGCATATCACGGTGATCAGTGGAACGTTACTCGTAGGGATGGGAGACAAGGCGGACTTCACGAACCCGATTGCGTTACCCACGGGCGGTTTCATTACGGCGCCCGCCAGGGCGAACCATTTCGCGCGGGCGAGAGGGCGGACCGTTGTGCAGGTGCACGCGATGGGCCCGTTCTCGCTTACCTATGTGAATCCCGCCGACGATCCGCAGAAGCAGGCCTCCAGTCGCTAGAAGTGCTCAAGACGGCAACGGCGGCGCTCCGAGCGCCGCCGTTGCTCCTTGACCGCCCGACGACCGTCTCGTCTTTTTGACCGCCGCTATGCTCAACGTCGGTCTCGTCGGCTTCGGCTTTGCGGGAAAAGTCTTTCACGCGCCCGTCATCCGCGCGGTGAAAGGACTCCGGCTCACGACCATCGTGCAGCGCCGCGGTGCACCAGATCCGCTTTACGCCGATGTCGAGTTTGTGCCCAGCGTCGATGAGCTGCTGGACCGGCCGATCGATCTCGTCGTCGTCGCGACCCCCAACACCTCGCATCATCCGATCGCGAAACAATGCCTGCTCGCGGGGCGGCATGTCGTCGTCGACAAGCCCTTCACGACGACGCTGGCAGAAGCGGAAGATCTGGTCGAGACCGCCGCACGCCAGCAGCGCATCGTGACGGTCTACCAGGATCGCCGCTACACCGGCGACTTCGTCACCGTTCTGAAAGTCGTCACCGAGGGCGCCATAGGACGCGTCGTGACGTTCGAGTCCCACTTCGACCGCTTCCGCCCCGAGCGCAAGCCGAACGCCTGGCGTGAGGAGGAGCTGCCCGGTTCGGGAGTCTGGTTCGATATCGGCCCCCACCTGTTCGATCAGGCGCTGCTCTTGTTCGGCATTCCCGATGCCATCGGCGCCGATATCCGCGTCGAGCGTGAGGCGGCGGTCGTGGATGATGCCTTCGATGTGACTTTACACTACGCGAACGTGCGCGCGTTGCTGCGGTCCTCTATGTTGGCGCGGCCGGTGGGACCGACGTGGATCGTGCACGGCACGAACGGCACGTTCATCAA